>JAHBWF010000039.1 GCA_019637105.1 Labilithrix sp.
CGTCGTCGAGGCGTCGGCGCTCACGGCGGGGCCGCGCCGTTCGCAGGCGCACAGCGCCGCGGTCGTGACGACGAGGGCGAGCGTGGTGGGCTTCATCGAGCCGCCGCTCGACGCAGGACGCGTGCCCGCGCGCGGTGAGCGGCGGGGCGCGGTGGACGACGGACGCGGCGGGCGCGGCGCCGCGGCGACCTCAGGCGTTTCGGGCGCTGGCGCGTGCGCGCGTCCGGTGCGAGCATCAGCGACCCCCATGCGCGCCGCGCGCCTCGTCGTCCTCGTCCTCGCCCTGCTCGCGTCGGGCTGCCTGCCGGTGCGCTACGTCACGCAGGCGGCCGCCGGCCAGGAGGACCTGAACCGCCGCGGGATCGCGATCGACGAGGTCGTCCGCGAGGGGCACCTCGACAAGCGCACCCGCGAGCTCCTGGCGCACGTCGCGCCGATCAAGGCGTTCGGCGAGCGCTTCGGGCTCGCCCGCACCGACAACTACGAGCGCTACGTCTGGATCAACCGGCCCGCGGTCGTGTGGGTCGTCAGCGCGTGCCACCCGCTCGCGTTCCGCCCGCGCGCCTGGCGCTTCCCGATCGTCGGGAGCATCACGTACACAGGCTGGTTCGACCGGAGCGAGGCGAAGAGCTACGCCGACGAGCTCGCGAGGAAGGGCTGGGACGTCGACCTCCGGCCGTCCCAGGCGTACTCGACGCTCGGCTGGTTCGACGATCCGATCCTCTCGACGATGATCTCGGACGGCGACGACGCGCTCGGCGATCTCGCGGACGTGATCCTCCACGAGACCCTCCACGCGACGTTTTACGTCCCGAACCAGAGCACGCTCAACGAGAGCGTCGCGTCGTTCTTCGGCGACGAGCTCGCCGCCAAGTACCTCGACGAGACCGTCGGGCCGGGGTCCGACGAGAAGGCGACGTTCCTCGAGACGCGCGCGCGCGCCGCCCGGCGCGGTCGGGTGATGAAGGCCGCGTACGCCGAGCTCGCCGCGCTCTACGCGTCGAAGCGGCCGCGCGAGGACAAGCTCGCCGAGAAGAAGCGCATCACGGACCGGCTCCGCGCCGAGCTCGAGATCAAGCGGCCGGTGACGAACGCGACGCTCATCCAGTACAAGACCTACGGCTCGGGCAAGCCCGAGCTCGCGGAGCTCCTCGCCACGTGCCGGGGGAGCTTCCCGCGCATGCTGAGGACGCTCGAGCGCGTGCGCCCGCTCGCGGCGTCGTCGCCGCCGCACGCCGATCCGGCGGTGCTCCTCCGCCCGCTCATCGCCGGCGGCTGCCCCTGAGCCGGCGGCCGCCCCTGAGCCTCGCGCGATCGCCGCGCGGTCAGGGCGGGCAGTCGTCGCCGAGCGGGATCGCCGGATCCTCGCAGCGCCCGCCGCCGTCGAACGACGCCTCGAACGCGCCGAGCTTGTCGATCGCGTACGCCTCGACCCGCGCGGCCGCGGAGACCGCGTCGCAGGGGAGGTCCTTGTTGTCCTCGCTGTCGGAGCGGATGTCGCGCCCGTCGCAGATCGTCGCCTTGACGCCGGTGTAGATCAGCGTCGCCCCCGAGACCTTGTCGCAGAGGGTCGTGTCGACGAGGCCGTTCGAGTCGGCCAGGTAGATCGTCCGGACCTGGCCGAGGAAATCGGACGTCTTCCAGCGCCCCGCGACGACGCCGTCGCGGAGCGCGCGCCTGCCCGCCGCGTCGGTCCCGATCGTGGCGCTGAGCACCGCGTCGGTCATGCGGACCTCGAACGGCTTGGGGTCGTCGGAGAGCAACAAGAGGAGCGTGATCTCCTTGAAGCGCGCGACGGCGCGCCCGCCGGTCACCCACGCGCGGTCGGATCGGATCGTCGACGCCTCGAGCACGCCGCCGACCTGGAAGCGGCTGTCGAGCTTCCACTCGTCGTGCTCGTCGAACGCCGGCCGCGTCCCGCCGTCCCCGTTGCGCTCGAACCCGATCGCCGGGAAGACCTCGACCTGCACGGCGTCGTCGTCGGGCAGGCCGTTCCAGCCCTGGACGCGGAGCACCGCGCCGTAGAGGCCGGCCTGGAGGCCCTCGTTGAACGCCTTGGCGCTGAGGACGTCGCTGAGGCGCGAGAGGTACTCGATGAGGCTGAAGCCCGCGTTGTCGATGCCGGTCGCGCTCTTGTCCTTGGCGTGCGTCTCGAAGGTCGTCGGCAGGAGCTTGGTCGTACAGCTGCTCGACGCGACGTCGACCGAGCACGTGAGGTCGAGGTTGAGGCCGGGGATCTGCGGCCGGCCGCCGTCGACCTCGAGGCCGAAGTCGAGCAGGCGGAGCGCGCCGAGCACGGGCGGCACGTCCCCCGGCGCGGCGTCGGCGGGCGGCCCGGGGACGCCGAGCTCCCTGCACGGGCCGCCCTCGTCGCCGGCGTCGACCTCCTCGGGACCGTCGGGGCCGGCCTCTGCGACGCCGCCGTCGAGATCGTCCGCCGAGAGGCGCTCGAAGCCGAGGAGCGCCGCGCACGAGGCGCTCGCGCAGGCGAGCGCGAAGGCGGCGAACGAGGCGGCGCGGCGCGAAGGCATCGGCCCGCAGTCTACATCGACTTCCCGCCGGCCGAGCGAGGTCCCTACTTCTTCGCCGCGCCCGCGTCGGCGCCGACGATCTCGAGCAGCTCGATGTCGAACTTCAGCGCGGCCTTCGGCGGGATCTTGTCGCCGCTGCCCGCCTCGCCGTACGCCATCTGCCACGGGATGGTGAGCTTGCGCTTGCCGCCCACCTTCATGCCCGGGACGCCCTCGTCCCAACCCTTGATGACGCCGCCCTTGCCGAGCTCGAACTCGAAGGGGGCCTTGCCGACGGAGCTGTCGAACTGCTTGCCGTTCATCAGCGTGCCCGTGTAGTGGACCTTCACCTTGTCGCCGGGCTTCGCCTCCTGCCCGGCGCCGACGACCTCGTCGACCTTCTCCAGGGTGTCCGGGCCGGGCGGCAGCGGCGCGGCCGACGCGGGCGCGTAGTCGCTGGGCGGCAGCTCTTCGACCTTCTTCGAGCAGGCGAGTCCGCCGAGCACGGACGAGACGAGGACGACGAGGGCGGCCGAGTAGAGAGGTGCGCGCATGCGCCCTCGATTACCACGAGGAGCCGGCGTGGATCACCCCCGTCCGCGCGTCGCCGTCGGGCGCGGCGGGGGGCCCCGCGCGGGGGCTCACTCGCCGCGCGGCGCGGGGATGGGGGCCGCGCCGGTGCTCGGAGGCGCGACCTGCGCGTTGACCGCGGCGGCCACGAGCTGGAGCACGGCCTCGAGCTGCTCCGGCGTCGCGAGGACGTGGAGCTTGATCTTCTTCCCGTCGGCGACGACGGCGGCGTTGTTGAGCAGGCCGCGGGTCGCGAAGCGGACGCCGAGGCTGTTCTGCCGCTTGAGCAGCTCGGTCAGCCGCTCGGCCGAGTCGAGCGCCGCCTCCTCGTCGGTGCAGTCGCCCTCCGCGTAGACGTCCGCGCCGCCGTCGGCGCGCGGGATGACCCAGAGGCGGATCTCCTTCAGCGACTGCGAGAAGCGGAGCCCGGGGATCGAGATCTGGTTCGACGGGTTGCGGACGACGAGGCGCATCGCCTCGGTCGACGGCGGCCCGCGCGGGGTCTGCTTGCGGAACGTCACCGCCGCCTCGTGCGCGTGCGAGGGGGGGACGATCACGAGGAGCTTCGACTGCGGGCGCAAGAACACGCGCTGCGCGTTGTCCGCGTAGCCGAGCGAGCCGACGACGCCGGGGACGCCGGCGTCGTACGGGCCGCCCTTGTCGTAGCTCCGCGCGAGCGACGCGATCGTCGCGTCGACCGCGTCGTCGCCCGCGTTGTAGCGGACCAGCACGGCGTCCTTGTCGGTGTGGATGAGCGACGGGCCGTAGATGAGGATCCAGTCGGTGTCGCGGATCGGATCGACCGGGGACTGGGCGCCCTTCAGGAAGTCGCGCCACTGCGGGAGCGCCTGGAGGACGGGCCCCATGCGCGCTCCGACCGGGTGCCTTCGGACGAGCGCCACGTTCACCCCGAGCACGACGTTCTGCACGCCCGCGTTCACGACCTTCGAGAGGCCGAACATGCTCTCCGGATCGCGCGGTCCGCCCGAGCCGGGGGCCCCGCCCGCGTCGGCGACGGCGACGAGCCCGGCGTCGTCCGGCGCGCCGCCGTCCGGCTCCCCCGCGTCGACCGGCGCGCCGCCGTCGGCGACGGCGACGAGCCCGGCGTCTTCGACGGCGACGAGCGGGACGGCCGCGTCGGCGCCGGCGTCGACGATCTTCGGCCCCGCGTCCGGCTTGCCCGGCGCGGTCGGGTCCTTGGCGCTGTCCGGCGTGGGATCGGCGGGGGTCGGCGGCGGAGGCGCCGGCTCGGGCGGGGGAGGGGGCTCCTCGCCGAGGAGGTCGACCGGGATGGTGAGCTCGCCCTCCGGGTCCTTGAACTCGATCCCCGACGTGTCGGGCAAGAGGTTCCACGGCGCCACGAACCAGTGCGCGGCGAGCGAGAGCGTGAACGCGAGCGCGAGCGCGACGCGGATCCGCGCGCCGTCCCAGAACCGCGCCGGCCCGGAGAGCCGCGCCGGAGGAGCGGCTGGGCTCGTGGCGTGGGGCGCGGTCGGCGCCTCGAGCGCCGCCCCTCGGGTCGGGTCGCCCCGCAGCGGGTACCCGCGGCCCTTCCCGAAGCCGGGCAGCCCGAAAGGGCTCGCCCCCGACGACGGCGGGGGGTGCGTCTGCCTAGCCACGGGACCGACCCATCACGCCCACACCCTAAGACGAAGCATCGTTCAAAACCATGGAATTCCCGGCGTATCAGGGGTGACGCGCGCCGGCATGGCCGTGGCAATGAGGGCGCGCAGGTCCCCTCGCCGCCGCCCCCTGCCAGCCCGCCCGGAGCCCGAGCCGTTTTGCAAAAAACTCGCTGTAATTGCCGCCTTCTGGCATTTGACGACCAAAGCCGAGCCTGTGGCTCGACGCCCGCGCTGTCCCATGCGAGCTAGCTCCCGAACCTCCGGCCTCATGTCCCGCTCGATCGTCGCCCTCCTGCTCGCCACCACCGGCCTGGCCGGCGGCATCGCCGCGTGCAGCGAGTCGAAGTCCGAACCGGTCCCCTCCCATCCGACGACGGCGGCGGCTCCCCCGAGCTCGGGCGTTCCTTCCCACGCGAAGGTCGAAAGCAAGCCCGACGCCGGACGCGCCGCGCCGACCCCGGCGCCGCCGCCCGAGCCGGTCACGTACGACGGCCCCCTCATCGGAGCCCTGTTCGGCCAGACGCCGATCATGAGCGACATGGAGTGGCCGAAGAAGGAGGAGGACAAGCGGAAGGACAAGGACAAGGGAGCTGTCCGGATCGGATACATCCGGCAGGGACAAAAGGTTCCCGTCCTCCCCGAGCCGCACCCCAAGTCGAACTGCAAGGACGGCTGGTACGAGCTCGTCCAGGGCGGCTTCGTCTGCGGCAGGTACGCCTCGCTCGACCTCAACCATCCGAAGATCAAGCACGCGCCGCACCCGCCGGACCTCGACGCCGCGTTGCCGTACCAGTACGGCTACAACGTCGCCAACGGCACGCCGCTCTACCGGACGCTCCCCTCGCGCGAGGAGCGCGTGCGGCTCGAGCCGTGGCTCGCGCCCAAGCCGAAGAGGCCGAAGCCGGTGGAGGTCGACGACGAGAGCACGGCGTCCTACGGCGACGACCTCGACGCGGGCATCCCGCTGACGCTCGCGCGGGCCACGACGACGATCACGGCGACCACGACCGATCCGTTCGGCCTCGGCGCCGACGAGGTCGAGAACACGACGCCGTGGTACCTCCGCCAGTACGACGGCGGCAAGCCGACCGTCACGCTCGACGAGCTCAAGGGCGAGGGCCCCGTGGCGCGCCGCATGGTGAAGGGCTTCTTCGTCGGGCTCGACAAGGAGATGAGCGAGAAGGGCTCGAAGTGGTGGCGGACCACGAACAGCCTCATCGCGCCGTTCGAGCGGATCCTGGTCCACACCACCGCGAGCAAGTTCCACGGCGTCTGGCTCGACGACGCCGAGGGCGGCGAGGCGGCGAGCGCGACGGGGAAGAAGCCGACGCCCGACCTCTGCAAGCCCGGGAGCAAGGCGCAGGTCGCCATCGTCACCTACTACAAGGCGAAGAAGTACGTCGTCAGCGTGAGCCGCAAGGTGGTCACCGGCGGCGACTCGCTCCCGCGGCACTCCGTCGTCAAGCTCACCGGCGACAGCGTCTCGATCAACGGCGCCACCTACAACGAGACCGACGAGGGGTGGTGGATCAAGGCCTCCGAGGTCGCGAAGACGAACCCGGGCCGGCCGCCGAAGGAGCTCGCTCCGGGCGAGAAGTGGATCGACGTCGACCTCACGTCGCAGACGCTCGTCGCGTTCGTGGGCGACAAGCCCGTCTTCGCGACGGCCGTGTCGACCGGCAAGGAAGACAAGGTCGACCGCGAGAAGAACCACAAGACGCCGACGGGGACGTGGCGGATCCGCGAGAAGCACATCGCGGCGACGATGGACGGCGACGTCGCGAGCGACGGGCCGTACTCGATCGAAGACGTGCCGTGGATCATGTACTTCAACGGCAGCTACGCGCTCCACGGCGCCTTCTGGCACAACAACTTCGGCCGGACGCGGAGCCACGGCTGCGTGAACCTCGCCCCGCTCGACGCCAAGGCGCTGTTCGGCTGGAGCGAGCCGCGGATGCCGGACAACTGGCACGGCGTCTGGTCGACGCCGGAGAAGCCGGGCACCCTCGTCGTCGTCCACGAGTAGGCGGCGGAGCGCCCCTCACGGGGCTCGTTCGCGCCGGCTCTCGAGCGTGATCAGGCGCGGGGCGCCGTCGCCGCCGAGGCGCCTCCGCAGCTCGCCGGCGATCGCCTCGATCGCGCCGGGCGCGGCGGGCCCGAGCCGGATCGGGCCGCCCTCGCAGTCGAGCTCGACGTGGTCCGCGACGACCGTGAAGCCCCGGATCTGCCGCCACGCGCGCGCCGCGCCGGCGAACGTCACGCCGTAGGCGTCGATCGCGACGTCGAGCGGGACGGTCTGCGAGACGCCGAGCGCGGCGACCCCGAGCAGCGCGAGCATCACGCTCGAGCCCGCCACGAAGCCCGTCGACGGCCGGTGCCGGGAGAGCTGCCAGTACGCGCCGAGGACGAAGATCCCGAGCGCGAGGAGGTGGAGGAGCACGGCCGAGACCCAGAAGAGGGCCGGCCGGCCGACCCGGACGAGGGCGCGCTCCTCGGGGCGGACCGCGAGCATCTCGCGGCTCACGACGCCGTGGCGGAGCGCGCGCCGGACGAGGATCACGAACGCCGAGGCCAGGCCGACGTTGAGCATCACCGCGAGCATCCCGGCGCCCTCGGTCGAGAGCAGCGCGTCGAACAGGCCGTGGCACGCGGCGGCGGCGAACAGCCACGCCCAGGTCCGCGTCCTCGGATCGACGAGCTTCGCGCCGAGCGCGTAGCCCCAGAGGGCGCCGAAGAACATGTGCGCGGGCACGCTCATGAAGCAGCGCGCGATCACGAGCGGCGCGGTCAAGCGGCCGATCGCGAAGTAGCGGACGTTCTCGGCCGCGGCGAAGCCGAGCGAGGCGACGATGCCATAGACGATCCCGTCGACGGGCTCGTCGAACTCGCGGCGGCGCACCGCGAGCTGCGCCGCGACGCGCTTCGCGCCCTCCTCGGAGAGGCCGACGACGACGGTGAAGACGGCGAACGAGAGCGGGAAGGCGAAGAGCTGGCCGCCGAACGTCACGAGGCTCGGATCGAGCCACGGCGACGCGCGGGCGAAGCCGGCCTCGGCGAGCCCGGCGGGCACCACCGCGATCGCGCCGAGGAGGAACGTCGAGCCCACGAGCCACATCGGCTCGGGGTGCGCGCGATCGAAGCGGCGCACGAAGACGAGCCACGCGAGCGAGAGCAGCACCGGCACGACGAAGCACGCGGCGGCGAGCGCGCGGTTCGGCGGCAGCCCCACGGCTCCGACGCGTCGAAGCGCCGGCAGCCGCGGCGTGGTGAGGAGCTGCCGCTCGTTCTGCGCCCGCGCGTACGCCTCGGCGCCCGCGCCGAACGAGAGGTGGAGCGCCGACGGCTCGACGAACCTCGGGCTCCCGAGCGAGACGCGCCCGCGCGCGACGACCGACGGCCCGCGCGCCTTCGCCAGCTCGATCGCGGCCTGGGCGGGCGTCCCCTCCGCGCCGCGCACGCGGATCGACGGGCCGTCGCCCCAGCCGACGAGCGCGCCGTCGCCGAGCTCCGCGACGGGCTGCGCCTTGACGACGCGCGTGCGCCAGCGCGACGGCTCGCGCTCGGGCGTCGGCCGCGGGATCGGCTCGGCCAGGACGCGATGGTCCCGGTCGATCGGCCACGCCTCGATCGCGTCGAGGACGTCGGCGCGGGAGCCCTCGTACCAGCGCTCGCCGCCCTCCTGCCGCGCGACCAGGCGGCTTGTCGCGCCGCGCGCCCCTTCCGCGGCGTCGCGCTCCGTGGCCGCCGCGCTGTGGGGGACGAGGGCGACCTCCGGCGCGGGCTCGAGCACGAGCAGCGTCCCGCTCCACGTCACGAGCTCGTCGACGCGGGCGGCGTACGTCTCGTCGACGACGATGCGCACGCGCCGGTCCTCCTCCGTCACGTCGGCGCTGACGTGGCCCGCGCCGAGCCGTCGGAGGACGAGGGCGCGGAGGTCCTCGCCGAAGCCCGCGGGACCGCGCGGCTGACCGTCGACCTCGTAGGTGAGCTCGACGTCGTCGGTCCCCGCGAGCGCCGACGCGAAGATCCCCGGGACGCGCTCGCTCCCGGGCGGGGCGTCGCAGCCGAGCAGCGCCGAGAGCGCGCCGAGGAGGCCGACGAGGGCGAAGAGGACGCGGAGGGGCGCGGTCATCGACCCCGGCGGCGCGCGGCGGCGCGTCGAGGGGGCGCCGCCGGCCGCTCCTCGGGCGCCGGCGCCGCGCCCGCCGGGGCCACGAGCTCCGCCGCGCGCGGGTAGCTGCCGATGACCTTCACGAAGTCGGCGCTCTTCGAGACGGCGGCGAGCGCGCGGGCCACGGGCGCGTCGCTGCGGTGCCCCTCGAGGTCGACGAGGAAGACGTAGTGCCACGGGCGAGTGCGGCTCGGTCGCGACTCGATGCGCGTCAGGTTCACGTCGGCGTCTTCGAGCACCGAGAGGACGCGCCGGAGGGCGCCCTTGTGGTCGGCCACGCCGAAGGCGATGGTGGTGCGGTCGCGTCCGGTCGCGGGGGCGTCGTTCTTCGCGAGGACCACGAAGCGCGTCGCGTTCTCCGCGCGATCCTGGATGTTCGCGCGCGCGATCGGCAGTCCGTGGATCTCGGCGGCGATGTCGGCCGCGATCGCCGCCGCGCGGTCGTCGCTCTTCGCCTCTCGCGCGGCCGCGGCGGTCGAGGTCGTCTGCACGACCTGGGCGCGCGGCAGGTGCTTCGCCAGCCACGAGCGGCACTGCGCGAGCGCCTGCGGGTGCGAGTACACGGTCGCGATCTGCGCGAGCGACGTCGCGCGCGAGAGCAGGCAGTGCGCGACCGGGAGCACGTACTCCTGGCGGATCACGAGGCCGCCTTCGAGCAGCGCGTCCGAGGTCATGCTCACGGCGCCCTCGGTCGAGTTCTCGAACGGGACCACGCCGTAGGTCGCGTCCTTGCTCTCGACCGCCTCGAACACCGCCCCGATCGTCGCGCACTCGCGGTAGCGCGCCTGGAGGCCGAAGAGCCTCCGCGCCGCGAGCTGGGTGAACGTGCCCTCCGGGCCGAGGTAGGCCACGCGGAGCGGCTGCTCCACCGAGAGGCACGCGCTCATGACCTCGCGGAAGACCGCCCGGATCGCGTCCGGCGGGAAGCGATCGCCCCCCTTGCCGACGAGGCGCTCGAGCACGCGCCGCTCCCGCTCCGGATCGTGGAAGACGGGCACCGCGGCGGCGTGCTTCTTCTCGGCGATGTCGCGGGCCACGCCCGCGCGCCGCGCGAGGAGCTCGAGGATCCGATCGTCGAGCGCGTCGATCCGCTTGCGCGCGCCGGCGAGCCCCGGGATCGCCTTCGCCCCCGCGCGAGCGCTCTCCGCGTTCGGGCGCTCGCGCGCCGGCCTCTTCGGTCCCACTTTGCGCTTCACGCCTGCATCCTCGCATGACTACGATGCGCCGAGCGATGCCCGAAGCCACCGTGCTCTACTCCGTGACGGCCGTGGTCGTCGCCGGCCTCGTCGTGTGGGTCGCAGCGGTCCTCAGGACCGCCAAGGAGCCGTGGGCCCGCGCCGCTCCGCCGCGGTCCGTCGCGCTCGCTCTGGAGCCGATCGCGAGCTCGGAGGAAGCTCCGCCGGCGGAGGACACGTCCGGCCCCGCGTCGGGGGACGTGCCGAGGAGCGACGCCGACTCGACCGCGCGGGCCACGCCCGTGGCGCTCGCCGCGGAGGCGAAGCCGGCGGGCGAGGACGCGGCGGCGGACCCGAGCGCCGAGGGCGCGGACGCGAGCGCCGAGGGCGCGGACCCGGTCGCCGAGGGCGCGGACGCGAGCGCCGAGGGGCCCGCCTCGGACGCCGCGAAGAGGGCGCGCGACGCCGACGCCTGAGCGCCGTCCGGGGGCGCGGAGCCGCGGCCCTTACGCCGACCGCGGCGCGCTCACGGCAGCGGGTGCTTCTGGAAGAACGCCCACATCGCGTCGGTGGCGTTGATCGCCTGCGTCGTCTTCCCGAGCCCCGGGATCGGGAGCGACGTCGACGATCCCGGCCACGTGTGACCGCCGCCCGTGACGGTGCAGAGCGTGACCTCCGCGCCCGCGGCGCACTGCGCGTGCGTCATGCACTGGACGTCGCCGCTCTTGAACGACTCCGTCGCGGCGCCCGTGCAGCCGTTCCGCTCGGCCCACTTCGCGATCGTCGACGGGACGGACGGGTAGCCGCTCAACGGGTTGCCGTTGTAGGGGACGAGGGTGTCCGACGTGCCGTGGAACTGCATCACCGGCACGGGGCGGGCCGGCGCGCACGTCGAGACGCCGATCACGCCGGCGACGGGCGCGATCGCGGCGACGCGCCCGGAGAGCTCGCAGGCGAGGCGATGCGAGAGGAAGCCTCCGTTCGACAGGCCGGTCGCGAAGACGCGCTTGGGATCGACGCAGAGCTTCGTCGCGAGCTCGTCGAGGATCGCCGAGACGAACGCGACGTCGTCCACGCCCGTCGACGACGCCGTGCCGCAGCAGACGCCGCCGTTCCAGCTCTGCGCGAAGCCGGTGCCCTCGGGGTGGACCGCGACGAAGCCGGCGGTGTCGGACTTCGTGTTCATCCCCGCGTAGGTGGCCTGCTGGTCGCCGTTGGACGTGTAGCCGTGGAAGTCGAGGACGATGGCGGTCCCCTTCGACGGATCGTACGAGGCGGGGACGTGGACGTGGACGGTCCGCTGGGCGATCGTCCAGTCGAGATCGCCGGTGAGCTTCTCCTTGCCCTGGCACGACGGCGTCGCCGGCGCGGGAGGCGCCGCGCCGTCCGCGTCGGGCGCTCCGCCGTCGGCGGCCGGAGGGGGCGCCTCGCCGTCCCCGGGCGCGGGCGCGCCGTCGGCCGGCGGAGGCGTCTCGGCCGGCGCCGCGGCGTCGTCGCTCCCGCACGACGACACGGCGGCGCCGAGCGTGAAGAGCGCGAGGATCCCGAGGCGCCGTGTCGAGCTCACGCGACCCTCGTAGCGCAGGGAGGCCCTCGCGTCACCTCCGCCGAGCGCCCCGCGCGCGATGAGCGCGGTTCGAGACGCCGCCGGCGCTGGACGGGAGCGCTCGCCCTGGAAGAGACGCGGTCGCGACGCGGCGTCAGGGCTCGGCGAGCTCGTCGTCGATCGCGATCTTCGACGCGCGCAGCACGCCCCGGAGGACGTAGTCGAGGTACGTCTCGTGGCCCTCTTGCCAGAGGACGAACGGGGCGCGCGCGCGCCCGCCGTCGTCGACGCCGGCCAGGAGCTCGACGCCGCCGAGCGTCGGCAGCTCGTGCAGCGTGACGATCGGCGGGATCGCGCTCTCTTCTTCGAAGCGCGCAACCTCGAAGTCGTCGAAGGCCTGGATCGCGCCCTTGTGCCGCTCGGCGTCGAGGTGCGCGAGCGGCAAGAGCTCCCAGCCCGCGTCGACGAGCACCGGGAACACGTCCTCCTCGCGCGACTCGTCGAACGGCGAGAGGCGCTCGTCCGGCGCGGCGCCGATCGAGGCGAGGCGCTCGCGGAGGCGGGCCTTCGCCGCGCCCCCGGCGCCGCCGCCCCAGAACGCCTCGAGCACGGCGACGAGCTCGGCGTCGGTCGCGCGCCGGTAGAGGCGCTCGTCCTTCGAGGCCGGGTCGATCGCGCCGCTTCCGAGCGCGCGCTTCGCCCACGGCGCCGCGTCCGCGAGGGCCTCGCGCTCGCCCGCGGCCTCGACCGCGAAGGCGTGGACGAGGTGGAGGCGGCTCGCGACGTAGCGATGCTGCCCGAGCGCGCGGACGAATCGAACCAGCTCGTCCCCGCTGCGTGTGCCGATCTCGAAGCCGATCACGTGGTCTCCTCGAACAGAGCGCCGGGTCAGATGCTGAAGAAGGAGCGGATGGCGCCGAGGATCTTGTCGCGCTCCATCGACTGGCGGGCGCGCTGAGCGTGCTCGTCGAGGCCGTCGCGCGCGGCGATCAGCTCGACGCGCCGGTTCGCGAGGCGCTCCGAGAGCTCCGTCGCGATCTCGGGCCGCGCGAGGAGGACCCGCTCGAACGTCTCCTTGTCGAGGCGGTAGCACTCGACGTCGGTCGCCGCCACGACGTCCGCGGTGCGCGACTCGCCGGTGATGAGGCCCATCTCGCCGAACACGTCGGGGGCGGTGAGCCTGCTCACCACCTTGGTCTCGGCCGGCGCGGGGCCCGCCCCGTCGGGATCCACCGTCATCCGGATCTCGACGGTGCCCGCCGTGAGGATGTAGAGCCAGTGGGCGACGGCGCCCTGCCGCGTGCAGACCTCACCCGCCGTGTAGATCACGTGGCTGAGCCCCGCCGCGAGCGTCGACACCTCCTCGTCGGTGAGCGAGCGGAACAGCGGGAGGTTCCTGAGCACGTCGAAGCGCTCCGACACCTGGCGCTCCGCCTTGCGCTGCTGGCGCTCTTCGTTGTCGATCTGGATCCAGGTCGTCGCGGCGGGGAGGGCGAGGGGGATGCTCGCGCGGCGGAGCGCCGTGAAGACGCGGGCGCGGACGCGCGACGCCGTCGAGTCCGTCTGGTTCATGTCGGGGAGCCAGTAGCGGACGGCGTAGCTCGCGAAGCTGTCGCCGTTGGCCTTCGCGAAGTCCATGCACACGACGTTGGGCGGCGGATCCGAAGCGACGCCCGGGATCGGCGCGGACCGGAGCGCCTCGGAGACGGTCCGGATGACCTTCGTGGGCGGGAAGCGGAAGTCGACGTTGAACCAGATCCACTGGCGCTGCGGGACGCGGCGGCCGCCCCGCTTGCCGAGGATCATGATGTTGTTCGCGAGCAGCTGCGCGTTCGGGACGATGATCGTCGACCAGTCGCGCGTCTCGACGACGGTGTGCCGCCAGCGGATGGCGCGCACGCGCCCCTGGCGGCCGTTGTCGAGCTGGATCCAGTCGCCCTCGTGGACCGAGCCGTCGAGCTGGAGCGCGACGCCGCCGAGGATGTTGCCGAGCGTGCTCTGGAGCGAGATCGCGAGCACGGCGCTGACGACGGCGGCGGAGGCCAGCGCGCCGGTGGGGTTCAGGCCGTGGGTCGAGAGCACGCCGAGGGTCGCGGCGATGTAGCCGACGCCGACGAGCAGGTCGCTCGCGATCATCGGCAGGACCACGCCGGTGAGCGGGAGCAGGACGGAGAAGAGCGCCGTCGCCCCGAGGTTCACCATCGTGAACGCCTGGAGGAGCTGGGCGGCGACGAGGACACGCGACGCCCACACCGTCGCGCCCGAGGCGTCGAGCGCCGCGTGCGCCCCGAACGCGACGAGGTAGAGCCCGAAGAGGATCACGACGCGCCGCACGCGGAGACGGTGCGCCGTGTTGAAGCGGTTCACGAGCGCGGCGACCACGACGATCGCCGTGAAGAGCCCGAGGGCCCAGAACGCTTCGTTTCGCATCCAGAGGCATCAGGCACCAACCGGAGGAGGGGCGTCAAGGGCTCGCGTCGCGGCCCGCTCCGGCGCCCCGCGAATCGCGGAGCTCGCCGCGCCGCACCTCCCTTCGCGGCGTCGTGGTCCTCGTTTCGTCACGACGTCCACCACGGCGTCGACGGGATCCTGACGAGCTCGACCGCTCCGGTCCCCGTGAGGTCTCGGACCGACAGGCAGCCGCCGAGGGGCGCCACGCAGCAAGGAGCGCAGCGGCCGACCTCGACGCCTCGCTTCCGATGGGGCCGGATATAAATGTTGTAAAACGAATGGTTATGTCCGGCTCCCTCGCTCGACACAAACCCGAGAGCACGAGCGCGACGTCGTCACGCCCGAGCTTCCGGGCATCGACGATCTGCGTCGGTGCGTGAGCCGACCCTCGCGGGACCTCACCAAGCCGCCGCTTCGGGGGCTGTCACCGTGCGAACCAGGCGAAAACCAAGTCCGGCGCCGATCGAGTCTTTGCGGGTAAACTGAGTAGAAAGGGCCAACACTTGAAATGCGCTTCGTAGAGTCCGAGGCTCCGAATGGAAAATGCCACCTGCAAAGACCATTCGGCCGGAGAGACTCAGCGTGGCTTGAGGGTTCGTCGCCGGTCCCATGCCAGTCGTGTCATTCTCTGGCTCTGATGCCGTCATCTCGATCACATTGCCCATGATGTCATGCAGCCCCCAACCATTCGGCCGTTTCAAGCCCACGGGGTGCGTTCCGTTGTCGGAGTTAGCGCAGTACCAAGCTGCCTCCATCAAGTGCTCGATCGCGATGCAGCTGTCCGCTGGAGGGTCGAACGGTCCCGAGTAGAAGGTGGTCGTCGTCCCGGCGCGCGTCGCGTACTCGAACTCGACCGACGTGGGTAGACGGTATCCGTTGCATTCATAGTAAGATGTCGTCGTCTGCTTATAACCTGTACAATCGAAGTCTTCGCCCACCTTTCCAGAGCAACCGAGTAGCTCGATGCATGGCTGACGGCCCTCCCGCCGCGATCTCTCGTTGGCGTATTCGACGGCTTCGTACCAGGTAAGTCGCGTCGCCGGGCAAGAAGGCTCGGAGCAGATTCGTGCGTCGTTCATTCCTTTCTCGGACTCGGGCGTCGGCGGTTGAATGCGATAGCCGACGGAGGACCACTCTCCATGCGTAGTCTCGTACTGCCCCATAAGAAATGGGTGGGTGAGGGTGACCTCCCGTAGCTCCTCCGAGTACCGCCCACGCCACGGCTCGTCGGGTGGCGAGCCTCGCAAGTAGCAGCCGGCAGGAATGAGGCACATTCCGTCGTGACAACGCGGCTCGACGATTGGGTGGGGACAGGTACTCACCTGCTCCGGCGCACCCGCGTCGGTTGATCCTCCCGCCGCACTTGGCGGCGCGGGAGCCGCCTTTCCGCAACCCAGCGCCATCACAAGGGCCCCGAGAAACCAGCAGCGCAGGGAACAGTCGCTACAGGTTCGTCCCATTGTTGTTCGCCTCACTTATGAATCTAAGGTACTTGGCTGTGCCGGACCCCAAGTAGCTCAAGGCCCTCGTATCGATGTTCGGCCAAGTAAAGCCCCCGCTCACGTTGCCGAGGATGGCGAAGACCTCCGGCAACGCAAGATTGGCCGTGTGTACCTTCCCGTTGATCGCCCAGAGGAACGTCAGCCAGTCGTACTCGCTCGAGCGGTTTGCGGCGGGGCAGAACTTGCGCACCCACCCGTTGGTCTGACCGTACCACGGGTCATAGGCTGGGGCCCCGGCGTTGATCGGGACCGGAGGCGCGACGGCATAAGCAGCGACTGCCCCATTGGAGAGTCGAAAGCGCCGCACGTCCTTGTAGTAGGTGAAGCGTGCGTTCGCGTCCTTGTTGTTCATGACGCGAGTCGCGAAGAAGTGCGCGAAGCCTTCCACCTCCGCGCTCTGAACGTTGTGGCTGGACTGAAGGCAGTGGAGCCGATTGCCGTCCTGGACATGATCGCACGAGCAATGACCGGCTCCGGTGTCGTTGTATCCGCCGTTGGATGGGCCGCCAGACGCCGCCATCTGGACCGAGTGACCAAGCTCGTGCCCGACGACGTAGGCGTCTTGGGTCGAATGAACCGATGTCGGTTGATAGGTGCCGTTGGGTTGGAGGGCGAGGTTCTGACCGAACCACGCGTCATTCGCGTTCGCGCACGCCTCACCGCAGAGGGGTTCCCCCGAGGACGACACGTAGTGGAACTCGGGGAAGCTGCAGCAGCCTGTCTCGGTGTGGACGTTCAGCGGAGGAGCGGCGCCGTTGCCCAAGCCGTTGTCCGACATCCTCAGCAAAACGCGCGAGCACGGCGGCGACGCGGAGGAGGCGTTGGTCCGCGGTGGTGCTTGGACGGACGTTGGCGGCGCCGATCGGCATACCGGTCGTCGGCGACGACGCGATGATGACCTGCGCGATGAAGGTCTTCGCCGGAGTCAGGCGGAGCTGTCGTGAGAGTGAGTAGTAGATGCCGTCGACCCGGGCCCATCGCTCGAACGAGGACGTCGAGACCTCGATCCGAGCATTTTGAGGGCAATACATGACCTCCGGCGTGCACCCGCTCGCGTCGAGGCGTCCGCTCCAGCGCAAGGCGCCGCTCTCGTAGATCGCGGCGTTGGCGTAAGCAGCGGGGTAGTTGGTCAGTACGGCGTCCTCCGCAGGGACGTTCGTGGGCCCGACGACGTCGAGGTCGCGGTAGCCGGTCGGCCGCAGCATGATGCAGGTCGGCGTCGTCACCGGGTAGGTCACGCCGGGACAGTACGGGAAGGGGCCTGGATCGACCGGCGGGATGACGAAGCTCTGCGTCGCCGCGCTCCCAGCGCTCCCAGCGCTCCCAGCCGACAACGTCTCGAGCTCGCCGTCGAGTGAGATGCTGTCGCCGACGTCTTCCTCGTCCTCGCCGAGGACCGCCGCCGCACGGGCCTCGCCGTCCGCGGGGGACGTCGCTTTCGCGGCTATCCGGCGCGCGCGTCGAGTCAGCACCTCGGCGGGGCTCTCGTCGAGGGACACTCCATCTAGCTTGCCGCGACGGCCGCCCAGCTGCGCGAGCTCGGCGTCCCGGTCCGCCGGTGTGACCGCCCCCTTGTCCCAGGGGCTCGTCCGGCGCCCGAGCGACGCGAGGCGCACGAGCTCGCCGTCCTCGATCGAGGCGAACGCGCGGGCGCCATCCTGCGAAAACGAGAGGAAGAGGAGCGGCGCTGGGATCCGCTGCGTAAACCCCTCGCGCGTGTAGCGCGCTTCCGCCGTCACTCGTACGAGCGTACCCCAGGGCACGATAGGACTCGAGGCGGGCGCCCACGCGAGCACGCGACGCTCGCGCGCGGCGAGAACGACGTTGCCCAGCGAGCGGGTCCGGCGCGCGCCGAGGCCGTCGAGCTGGAGTACGATCTCCGTGTCGACTTCGGCGTCTTCGTGGTTCTGGACCTCGAGCGCGTACGTGTTCGCCCCACCTCGCTCGGCGAGCACGCCCTCGATCTTCCAGCCGAGAGTCACCGTGGACGTGCTCGCCGATGAAGGCGTCGGGTCCTCTGCCGGGGTCGTCGTGTCTCGGCCGACGCCCTGCTGAACCACGTCCGTCGTGACGTCACGATCCTCGTTCACCGGGCCCGTGGCGCAGCCTCCGAGCGCCCAGGCCGAAGCGATCACCCATGCCGCGGTTGCCAACGTGGGCCGCGCAGAGCTCCTCATCGAACGCATCGTCACCCCCACGTCGGAGAGCCGCTCACGCCCTTCGAGGGTCAGACAATCCCGAGCCCTGACGCGACGCCCTAGCCTCGCGATGGAGTGCCGAGCAGCCCCCGCCGAGCCCGCTACGACGAATGACCGCAGCAGACGACACACTGCCGCAGAAGGCAGCTCTCGTCGACCACGGAGTGCACGATGAACGCGAATTCGTCGGATAGACGGGGCGTCTTCGGTACCTTGTCGCATTCCCTCGCGACGGCGAGCCGCTTGGGAACTTCACTTCGGTTCGTCGTCACCAGGACCGCGCGCGCTCGGGCGGGCGAATCAGCCAGACGAGGAAGACGCGAGCCGAATCAGCGCGCGAGCGCCTCGGCGAGCAGGCGCTGCTGCTCGAGGTCGTGGCTCGCCTTGCTGCCCGTCGCCGGGCTGGCGGCGGCGGGGCGGGAGACCACCGAGAGCGGGAGGCGCTCGCCGATGATCCTGAGGAGGTTCGCGTTCATGAAGTACCAGGGGCCCATGTTGCGCGGCTCCTCCTGCACCCAGACGAGGCGCGTGCCGTCCGCGTACGCCGAGAGGACGCGCGAGAGCTCGTCGTTGATCGGATAGAGCTGCTCGAGCCGCACGATCGCGACGTCGTCGCGCCCGAGCTTCCGCCGGGCGTCGACGAGGTCGTAGTAGACCTTGCCGGTGCAGAGGAGGACCCGCTTCACCTTCGACGGATCCGTCTCGGAGTCGGCGATGACGCGGTGGAACTTGCCCTCGGCGAGGTCCGTGGTCGTCGAGACCGCCTCCTTGTGGCGGAGGAGGCTCTTCGGCGTGAAGATGACGAGCGGCTTGCGCCACGGGCGCAGCACCTGCCGGCGGAGGGCGTGGAACAGCTGCGCGGGCGTCGTCAGGTTGCAGACCTGGATGTTGTCCGACGCCGAGAGCTGCAGGAACCGCTCGATGCGCGCGCTCGAGTGCTCCGGGCCCTGGCCCTCGTAGCCGTGCGGCAGGAGCAGGACGAGGCCCGACAGGCGGAGCCACTTGTCCTCCGCGGAGACGATGAACTGGTCGATGATGACCTGCGCGCCGTTCGCGAAGTCGCCGAACTGCGCCTCCCAGATGACGAGCGCGTCGGGGCGGTCGAGGCTGTAGCCGTACTCGAAGCCGAGCACGCCGGCCTCGGAGAGCGGGCTGTCGTGCACCTCGAAGACGCCCTTGCCGAGGTTCGCGAGCGGCGTGTGGCGCGCCCCGGTCTGCGCGTCGAAGAGCGTCGCGTGGCGGTGCGTGAACGTCCCGCGGCGCGCGTCCTGGCCGGTGATGCGGATCATCCGGCCCTCGTTGACGAGCGACGCGAACGCGAGGTGCTCGCCGGTGCCCCAGTCGAACGGCTGGTCCTTGAGGACGCGCTCGCGACGCGTGTCGAGGACGGCCTTCACCTTCGGGTTCGCGTTGAAGCCGGGCGGCAGCTCGGCGAGCCGCGTCGCGAGGTCGCCGAGGATCTCGCGCGAGACGCTCGTGTCGACCTCCTCGACGTTCTTGTCGGCGCCCCCGACGTAGGGAGTCCACACGCCCTCCATCGCCTTCGGCGGCTTGAGGTAGTCGCCCTTCTTCTCCTCCTCGAGCGCCTGCGCGAGCGCGGCCTGGCGGTTCGCCTTGAGCTGGTCGCCCTGCTCCTGCGTGATCTGCCCGCTCTCGACCAGCTTCTTGACGTAGACCTCGCGGACCGTCGGCTTCTGGTCGATGAGCTTGTACATGAGCGGCTGCGTGAAGCGCGGCTCGTCGCCCTCGTTGTGGCCGTAGCGGCGGTAGCAGAGCATGTCGATGACGACGTCCTTGCCGAACCGCTGGCGGAACTCGGTGGCGAGGCGCGCCGTCTGGATGACCGCCTCCGGGTCCTCGCCGTTCACGTGGAAGACGGGCACCTTCAGCATCCGCGTGATGTCGGTGCAGTAGCGCGTCGAGCGCGAGTCCTGCGGGAGCGTCGTGAAGCCGATCTGGTTGTTGACGACGAGGTGGACCGTGCCGCCCGTCGAGTAGCCCTCGAGCCCGGCGAGGTTCAAGGTCTCCGGGATCACGCCCTGGCCCATGAACGCGGCGTCGCCGTGGATGAGCAGCGGCATGACGCCGAGGCGCTTCCTGCGGTCCTGCTTCGCGCGGACACGCCCCTCGACGACCGGGTTCACGAACTCGAGGTGGCTCGGGTTGAACGCGAGCGAGAGGTGGACCGTGCCGCCGCTCGTCGTCGGGCGGTCCATCGACTCGCCGAGGTGGTACTTCACGTCTCCGCGGCCGAGGTTGCGCTCGGGGTTCGAGTCGCGGAACGCCGCGAAGATCTCGCGGACGTTCTTGTTCATGATGTTGGCGAGGACGTTCAGGCGGCCGCGGTGGGCCATGCCGATGACGATCTCCTCGACGCCGTGGCCGGCCGCGTAGTCGATGAGCAGATCGAGCATCGCGATCATGCTCTCGGCGCCCTCGCACGAGAAGCGCTTGGCGCCGACGAAGTTCTTGTGCACGAACTGCTCGAAGATCTCGGCGTCCGTCAGGTGCTTGAGGATGCGGACGAGCTCCGCGTTGTCGAGCTGCGCGCGGTTGCGCGTCGACTCCATCGCGTTCTGGAGCCACTCGCGCGCGTCGGGCTCCTCGATGTGCGTGAACTCGACGCCGATCGACCCGCAGTAGGTCTCGGAGAGGTGCGCGATGATCTCGCGGAGGGTCGCGCGGCCGGGGAGGCCGCCGATGCCCACCGTCGGGAACTCGACGTCGTAGTCGGCCTCGGTCAGGCCGAAGTTCGACAGCTCGAGCTCGGGCGCGGCCTCGGGCGGCGTGCCGAGCGGATCGATCTTCGCGAAGAGGTGACCGCGGACGCGGTACGCGTTGACGAGCTGGTAGACGCGCCCGGAGAGGGCGGCGGTCGCCAGGCGATCGTCGCGCGCGCCGACGCCGGGCGCCGCGCCGTTGACGTGGAGGGCGGGGCTCGGCGCGATCCCCGGCGCCTTGAAGGCGGCGTGGCTCAGGGCGCCGTTGCCGTTCGCGCCGTTGGTCGCCGGCGCGGGGGCGACGGGGCTCGGAGGAGCCTCTCCGCGCTCGAGCGAGGCGAAGTAGCTCCGCCAGTGTTCTTCGACCAGTTGAGGGCTCTGCCGGTACTGCGCGTGCAGGTCCTCGACGAACCCTGCGTTGATGCCGAAATCGTCGAACATTCGATCGCCCCTTCTAGCACGAGCCGGGCGCTCAGCGTACCCGCGCCGCGGCCTTTGCCGGGCCCGAATTCGCGGCGAAATCCGAGGCGAGACGAGGCGCTGCAAAGCGCGACACCCGCGGTCGGCCGCGAACTAGCCGCGATTCGCGGGCATTTCCGGTCGGGGCCGTCGGGGGGCGAAACTTTTTCGCGCGTCCGCGCGCGCGAGCCGAGCCGTCAGCGGCCCTTCTGGGTGAGCCAGGCGGTCAGGTCGGCGTTGGGCTCGAGCGCGACCAGGACCGCGTCGACGGTGATCGCCGAGACCACCGTGCCCGCCGGCGCGACGTGGACGCCGTGCGCGTCGCGCCACACGACGACGCGCACCGCTTGCGAGGTGACGATCCCGGGATCGTGCTGCTCGTGCGTGGAGAGCCGCGGGGCGGGCCCCGACGCGGGCGCCTCGTGCGTGTGCGTCGATCCGGCGACCGTGGCCGGCGGGTTCGTGCCGCCGCCGCTGGAGGCCGGCGGCGCGCCCGCCGCCGGCGCGGGCTTCGCGCCGGGCCGGGGGAAGCTCTGCATCGTCGTCTTGAAATCGGTCGGCGGCGCGCCGACGGTCGTCATCCGATCGCCGTCGCCCGTCAGGAACGGGAGCTCGTCGCCCGTGAGGTTCTGCGTCGGCGACGCGTCCCATTCGTCGGCGCCGCGGCCGGTCGGCTTCGCGAGGTCGCTGACGCGGCCGACGAACGTGGGGTCGTTGTTCCCGAGCTCGGAGCGGCCCTGCCCCGCGGCGCCGATCGCCGCGACCTCGGCGGTGTCCGCCGGGAGCACGTTGCCGGCGGTCTTGGCGTCGATCGCGAGGTGCTGCGCGGTGTCGGCCGCCTGGACGGCCGCGCGCGCCTCGGCGTCGAGGTTCTCGCGCGACCTCCGGGACGACTTCTTGGGCGCGCCGGGCTTCACGCCGATCGGCCTGCTCGGCGTGTTGGTCCCGAGCGGCTTGCCCTTCGGCGCTTGGGACGCCCGCGCCGCCGGCGGCTGCGACGTCTTCGACGGCAGCGGCGCCGGCGGTCGGCTGGGCGTCACGACCATCTTCGTCACCGACGTCGGCATCGGGATCGGCGCCACCGAGCCCGCGGGCTTCGCGGGCTTCGCCGGCGGGGCGGAGCGCGCCGGAGGGACGGGCGGTGGCGCCGGATCGGACATCGGATCGACCTCTTCGATGTCGATCGAGGCGCGGCTCACGCGCTTGCTGACGAGCCCGGTGAGGTCGGCCGCGGCCTTGGCGAGCTCGAGCGCGCGCTCGTCGTCCTCGGCTTCGGAGGCGGCCTCGGCCGCGCGACGCACCCACTTGATGCCGTCGGCGTGATCGCCCCGGGCCCACATCGCTTCCGCCGTCGACAGCGCCCAGGAGACGTCCTCGGGGTCTTCCGGGCGGGCCTCGGGAACCTGCGGCAGCGTGAGATCGTCGCTCATTGCCTGGGCGTGGATCGTAACGGCTTTGGAGCGTTCCGGGGTAATTTTGCCTGCTCCCCGCCCGCTACGCCGCAGCGCGGCAGTCGCTGGCGTGGCTTTTCCGTCCGCTCTCGGGGTAAAACGCGGGCCTGATGTCGACGTCGGCTCACACGGCCTCTTCTTCGCCCGCGAGCAGCAGCAGCTCGCACAGCTCCGACCATCAGCTCTCGCCCGAGCTCCAGCTCCGCATCCACGAGCTGATGCTCGAGGCGCGCGTCCTCGAGGAGCGCCTCATCACGATGTACCGTCAGGGCGACGGCTACTTCTGGATCGGCGGGCCGGGCGAAGAGGCGTTCAACGTCCCGCTGGGTCTGCTCGTGGACAAGGGGACGGGCGTCGAGCACGACTATTTGCACCTCCACTACCGCTCGAGCGCGACCTTGCTCGCGATGGGCGCGGATCCGGTCGACGCGCTCCGCCAGATGAAGAACACCGCGACCGATCCGTACTCGCGCGGCCGCAACTTCGCCGGCCACTACTCCGCGCGCAAGTGGAACGTCGTCCCGGTCTCGTCGCCGATCGAGGTCCAGTACTCGATCGCGCCGGGCACCGCGATGGCGCAGCGGGCGACCCAGTCGAAGGGGATCACGATCGTCACCGGCGGCGACGCGGGGACGGCGGAGGGCGACTTCGCGACGTGCCTCGTCTGGAGCTCGCGGAAGGGGAGCGAGCTGCCGATGCTCATCCTCGTCACCAACAACCAGTACGGGATCTCGACGCCGTTCGAGGGGCAGCACGGCGAGGAGCGCATCTCCGATCGCGGCAAGGCCTTCGGCATGCCGACCGCGACGATCGACGGCAACGACGTCGAGACGAGCTGGTTCGCCTTGAAGAAGGCGATGGACTACGTCCGCACCGAGCGCAAGCCGTACCTCCTCGAGGCGATGGTCTCGCGCCTGAACGGCCACTCCAGCGCCTCGGGCGCCAACTTCGTGGCGAACGAGGTCGACTGCCTCGCGCGCTTCGAGAAGAAGCTCGAGGAGCGGAAGCTCCGCACGCGCGCCGAGATGGACGAGATGCGCGCGCGCATGACCCAGGAGCTGCTCGAGGCGTCCAAGCGCGTCCGCGAGGAGCCGCAGCCGAAGCCGGAGTCGATCTGGGACTACGTCTTCGCCGACAAGAACTACGTCGCGGGAGAGAAGTGATCGTATGGCGACGATGATCCAAGCGATCCGCATGGCGCTCCACGTGGGCGAGGAGCGCCTCGGTGTGACCGACATCTTCGGCGAGGACGTGGGGCCGCCGCTCGGCGGCGCGTTCACGGCGACGCAGAACCTCAAGACGGCGTGGAACTCGCCGCTCGACGAGCGCGGCATCGTCGGCATGGCGATCGGACTCGCGCTCGCCGGGCGCCGGCCGGTCGCCGAGATCCAGTTCTGCGACTACGCCTTCAACACGATCGACCTGCTCAAGATCGCCGGCAACACGTACTGGGCGAGCGCCGGCGACTGGAACGTGCCGATGGTGATGATGACGCCCGTGGGCGCCGGCATCCGCGGCAGCATCTACCACTCGCACTCGTTCGACGCGCAGGCGACGCGGACGCCCGGGTGGAAGATCGTGATGCCGTCGAACCCGCGCGACGCCTACGGCCTCATGCTGAGCGCGATCGTCGATCCGAACCCGGTCATGTTCCTCAAGCCGAAGGCGCTCCTGCGCACCAAGGCGCTGCCCGGCGAGGAGATCCCCGGCGAGCCGGCCGATCTCAAGACGCTCTCGAAGATGATCGACGCGCCCGTCGGCGAGTCGCGGAGCCGGTGGAAGCCGGAGTGGCCGCGGCTCGAGGAGCTCTACGTCCCCATCGGGAAGGCGCGGACCGCGCGCGCGGGCCGCGACGTGACCGTGCTCACCTACGGGCGCAACGTCCCGATGTCCGTCTCCGCGGCGGACGAGCTCGCGAAGGAGGGCGTCGAGGTCGAGGTGATCGATCTCCGCTCGCTCCACCCGTACGACTGGGACGCGATCAAGGCGAGCGTGCAGAAGACGCACCGCGTGCTCTGCGTGAACGAGGACACCGAGGTGACGAACTTCGGCGAGCACCTCATCCGCCGCCTCGTCGAGGAGCTCTTCTACGAGCTCTACGCGCCGCCGAAGCTCCTCGCGGGGGCGCACGTCCCGGGCATCGGCCTCGCCGACAACCTCGAGCACGCGAGCGTCCCGCACAAGGACGGCATCAAGAGCGCGCTCCGCGAGCTCGCTCGTCACGAGCCCTGACGGCTCCGCCGTCGGCGGGGCCACGGTCGCGCGCCCCGGCCCGTCCGGCGCGCGGCCGGACGCTGCGCCGCCGCCACGTGGCGGATCGGCGCGCGCGTCGCGCTCGGGCTCGGGCTCGGCGCTCAGGGATGCGCTTCGCGCGTCGTGGCGAGCGGCGGGCGTTCGGTGACGACCGGGGCGCGCTCCGGAGCTCCGGCGGCCACGCGTCGCTGCCGTCGCCCCACGCCCGTCGTCGAGCCGATCAGCGCCGCGCCGAGGCCGAGGAGCATCGCGAAGAAGACCCACCAGAGCGCCTTCCCGGTCGAGGTCGCCGCCACGAGCGCGGCGCCCGCCGGACCCATCTCGTCGGGCGCCGTCGTCATGAGCGCGCCGATCGCCACCGCGCGCAGGGCGTCCGCGACGACGAACATGCTGAGCATCGTCGCGAGCGACCACAGCACGATCCCGTGGAGCGCTCCGCGGCGGCGCTCGACGATGCCGGCGGCGTGACCGGCGACCACGCCTCCGGCGAAGAGCGCGACGATCCACACGACGAGCGACCACAGGCCCGCCGCCACGCCGATCCCCTGGAGCGCGGCCGGATCGGTCGGATCGAGCGCCGAGAGGTTCACCGCGAGCCCGAGCACGCTGAGCGCGATCCAGACGGCGATGGCGACGAGGAGGCCGCCGACGACGCCGCCCCAGCTGAGGCGTGTCGACTTCGCCGGCTCCGCGAGGGCCGGCGTGGGCTCCGCGAGCGCGGGCGGCGTGGCCGTAGAGATGTCCGCAGCGTTCTCGGTCGTCATGACGAGGGCTCCTTCTCGCGCCTCCTCGCTGCAACGACCGCGCCGCCGGCGGCGCGTCAGGGCTCGTCGTCGGGCACGCCGCCGCCCATCCGCGCGAGGTCGTCCTGCTTGACCTTGTCGGCGTTGAACTTGGCGGCGCGGTCGCGCATCGTGACGAGGACCTTCTCGGCGGGCGGCAGCTCGCCCTGGATCCAGCGGAGCGGGTTGATCCGCGCGACGACGAAGGACCGGAGGTACGGGCTGACGAGGCCCTTCGCGCGGAGCTTCGCGACGGCGGCGGCGACGTTCTCCTCGACCTCGAGCGTGAGCGCGGCGAGCCGCTCGTGCTCGTGGATCGCCTCGGCGATCGGCGCCTCCGAGAAGGTCTCGACCCGGCGGAGGACCGGGTGGTACGCGCCGCCGGCGAAGCGTCCGTTCTTCTCGTAGCAGACGCCGAGCGTCACGAGCGCCGGGTCCTCGAGGTAGAACGCGAAGCCGTTCTCGGCGAGCGTGTCGTCCTCCTCGAGCAGGCCGCGGTAGATCCGGATCACCTCGAGCGCGCGCTCCTTCAGGTTGTGCGCCTTCTCCGTGTTGAGCGCGAGGATCTGCCACGCGACCTCGCGCGTGGGGACGATGAGCGCGGTGATCGACTTCGCGCCGAGGCGGCGCATCGCCTCGAGGCGGTGGCGGCCGTTCGGCGTCCAGAACGCCGGCTCGCCGTCGCCGTCGCCCTGGTTCGCCTTCGACGGCGCGTGCTTCGGGGCGGTGACGGCGATGACGGGATCGAGGAAGCGCCCCGTCTTCTGGATCACCTCGGCGAGGCGCTTATGGTGCGTGTCGCTCAGGTCGCGCTGGAACGGGGTGGGCTCGATCTTGGCGATCGGCAGGATGGCCGCGACGAGCGGATGGCCGCCGAGCGGCTCCTTGTAGCGGCCGACGACGACGCCGCCCTCGTGGGCGACGATCCGCTCGATCGGCGCGATCGCCGCGTCCCCCTCGTCGAGCCGGCACGACTGGGGATCGAGCCCGGCCGACTCGGCCTTCTGCTTCCGTGGAGCCCGGCGAGCGGGCGCGCGCCCGCGCGAGGAAGAGGCCTTCGACGTCGCTCGCTTCTTGGCTGCCATGCGCCGATCCTTACCACCGTTGCCGGCCGCGATCCGCTCGCGCTCACCGGCGGACCCCGCGAGGCGACGGCGCCGCAGCGCCCGCCGTTTACGATTCTTTACCCCTCCGCGCCGCGACGCGCCTCGGCCCCGGGCGCATCGGTACGAACGGAAGGCGAGGTGATGCGATGGCACTCTGTTCGATGGCAGCTCTGGCAGGCGTGATCGGCGTGTTCGCCGTGGTGAGGGGGCTCGCGCTCCACCGCCGCTTCGGCGGCGGGGGCGGACCGTGGGCGCTCGCGGCGTGCGGCCCGAGCTTCGGCGGGCGCGGCGGGCGGTGTGACGGCCGCGACGCGGCGGGGTGGGGCCGAGGCGGTTGGGGCCGTCGAGGCTGGGGCGGGTGGGGGAGGAGCGGCGGGCTCGGCGGGAGCTTCTGGCTCCGCGCGGTCTTCGCGCGGCTCGACACGACGCCCGGGCAGGAGCGCGAGATCCGCGGCGCGCTCGAGGATCTCCAGCGGACGGCGCGCGACGCGAGGGACGGCTTGAAGGGCGCGCGCGCGGACCTCGCCCGCGCGGTCCGGGGCGAGTCGTTCGACCGAGACGCCGCGGCGGAGGCCGGCGGCCGGGCGGACGCCGCCGTCGCGACCGCGAAGGACGCCGCCCTGTCCGCGCTCGAGCGCGTCCACGCGGTGCTCGATCCGCACCAGCGCGAGCGCCTCGCCGCGCTGCTCGCCGAGGGACCGGGCGGAGGCCGGCGCCGCGGCGGTCCCTACCGCGACGCCGCGAGCTGACGCGAGCGCGCGGCGTCGCCCCGCGCGTTCGCGGTCACTCCGCGTACATCTTGATGCCGGTCGCGGCGGCGAACGAGAGCCGGTGCGCCTCGTCCCACTCGGGGTGGCGCACCAGCACGTGCCCGTCCGACAGCAGCGTGTGCTTCCAGTTGCGCCGCAGCGTGCCGGGGCGGAGGAGCTTCTCCTCGACGACCCACTCTCCGGCCTCGCGCATCCACGCGCCGAGGCCCTCGATGCGGGTGATCTTGCCCTCGCCCCGCGCGCGCTTGAAGACGATGCCGACGTTGTACTTGCGCGGCGACTTCGCCTCGAACCTCCCGAAGCACGACACGCGCGCCCACTCGCGGAAGAGATCGATGTCGTTCGTGTAGTTCATCTGATCGACGATGTGCGCGCCGCCCGGACGGCAGCCGATCTCGCCGAACACGGCCTCGCCCTTCGGCGTGAGGTACCACTCCATGTGGGTGAAGCCGTCGCCCATCCCGAGCGCGCCGAGCACCTTGCGACCGAGCTCGATGCCGCCCTGGAGCTTCGCCTGCTGCATGTCCCGCACGGTGATGATGACCGGGCTCACCCACTCGAGCGTGCGCATCTCGAGCGGCTTGGGCAGGTACGCCGCGACGTTCTCGTAGGCGGGCACGCCGCCGACGCAGACCGTGTCGAACGTGAACTCCTCGCCGTCGACGTACTCCTCGCAGCTCGCCTCGGGGACGCCGCGCATCGCCTTGAGCACCGTCTCGAGCTCGGCGTCGCTCGTCACCTTGTGGGTGTCGGCGCTGCCGGCCCCCGCGATCGGCTTCAGGATCAGCGGGTAGCCGATCTCCTCGGCGGCGGCGCGCGTCTCGGCCTCGGTCTTCACGCGGCGCGACTTCGGGACGCGGAGCCCGGCCGCGCGGACGCGCTCCTTCATGAGCTGCTTGTCGCGGAAGCCGGTGACGGCGTCGACCGACATCCCCGGCACGCCCCAGCGCTCGCGGAGGCGGGCGGCGAGGATGACGAGCGGCTCCCAGTTGGACAGCACGCGATCGATCGTCGTGCCGCGCAGCCAGGTCGAGACGCGCTCCATGACGTCGTTCTCGTCCATGATGCGCGGGACGCGGAGGTAGTCGTGGAGGTACGGCCGGACGCGCGCGGGCAGGGCCTCGAGCGGCGTGTCACCGACCCCGTACACCGTGGCGCCGACCTCGGCGAGGCCGCGGGTGTACTCGATCATCTCCGGCGGATAGGCGGGCGAAAGGAAGACGACTCGCATCGGTGCGTCCTGGCGGTCGGGTGTTTACCACACGGCACCCGTCCCCGACGGCCGAGTTCTTCGCCGGTCGTCCGGCGCCGCGGGCACGGGTCCGTTGACGCGCCCGCTGGCCTGAGGGCACGCTGGGCCGCCCTCCATGCCCCGCAACGTCATCTTCGTAGCCCCGTTCCCCGTCGACACCACCATGCGCTTCGTCCGGGCGGCGTCGAAGCTCGACGACGTGCGTCTGCTCGGCGTCTGCCACACGCCGCCGGAGGGAGAGGACGCCCGGCTCTACCACGACGTCGTCCGGGTGACGAAGCCGCTCGATCTGGGGGACGTGCTCGACGGCGTCGAGGTGCTCCGCCGCCGCCACGGCCAGCCCTACCGGCTCATCGGCATCCTCGAGCCGTTGATGGTGGAGCTCGCGGAGGCGCGCGCGCGCTTCGGCATCGACGGCACGCGGCCCGCGGTCGCCGACCTCTTCCGTGACAAGGCCCGGATGAAGGATGCGCTGCGCGCCGCGGGGCTGCCGGTGGCGCGTCACCGGCTCGTCAAGTCCGAGGCCGACGCCCGCGGCTTCGCCGAGGAGGTCGGCTTCCCGATGGTCCTCAAGCCGCCGGCGGGCATGGGCGCCAAGGCGACCTTCCGCGTGAGCTCTCTCGACGCGCTGCTCCGCGCGCTCCGGGGCATGCGCGTCGACGCCGGGGCGCCGGTGCTGGCGGAGGAGATGCTCCGCGGCCGCGAGCACAGCTTCGAGACGATCACGATCGGCGGGAAGGCGAAGACGTGGTCGATCTCGGATTATCTGCCGAGCTGCCTCGAGGTCGTCGAGAACGCGTGGATCCAGTGGTCGAACGTCCTGCCCCGTGAGCTCGACGCGCCCGTCCACGACGCGGCCCGCGCGATGGGCTTCGCCGCGATCGAGGCGCTCGGGCTCGACAGCGGGATGACGCACATGGAGTGGTTCGAGAAGCCGGACGGCTCGCTCGCGATCGGCGAGATCGCGCAGCGCCCGCCCGGGGCGAACATCACCCGCATGACCGGCCTCGCGCACGACGTCGACCCCTACCGCGCCTGGGCGCGCGCCGTCGTCGACGGCGAGCTCGACGCTCCGTGGACGCGCAAGTACGCGGTGGGCTGCGCCTACCTGCGCGGGATGGGGCAGGGGCGGATCGTCCACGTGACCGGCGTCCACGAGACGCACGAGGCCGTCGGCAAGTGGGTCGTGGAGGCGAAGCTCCCGACGCTCGGCGCGACGAAGGCCGACAGCTACGAGGGCGACGGCTACGTCATCGTTCGCCACGAGAGCACGGACGCGGTCCGCGCGATGATCAAGGAGATCATCGAGACGGTGAAGGTCCACTACGCCGAATGACGCGGCGCCGGCGCGGCCTCCTGCGCGCCCCGCGTGGAGCCGGCCCGCGCGCGCCCCGCGCCGGAGCGCTCAGCGGCCCGGCGCGATCATCCGGTAGACCATCTCGTAGGCGTTCACCCGCTCGTCCCAGCCGAGGCGCGCGCGCATGCCGTTCCTCTGGAGCGCGCGCCAGCGCTCGCGGTCCTCGCCCTCGCCGGAGCCCCAGGTCGCGAGGGCGTGGGCGACGCCGTAGCCGAGGCCGCTCTCGTCGAAGTGATCGAAGACGAAGCCGTTGCCGCTCCGCCGGCCGGCGTCGAACGGCGTGACGGTGTCGGCGAGGCCGCCGGTCCGGTGCACGATCGGCGGGGTGCCGTAGCGGAGGCTGTACATCTGGTTCAGCCCGCACGGCTCGTAGCGCGACGGCATGAGGAACATGTCCGACCCGGCCTCGATGAGGTGCGCGAGCGGCTCGCTGAAGCCGCGCTTGTAGGCGACCTGCTTCGGGAACTGGAAGGCGAGCGCCGAGAAGAACTTCTCGTACTGCGGCTCCCCCGTCCCGAGGACCACGAGCTGGACCTGCCGCTTGGCGAGGACGCGCGGGAGCACGCTCATGCAGAGGTCGAAGCCCTTCTGCCACGCGAGCCGCGAGACGACGCCCATGACCGGGACGCGCGGGTAGTAGCGGAGCCCGGCGCCCTCGAGCAGGGCCCGCTTGTTCACCTCCTTGCCCGCGAGGTCCTCCGCCGAGTACGGCTGCGGGATCCGCGCGTCGGTCTCGGGGCTCCACTCGCCCTCGTCGATGCCGTTGAGGATCCCGAAGAGGACCTCGCGGCGCTGGCGGAGGAACGCGTCGAGCCCGACCCCGTGCTCCGGGGTCTGCACCTCGCGCGCGTAGGTCGGGCTCACGGTGGTGATCGCGTTCGCGTAGAGGATGCCCGTGAGGAGGAAGTTGATCCGGCCCTCGCGCAGCTGGTCCTGGTGGAAATGATGCGCGGCGTCCGCGAGCCCCGCGTCGCCGAGGGCGTTCTTCCCGAAGGTGCCCTGGTGGCCGATGTTGTGGATCGTCAGGACCGTGCGGGTCCCCGCGAAGAGGCGGTCCCACGTGAACATCGTCCTGAGGAGGAGCGGGATGAGGCTCGTCTGCCAGTCGTTCGCGTGGACGATGTCCGGGCGGAACCCGAGGCGCTGGCAGACGACGAGCGAGGCCCACGAGAGGACCGCGAACCGGAGGTGCTCGTCGTGGTCCGACGTGTAGATCCCCGGCCGGTCGTAGAGGCCGGAGCACCGGACGAAGTAGACGGGGACCTTGGCGCCTCCGGGCACGCCCGGGAGATCGGCCGTGTGGACCGAGAAGACGATGCGCGTCCCGCCCAGGACGAGCACGGCCTCGCCGATGACCGTCTCGAAGGTCCGGTCCGGCGCCTTGACCCGCGCGTACATGGGCATGACGATCCGCACGTCGTGCCCGCGCGCCGCGAGGGCGCGCGGCAGAGCCGCCGCTACGTCGCCGAGCCCCCCCGTCTTGGCGAACGGAGCCACCTCGGATGAGACGAAGAGGACGTTCACGAGGGCGCGCACCCTAGCACCGGTCCGCGGCGAGCGGGGAGACGACGAGGCGGGCCGCGGACGACGAGGACGACCGCCGAGATGGAAACCGGCGAGGCGTCCTGCTAGGTTGCGCGCCCATTTCCACAAAGGCCGAGAGTCGTGGACGTCATCTTCGTCGAGCCGTCATTCCCCGCGAACCAGCGCGAGTTCGCGCGCGCTCTTCACTCCGTCGGTGCCCGCGTCATCGGCATCGGCGAGCGGCCCAAGTCGTCCCTCGACGACGGCCTCCGCCACTGGCTGACCCACTACGAGGAGATCGGCAACGTCACCGACGAGGCCCAGCTCGAGAAGACGGTCCGCTGGCTGATGGCCCGGCCCGGCGTGAAGATCGAGCGGCTCGAGGCCGTGGTCGAGGCCCACGTCATGGCCGCCGCGCGGGTCCGCGAGCGCTGCGGGATCCCCGGCACGAGCGTCCGGACGGCGTTCCTCTGCCGCGACAAGCCGGCCATGAAGGAGGCGCTCCGGGAGGCGGGCGTGCCCTGCGCGCAGTCGATCGGGAGCGCCGATCCGACCGAGATCAAGGCGTTCGCCGAGCAGGTCGGCTTCCCGCTCGTCGTGAAGCCGCGCGACGCCGCCGGCGCCTCGGGGACCTACCGGGCGAACGACCCCGGGGAGCTCCACGACGCGCTCGTCGCCTGCCACGTCGACAAGGGGCGGAGCGTCGCGGTCGAGGAGTTCATCGAGGGCCACGAGGGCTTCTACGACACCATCACCGTCGACGGTAAGGTCCTCCACGACTTCGTCTCGCACTACTACCCGAACGTGCTCGAGGCGATGCGCACGCGCTGGATCTCGCCGCAGTTCATCGCGACCAACCGCGTCGACCAGCCGAGCTACGACGAGATCAAGGCGATGGGCCAGAAGGTGATCTCCGCGCTCGGCGTCACGACGTCGGCGACCCACATGGAGTGGTTCTACGGCCCGAAGGGCCTGAAATTCAGCGAGATCGGCTGCCGTCCGCCGGGCGTGCGCGCCTGGGACCTCTACGCGGCGTCGAACGAGTTCGACATCTACCGCGAGTGGGCGATGGCGATCGTACACGGCAAGGCGAGCCAGAGGCTCACGCGCCGCTTCGCCGCCGGCATCATCGCGCTCCGGCCCGACCGCGACGGGCACATCTCGCACTACGAGGGCAAGGACGAGATCTTCCGGCGCTTCGACGGGATGATCGTCGACAGCCATTTCCCGCCGCCGGGCACGCCCACGCAGGGCGTCGAGGCGGGCTACATGGCGAACGCGTGGCTCCGCCTGAAGCACTATGACTACGACACGCTCCGATCGATGCTCGACACCGTCGGCCAGACGCTGAAGGTGCGCGCGTCATGAGCGCCTCGTCCGAAGCCCGGCCGTGGGGGCGGCCGACGTCTCGTCGCCCTACCCGGAGCCTCCGCACGTGATCTCCGGCGATACGCGCGCCGTCGTCCTCCTCGGCGCGCAACGGTTCGACCCCTCGCTCGCCGACGCGGTCGCGGAGCTCGGCGTCGAGGGGAAGATCGCCGCGATCACCGCCGGCTGGCAGGAGCGCGAGGAAGAAGACGACGACCTCCAGGAGCACCTCGGCGGCCGCACGGTGAACCTCCGCCTCCACGCGCGCGCGGAGGAGGTCTTCAAGAACGACCCCGACCTCCAGGCCGCGCACCGCGAGCGCCAGGCGATCCTCCGCCACCGCCAGGACTTCTACCGGATCCGCCTCGAGCACGCGCTCGACGCGCAGCACGTCATCGCCAACCGCGCCGCGCCGAAGGACATCCTCGACGACGAGGCGCGCGCCTCGATCCAGGCGATCCGCGACATCGACCGGAGCCACCTCGAGCGGTGCGTGCGCGACCACAAGGCGTTCGAGGAGCGCTGGCGCCCGCTCGAGCGCCCCGCGGTCGCCGACCAGATCGGCGAGATCGCCGAGATCGTGAAGGACTGCGAGGCGATCGCGATCGCGGGCGGCCACGTCGCGTCGCTGCTCAACCGCCTCAGGATGTTCGACATCGCCAAGCTCGCGGCGGGCAAGGTCGTGTTCGCCTGGTGCGGCGGCGCGATGGCGGTCAGCGAGCGGGTCGTCCTGTTCCACCACTCGCCGCCGCAGGGGCCCGGCGCCGCCGAGGTCCTCGACGAGGGGCTCGCGCTCGTCGGCGACGTCGTCTGCCTCCCGCAGCCCGAGTTCCGCCTCCGCCTGGACGATCGCGAGCGCATCCGCGTCATGGCGCGCCGCTTCGCGCCGGCGACCTGCCTCGCGCTGCCGGCGCGCTCGCGCGTGACCTGGCTGAAGCGGGGCCCCAAGGACCCGTCCGGCGTGCTCGCGCTGCGCGACGACGGCATGCACACGCGCTTCGAGGTCTCGGGCGGCGGAGGCATCGGCTCATGAAGCGCTCGATGAGACCGAGCTCGGCGTCGATGCGCGCCGCGCCCAAGTCGGCGATCCAGCAGCTCATCGACTCCCGGCCGGACGCCGCCAAGGTCGACCGCTTCCTCGAGGGCCGCTCGATCCCCATCGTCGAGGGCCCGGCGGTCACGTTCGTCTGGCGCGGCGAGGCGAACGGCGTCAGCCTCCGCCACTGGATCTTCGGCCTCGAGTCGGGCAGCGCGCTCACGCGGATCCCCAACACCGACCTCTGGTATTTGACGCTCGACATCCCGCACGGCTCGCGCGTCGAGTACAAGTTCGAGATCCACCGCTCCGACCGGAGCGAGTGGATCGAGGACCCGCGCAACCCGAACCGCGCGCGCGACCCGTTCGGCGCGAACTCCGTCCTCCAGGGCGAGGGCTACGCGGTCCCGGACTGGGTGCGGCCCGACCCGACGTCGCGCCCGGGCCTGCTGGAGCCGTTCGGCTTCCACAGCAAGGCGTTCGGCGGGATGCGAAGCGGCCACATCTACCTGCCGGCGCGCTTCCGCAAGACGCGCCTCTACCCGCTCGTGGTCGTCCACGACGGCCGCGACTACCTGAACTTCGCCGTGATGAAGACGGTGCTCGACAACCTGATCGAGCGCCTCGAGATCCCGGACATGATCGTCGCGTTCACCGACTCGCCCGACCGCATCCGCGAGTACCCGAACGACGAGCGTCACGCGCGCTTCCTCACGGAGGAGCTGCTCGCGGACCTCACGCACCGCCTGCCGATCATCGACCGCCCCCAGGCGCGCTGCCTGATGGGCGCGAGCTTCGGCGCCGTCGCGGCCTTCTCGACGGCGTACCGCTACCCGGGCGTGTGGGGGCGCTTGCTCCTCCAGTCCGGGTCCTTCGCCTTCACCGACATCGGCAAGACGAACCGCCGCGGCCCGCTCTTCGACAAGGTGGTCGAGTTCGTGAACCAGGTCCGCGCCAACCCGGTGCCGGTGAGCGAGCGCGTCTTCATGAGCTGCGGCGTCTACGAGTCGCTCATCTACGAGAACCGGTCGCTCGTCCCGCTGCTCGACTCCACGGGGATGCAGGTGAAGTTCGTCGAGGCGCGCGACGGTCACAACTGGGAAAACTGGCGGGATCGCCTGCGTGAAGGGCTGTCGTGGCTCTTCCCGGGCCCGCTGATGTTCATCTACGAGTAGCGCGACGCGCTCGCGACGAGTACGAGCAACGCGACGAGACCGAGGAGTCGGGGAAGAGGAACATGGGAGAAGTCACACGTCACATCGGGCTGTCGCTCGGCGCGGACATCTGCTGGCCGCTCTGCTTCGAAGCGATCATGAAGGAGCTCGACCTCCGCATCCCGATCGAGGGCGACACCGTCCGCTTCGAGGTCGAGCGGGTCATGATCGAGCCCTTCGATCTCCGCCAGGGCTGCAAGTACGACCTCGTCGTCGACCGCCTGACGCACTGGTACCACACGAGCCGCGAGTGGATAAAGAAGGCCATCTTGATGGATGACCTCTACGTCTTCAACAACCCGTGGAGCGTCCAGGCCAACGAGAAGCACACCACGTACTGCGCGATGATGCGCCTCGGGATGCGCATCCCGGAGACGTGGATGATCCCGCCGAAGACGTACGAGCCGAACCCCGACCTCAAGCTCACGCTCTCGCGCCACGCGAAGCTCTTCGACGTGAGCCTCCTCGGCAAGAAGCTCGGCTGGCCGATGTTCATGAAGCCGTACGACGGCGGCGGCTGGCGCGGCGTCACCAAGGTCGACGACGCCGAGGCGATGTGGAAGGCGTACGACGAGAGCGGGAAGTCGGTCATGCACGTCCAGCAGGCGATCCACGACTTCGATCGGTTCGTCCGCTGCATCGGCTTCGGCCCGCAGACGCACTGTGTCCTGTACGACCCGTCGGCGCCGCTCCACGAGCGCTACACGACCGAGCGGAACTTCATCTCCAAGGAGGACGAAGACCACCTCCGCAAGATCACGCTGACGATCAACGCGTTCTTCGACTGGGAGTTCAACTCCTGCGAGGCGCTGCGCAAGGACGGGCTCTGGTACCCCATCGACTACGCGAACCCGTGCCCCGACTCGCAGGTGACGTCGCTCCACATGCACTTCCCGTGGATGGTGAAGGCGTACGTCCGCTGGGCGGTCTTCTGCGCCGCCACGAAGCGCAAGATGCGGAAGAACCAGGACTGGGCGCCGTTCATCGCGATCGCCGACACGGACGCCCCGTTCGAGGAGAAGCTGGAGCGGTACGCCAAGCTCGCCGACGAGCGCTTCGAGACGGCGCGCTTCGAGGAGTTCACGGCGAAGCACCTGTCGCACCTCGACGAGGTCGCCTGGGGCTTCTTCGGCACCGCGCCCGCGAAGGAGGCCGTCCGCCAGAAGGTCGCCGCGCTCTTCCCGGCGCACGAGCACGAGAAGTTCACCGAGCACTTCTGGAGCCGCATCCAGGACTGGCGCAAGCTGGAAGAGGCGACGCTGAAGCGCGCCTGAGCGGGCCGCTCCGGCTAGAGCGGGCGCGCGCAGCGGGCGCCGACGGCGTAGTGGCTGATGTAGTGCCCCCACGTCTTCGGGTTGCCGTACTTCTCCACGCCGAGGTACGCCTCCTGGAAGGCGTACTGCCGGACGCCGCCGCGGTCCAGGTTGGCGCCGGCGGGGTTTCCGGCGACGAACGTCTCCACGAGGCCGAGCAGATCGGCGTGCCCGAACGGGCCGTTGCCCGTCGGGAAGCGCCCGGGGGCGGCGACCTGATACGCGCGATCGATCGGCAGCCCGTCGTTCGCGAGCGGCACGCCCGCGCGCGGCGGCGGCCACGCGTAGTTGAAGTCGTACGAGGCCCGGGCGTAGAGGTTCGTGTCCGTCCCCCACGGGAACGGCCGCGCCGCCTCGGTCTGTTCGCCGCGGACCGCGTAGGCCCACTCCTCGTAGGTCGGCAGCCGCCCGCCGTCCCACGCGCAGAACGCGACGAAGAGCGCGCGCGGCGTGCAGTTGAGCGTCTTGGTGTCGAGCTCGTCCTTCGTCCAGCCGCGCTCGTCGCCGGAGTAGGCGAGGAGCTTGTCGGCGGCGTGCCAGTAGGTCGGCCCGCCCATGCCCTTGGCGTAGCAGCCGTTCGCGCGGCCCTGCGCGTTCCAGTACGCGTTCGCGCCCTGGCCGGTCCCGATGAGCTGGACGACGTCGACCTCGTTCGCGGGCACCGAGTCGTCCCACGCCTCCGACCACTCCGCCGGCAAGAGCGGGCGGTTCGCCTTCACCCAGCTCCGCACGTCTCCGCCCGTCGCCTCGATGAACGCCCGCATGCGCCCGGCCGTGATCAGGTACTTGTCGAGGCGGTACGGCCTGGCGCCCGGCTGGATCGAGACGCAGCAGTCCTCGTGCTTCCGCGCCGGATCGTCGATCTCGCCGGAGCCGCACGTGTCGCCGCCGAAGTGCTGCCGGCAGCTCCGCGACGCGGCGCAGACGCCGGACGGACACGCATCGGTCTCGCAGTCGTTGTGTATTTTGCACGTTTTGCCGGTCGCGCATTTCGGCGCGTTCGCGCCGCCGCAGTCGACGTCGGTCTCGTCGCCGTTCTTCACGCCGTCGGTGGGGGACGGGGCGGCGCAGACGCGGTCCTCGCACACGCCGGACGCGCAGTCGCCGCCGGCGTCGCAGCCGTCGTCCGCCGCCGCCGGGGGCTCGCTCGCCGGCGACGTGCCTTCGGTCCCGGCCGCTTCGCTCGCCGGCGGCGGCGCGGCTTCGCTCTCCGCCGCGCTCGAGCAGGCGGTCGCCGAGGCGATCGCGACGAGCAGCGCGCCGGCGGCGAGCGCGCTCGGCGCGGCGGCGCGGGCTCCGGCGGAGAGGGGCACGCGGGATCCACGGCGGCGATCCAGTCGATCGGGCGTCGAGATCAAGAAACACCGGGAATCTTCGCGTGATCGAGCCATTCCGTCGGGCCTCCCGCGCTCCGCGGTGCAGCCGGCGTGCCGTGACGTTGAAAAATTGCACCGTGAGAGGAGTCGTCCGCCGTCGGGAGGCGGCGCGCCGGCGACGAAGAGGCGCCTCGCGCGCCGCGGCCCCTTGCTGCAGGCGACGCCGCGCCCGGCCCGGCGCCGTCGTGCTAAACCCGCCGCCATGATCGACGTCGGACAGAAGCTCCCCGCGTTCAGCCTCGAGAACCAGGACGGAGAGACCCGGACGAGCGCGAGCTACGCCGGCAAGTGGCTCGTGCTCTACGTCTACCCGAAGGACGACACCCCCGGGTGCACGATCCAGGGCAAGTCGTTCACCGCGACGAAGGCCGACTACGACGCCGCGGGCGCGGTCGTCGTCGGTCTCAGCGCGGACGACGCGAAGTCCCACAAGGACTTCTGCAACAAGTTCGCGTTCACGATCGAGCTGCTCGCCGATCCGGAGACGAAGCTCCTCGGCGCGCTCGGCGTCGGCCAGTCCGAGTACAAAGGGACGCTCTACTGGGACCGCACGACGTTCCTCGTCGATCCGACCGGCGTCGTCCGCAAGGTCTACACGAAGGTCGATCCGAACGGCCACGAGAAGACCGTCCTCGACGACATCGCGAAGCTCAAGGGCTGACATCCCCGCGCGGCCTCGTCGTCAACGGCGGCCGCGCGTCGTCGACGTCGGTTGCCGCGTCGTCGGGACGGCGGCCGCGCGTCGTCAGCGATGGCTGAGGAGCAAACAGCCGCCGATCGACAGCGTGATCACGACGAGCGCGGCGAGGCCGAGCTCGGCGATCCGGACGGCTTGCGGCTTCTCCGCCTCGGGCAACGGAGGGCGCGGCGGCTCCTGGTGGGGGAGCCAGCGCGCCGGGTCCGACGCGGGCTCGTACGCGGCGCCCGGCATGCGCGCGCGCGCGGACGGCGGCGGCAGCGCGACGGAGCCCGACGGCGCGCCGCGCGGTCCGGCGGCGGGGGGCAGCGCGTCCGAGCTCCCCGGATGAACGGGCGGCATCCGCGCCGGGCCCGCGGGCTCGATCCGGCGCGGCGGAGGGAGGGGCAGCGGACCCGACCCCGCGAGCTGCGCCGGCGGGAAGAGCGCGGCGTGCGCCGGATCGTGCGGGCGCTCGTGGCGGGGACGATCGAGGCGCATCGTGCGCTTCGCTTCTTCCTCGACGGGCGGCGGCTCGGCGATCAGCGTCCCGGTGCGCGGGACCGGACCGGTGCGCGGGACGGGAGGTCCGCCCAGCGCCTGCGTCGTGTCGACGCGCGCGGGCGGCGCGTGCGCGACCGCCCGGGGGAGCGACAGGATCGCGGGCGTCTCGGTCGTGGCGACCGTCGGCCCTTCCATGTCGCCCTCGGTGAACTCCGCGGTCCAGAGATCGTCCGGATCGCGCGGGGTGGGGAGCTCGGCGGAGTCGGGGCCCCCGTCGTGCGGGGCGCGGAACCCCGCGGGCGGCGCGCCGCGCGGCGGCCTCACCACCGTCCGCTCGGCGGTCGACGCCGGCGGCGAGTCGATCACCGCGGTCGGTCCGGAGGACGGCATCGGCAGCTCGGTCGTCGGCTCCGACGACGGGACGAGGGACGTCGCGCTCGAGTTGACCACCGTCCGCCCCGACAGCGGCGCGGGCTCGGGCGGCGGCGCCGGGCGCGACGCGCGCGGCGTCGCGGGGAGCTTCACGCCGGAGCCTGGCGTCGCGGCGGGCGGCGTCGCGGGGAGCTTCACGCCGGCGCGCGACGACTTCGCGCCGAGCGCCGGCGGCGGGGCCGACGGCAGCGGGATGCGCTGCATCTTCTGCATCGGCGGCGGCTTGAACGAGAGCGACGGGGCGGACGCGGCCGGCGGCTTCACCGAGAGCGCCTTCGGATCGCTCGGCGCCGCGTCGTCTCCGGGCGGCGCGGTCACGGCGCTCGTCCCCTCACGCGGCGTCGCCGCCGGCGGCGGGGGCAGCGCGCTCGGGCGCGCGAGCGGCGTCTGCGCGGGCGTCGACGCGTAGCTCTGCGGCACGGCCTTCCGGAGCGCCGCCTGCATCTCGCGTACGCCCGGCCAACGACGCGGCTTCTCGAGCGCGAGCGCCTTGTCGACGACCGCGATCACCTCCCGCGGGATCTCCCGGCCTGCGCGCGTCGCCGCGAGCGACCGCGCCTGCCGGCTCGCCGCGGCCATCAAGAGGTTGCTCAGCGTGTCCTGGACGTGCACCGCCTCGCCCGAGAGGAGCGTGAACATCGTCGCGCCCACGGCGTAGACGTCGGTGTGCGCGTCGATCTGCCCGCGCTTGCCGAGCGCCTGCTCGGGCGACATGTACTCGGGCGTCCCGAGCAGGAGCCCCGTCGCCGTCGGCTCGGCCTGGACCGCGGCCTCCTTGATGTGCGCGATGCCGAAGTCGAGGACCTTCACGGTGCCGTCGGCGAGGACGAAGATGTTCTCCGGCTTGATGTCGCGGTGGATGATGCCCCGCTCGTGCGCGGCCGCGAGGACGTCGAGCACCTGATCGCAGACGTGCGTGACCTCCGCGACCGGGAGGCGACCGCCGCTGCGTTCGCGCTTGTCCTCGAGCAGCTCCCCGTGCTCGAGCAGCTCCATCACGATGTACGCCGAGCCGTCGGCGGTGACGTCGTCGTCGAGGATCCGGACGACGCCGGGGTGGCCGACCTTGTTCGCGGCGTAGCCCTCGCGGAGGAAGCGGCTCCGGACGTCCGCGTTCCGCGCGTACTCCGGGTGCATGATCTTGATGGCGGCGACCTGACCGCGCCGGTGCGTCGCGCGGAAGACGGTCGCGACCCCGCCGCGCGCGATCTTCGCCTCGATCCGCCACTTGTCTTGCAGGACCGTCCCGATCCAGCCCGACGGTCTGTGGTCCACCATGCCCGCGAGAAGACTACACGAGGCCGAGGTCGTCTCGCATCGACCGCGCGCCTCGCGCGCCGCGCGCCGATCGCGACCGTCCCGATCGCGCGTGAGCCGGCGCGGACGCGCCGCGCGCCGGATCGTCGATCGCGACGCGCGCCGACGCCGCGACCGGATCGGTCGCGCGCGGACCGGCCGCGGAGCCCCGCCCGTTCGGAGGCCGCGGCGCGTCCCCGCGGCGACACCGGATCGCAACTACGACCTGCCCCGATGTAAGCAAGGCGGCGGCGCGGAGTCCTCAAATACGCGGGGTTTCAGGGTTTACTTGCGACCGGACGCGCGCGCCGCTACGACGTGGGCGAAGCTCTTCGGTTTGGAGCTGTGACTGGGGTTGGAGGGTCCGTCCGCGCAGGGCGGGACAAAAACATGTTCGAGAAGTCTTCCTGGTACTCGTCTCGTTTGCAGTGCGACACGACGCTCGCGCGCTGGGGGTTCTCCGGTCAACCCGTGCTCGTCTTCCCGACCGCCGGCAGCGACGCGGAGGAGATCGAGCGCTTCAAGATGATCCACGTGCTCGAGCCGTTGCTCGCCGCCGGGCGCGTCAAGATCTACTCGTGCGACAGCGTCGCGGGGCGCGTGTTCTTCGACAAGCAGCACTCGGTCGAGCACCGCATGTACGTGATGAACCAGTTCCACCAGTACGTGAAGCACGAGGTCGTCCCCGCGATCCGCACGGACTGCAAGACGCCCGACATCCCGATCTGGACGACGGGCGCGTCGATCGGCGCGTTCCACGCCGTGGCGGTGACGTGCCGGTTCCCCGATCTCTTCCACCGCGCGCTCGGGATGAGCGGGAGCTACGAGCTGCTCCGGTTCATCGATCACCCGCAGCCGACGGACTACTACCGGGTGTCGTCGCCGCTCCACTTCGTGCCCACGCTCTCGGGCCTGCACCTCGACGTGCTGCGCACGCGCTACATCCACCTCGCGTCGGGCGAGGGCAAGTGGGAGAACATCGGCGAGAGCTTCCGCATGGGCAAGGTGCTCGGCGACAAGGGGATCCCGAACTGGGTCGAGTCCTGGGGCAACGTCGATCACGACTGGGTCACCTGGCGCGCGAAGCTCCCCAAGTACCTCGACGACTGGACCTCGCCGAAGCAGGCGGAAGCGGCGGCGCAGGTCTGACATGGAAGCCGGTCCTCGGAACGACAAGACGTCCGCCGGCGAGCTCGAAGGCCCCGAACGCGCGCGCTACGTGCGCGCGCTCCTCAGCGATCTCCGCGCGCTCGAGCGGATGCTCGCGGAGGGCATGTTCGAGGAGGGCGTCTCGACCGTCGGCGCCGAGCAGGAGATGTTCCTCGTCGACCGCGCGTACAACGCGTCGCCGACGGTGCTCGAGCTGATCGACAAGATCGCCGACCCGCACCTCACGACCGAGCTCGGGCTCTTCAACCTCGAGATGAACGCCGACCCGGAGCCGCTCGACGGCGGCGGGCTCGCGCGGCTCGAGGCGCAGCTCACGTCGCTCTACGCGCGCGTGAAGGCGGCCGCCGCCGAGCTGGACGTCCAGCCGGTGCTCACGGGCATCCTGCCGACGCTCGCGCGGACGGACCTCTCGCTCGACAACATGGTGCCGAACCCGCGCTACCTCACGCTGAACCGCGTGATGAGCGCGGCCAAGGGCGACGGCTACGACATCTCGATCAAGGGCCTCGACGAGCTCGTCGCCAAGCACGACTCGCTCATGTTCGAGGCCTGCAACGCGAGCTTCCAGGTCCACCTGCAGTCGCTCGATCCGCGGCGCTTCGGCCACGACTACGACATCGCCCAGCTCGTCCTCGCGCCGACGCTCGCGATCGGGACCAACTCTCCGACGCTCCTCGGCAAGCGACTCTGGGCGGAGACGCGCATCGCCCTCTTCGAGCAGTCGTGCGACATCCGCACGCGCACGCTCCACGCGCGGCAGGACGCGCCGCGCGTCTCGTTCGGCAAGGGGTGGGCGACGCGCGGGGGCGCGCTCGGCATCTTCAAGGAGAACGTCACGCGCTTCCGCCCGCTCGTCGGGATGAGCGTCGACGAGGACTCGCTGAGGATCCTCGACGAGGGCGGCGTCCCCGACCTCCGCGCGCTCCGCCTCCACAGCGGCACGATCTACCGCTGGAACCGCGCCTGCTACGGCGTCTCCGCCAGCGGCAAGCCCCACCTCCGCATCGAGCTGCGCGCCCTCCCGTCGGGCCCGTCGATCCTCGACGAGGTGGCGAACGCCGCGTTCTGGATCGGCCTCATGCGCGAGCTCTCGCGCACGATCGAAGACCTCCCGTCGCGGATGGACTTCGACCAGGCGCAGGCGAACTTCTACAACGCCGCGCGCGAGGGCCTGGCCGCGCGCTTCATCTGGCTCGACGGCGAGGAGGTGATCGCGCAGCCGTTCGTCCTCGATCGCCTCTTGCCGATCGCCGAGGCCGGGCTGTCGCGCGCGGGCGTCGATCCGGACGACGTCAAGCGGTACCTCGGCGTCGTCGACAAGCGCGTCCGCACCCTCCACACGGGATCGCGCTGGGCGCTCCGCTCGCTCGCGGACATGAAGCCGAAGGGCACGCCCGGCGAGCACCTCGCCGCGCTCGTCGCCGCGACGATCGCGCGCCAGGAGACGGCGCGTCCGGTCGCCGAGTGGGAGCGCGCGCGCCTCGACGAGATGCCGGCGCGCCGGACGGGCTGGGCGAAGGTCTCGCAGTACATGCAGACCGACCTCTTGATCGTCCACCCGAACGATCCGGTCGAGCTCGCCGCCGACATCATGAGCTGGGAGCGCATCCGGCATTTGCCGGTGGAGGACGAGAACGGCAAGCTGGTGGGGCTCGTCACGTCGCGCGCGGTCCTCCGGTACTACGCGAACCTGCCGGGCGCCCGCTCGGAGAGCTCCTCGATGCTCCCGCGCAGCGATAGCTCAACCATGCTCCCGAGGTCGGACAGCTCCACGTCGCTCCTCGCCGATCTCACCCGGCTCGGGAGCGCGCCCCCGCCGAATGTGACGGTCGGCGAGGTCATGAAACGGGATCTGGTGACGGTCTCGCCCGAGACGTCCACCCTCGCTGCGATCTCCTTGATGCGCAAGCACCGCATTGGATGCTTGCCTGTGGTCAAGGATGGACGCATCGTTGCGATGGTCATGGAGGAAGACTTCATGGGCATCGCCGCCGATCTCCTCGAGGAGAAGCTCGGCGCCCTCGAGTCGACCGAGGAGCCCTCCGTCAGGAGCGCGACGCGGGAGAAGGCGACGGAGCGGGCGGCGGAAGGACCGGACGCGAGGAGGCACTCTCGATGAGCGACGTTCACGATTTGCCGGAGGGGCGGGAGATAGGGCGCGTCGTCGGCGACGCGGCCGGCCCCACGCTGATCGTCGTCGCCGGGATCCACGGCAACGAGCGCGCCGGCGTCGGCGCGGCGCGGCGCGTCCTCGCCACGCTCGCGCGCCGGCAGGGCAGGGTGATGGGGGAGCTCGTCGCCCTCGCCGGCAACCTCGGCGCGATGCGCCTCGGCGTGCGCTACCGCGAGCGCGACATGAACCGCGTCTGGACGAAGGACCGCGTCGCGGACCTCGAGTCCCGCGCCCGCTCGGGCGGCGCGCTCGACGCCGAGGACCGCGAGCAGCTCGAGCTGCTCGACGCCGTTCGGGCGGCGATCGCGCGCGCGCGCGGCCCCGTGTACCTCGTCGATCTCCACACGACGAGCGCGCACGGCCTGCCGTTCATCCTGTTCGGCGACACGCTGAAGCAGCGCAAGTTCGCCAGCGCGATCCCGCTGCCGCTCGTGATCGGCCTCGAGGAGCAGGTCGACGGCGTGCTCACCGCGTTCTTCACCACGCAGGGCTGCGTGACGTTCGGCGTCGAGGGCGGTCAGCACGACGATCCGGGCTCCGTCGACAACCTCGAGGCGGTGGTCCTCCTCGGCGCCGAGTCGGCGGGCCTCTTCGGCTCCGGTCTCCTCACCGAGACGGGCGCGGCGCACGCGCTCCTCGAGCGTCGCCGCGGCGATCTCCCGCGCGTGATGGAGGTCGTCTCGCGCCACGCCATCACGGCGGCCGACGCGTTCGTGATGGAGCCCGGCTTCATGAACCTCGCGCGCGCGCGCGCCGGGCAGCTCCTCGCGAAGAGCCGCGCCGGAGAGGTGCGCGCGCCGAAGGACGGCATGGTGATCCTCCCGCTCTACCAGGGGCAGGGCTCCGACGGCTTCTTCTGGGGCCGCGAGGTCGGCGCGGCGCGGATGCACCTGTCGGAGGCGCTCCGCCACATGAAGGTCGACCGCCTGCTGCACCTGCTCCCCGGCGTCGCGCGCGATCCGGCGAGGCCGTCGAAGCTCGTCGTCGGCGAGCGCGCCACGCGGCTCTACCGCCTCGACATGTTCCACTTGCTCGGCTACCGGCGCGTCCGCAAGGAGGCCGAGCGCCTCACGCTCGAGCGCCAGCTCGAGCACGCGGCGGAGTGAGATCGCGCGCGCCGGGCCGACGATCGGCGCTCGCGGCTCGCGGCGCCGGACCGACGATCAGCGCGCGAGCCGGCGCACCTTGTTGTCGGTGCCCCAGTAGAAGAACTTGGCGTCGATCGCGAGCTGCGTGACCGACGTCTGGCCGGTCGCCAACACGGTCGCCTCGCTGCCGTCCGCCTTGCTCCGGTGGATCGTCCCGTCGCCGTGGTTCACCCAGTAGAGCAGCCCGCCCTCGTCGAACGTGAGGCAGTTCGGGTTCGCCTGCCCGGTCTTCAACGTGGTCGTCCCGCCGCCCCCGTCCTTCGGGTGCTTCGAGATGCTCCCCGCGTCGCCCGACGCGGTGAAGAAGACGTCGGTCGCGTTCGCGGCCACGCCCCACGGCGACGCGACGCCGGCGTCGGCGGTGAGGAGATCGCTCGCGAGGCCGCCTTCGTACGGGACGGCGACGATCCGGTCTCCGTCGAAGTCGGCGGCGTAGACGGCCGTCTTCGACGGATCGACCGAGACGCACGCGAAGCTGCCCAGCGCGAGCGAGACGGGACCGCCGCCGTCCGCCGACGCGCGCCAGAGGCTCGTCGAGGTGTACCAGAGGTAGGTGTCGTCGACGGCGATCTGCCGGGTCGCGCCGTCGGCCGTGAGCACGCCGGTCGGGCTGCCGCCGTCGAGCTCGGCGCGCACGATCGTCCGCGACGGCTCGGTGAGGTAGTACAGGCCGTCGCCGTTCACGGCGACGGCGCGCACCGTCTCGTCGGCGGGGAGGACGACGAGGTCGATCGGGGCGCACGCGCCCGCGTCGCAGGCTCCGCCCGCGCAGTCGCGGCCGCACGCGCCGCAGTTCTCGGGCGTGTCGGGCGGGGCGCCGTCGCAGAGGAGCGGCGCGTCGCCCGGCGGCGCGTCGACGGGCGGCGAAGGGTCCCGGAAGCCGCCCTCGAACCCGGCGTCCACGTCGCTCGCCGGCGGAGGATCTCCGCCGACGAAGCCGAGCCCACAGCCGACCGCGCCGAGCGCCGCCGCGAACACGAGCCTGCGCCCGAGGCGCGCGCGCTGACCAACCCGCCCTGACATCGCTCGAGCATAGCCGGCGACGGGCTCAACGGGCCAGAAGACCCTCGAGCCCGAGCCGCCGGGCGGCGTCCGCGTCGAGGCGCGCGACGCGGCGGGCGATCTCCTCGACCTTGGCGCGGAGCGCCGCGTCCGAGGCGAGCCGCCCGCGCAGGTGCTCGGCGCGGGCGACGGCGAAGGCGAAGGTGTCCGCCTTGTCCTCCTCGACGCCGCTCGTGGCGTACGCCGAGACGAACCCGGGCAGGTCGTCCGCGGGGCGCGCGGCCCACGCGCCCCGCAGCGTGCGCCCGCCCGAGCCGTAGGCGAAGCTCGCCGGGTTCAGCGCGCCCCACTCGGGATCGGGAGAGACGCGCCCGTCGTCCGCGAGATCGAAGAAGTGGAAGACCTCGTGGTGGAGGCTCCGGACGAGATCGCTCTCCGCGCTCGAGACGTCGATGAGGAGCAGCCCGCCGACGTTGGGGAGCGACGGGACCGGCATCTCGTTCTCGGCGAGATCGTCGGTGAGCACGACCCCCGCGAGCCGCACGCCGCGGAGGAACGACGTCGAGTAGCGCCCGAGCTCGCGCGCCACGATCGCGGCGCCGCGGGCGAGGCGCTCCTTCGACGGGGGCACGCCGTGCACCGGGCCGTTCGCGAGCGCGAGCGAGAACGGCTTCGCCGACTCGAGCAGCGGGACGCCGTTCGCGTGGCTCCGCACGACGAAGCCGAAGCTCGCGGCGTCGCTCGGGAGCGCCGGCCGCTCGTCCGAGGCGCCTTCGGCGCTGCGCGTCGCGACGATCCCCGCGCCGCCCGCGAGCGTGAGCGCGGCGAGCACGAAGAGCGCGGGAGGGGAGGGCCTCACCCGGCGTAGCGTAGCAAATCGCGGGCGGATCGCCGTCGCGAGTCGACGTCGCGGCGCTCAGCCCGTGCGCTTCATCACCACGGGCGGCGGCGCGGTGGTGGCCGCGTCGCGCGCGAGGCCCATCCGCTCCGCCACGCCGTCGCGGTAGCGGTGCCAGCGCACGAGGGCGTCCATGCACGTGCTGACGACGGTGCTCTCGACGTCGGGGGCGCCGGCGTGATCGAGGAGGATCCTCCACGCGTCGCCGCGGTGGCCGCCCTCGACGTCCCCGTGCGCGCGCACGAGCTGCATCGCCTCGGGAGGGCACCCGTAGTGGACGACGAGCGCGTGGCGGCTCACCGCGGCGTCGCCGCGGGGCCGCGTGTAGGTCCCCGCGAGCTCGCCGCGCTCGTTGACGCTGCCCTCGACGAAGATCGTGAGGAGCGCCGCCGCCGCCTGCCACGGGCCCTTGGCCGACGTCGCGAAGAGCCAGTCCTTGTAGGAGCGCGCGGCCGGGTGCAGATCGGAGTCGTCGAACTCGGACCGCGCGAAGCCGAGGCCCTCCATCATCCGGAGGAAGAGCTCGGGGTGCGGCGCGCTCTTCGAGAGCCCTCCGGTCTGCTCCTCGTAGAGGTTCTCGGCGAGCGCGCGGCGCACGTCGACGAGGTCCGGCACCTGGCCCAGGCAGCGCGCGAGCAGCACGGGGAAGTCGCGCACGTACACGGAGTACTCGTGCCGGAAGTGCACGAGAAGCTGCGCGCGCGAGAGCCCCGGCCGCGTCAGCGACGGGTACGCCCAGTGGTGCTTCTGGTCCATGATCGCGAGGAGGCGCTCGACCGTGGGGTGGGTGAGGGGGATCACGCCTCGATCGTGGCACTCGGATCGGCGTCCGTCACGTTTTCGGGGCACGGCGTCGCGCCGAGGCCGCGCTCGCCTGGGCTGCGCCCGCGCCGGGGCGGCGGCGCCTCACTGGTTCAGCGCGATCGCGGCGGCGAACGCCCAGAAGAGGTAGAGCCCGACCACGCTCGCGAGCACGACCGGGACCGACGCGCGGCCTGCGGTCGCGAGCGCGCGCGCGTACCAGGGGGCGTCGTCGAAGGCGCGGAGGAACGCCGCACGCGCGGCGGTGGGGGCCCGGCCCGCCGAGCCGTCGGCGTGGGTCGGGAGCTCGCGCAGCGCGCGCACGAGCGGATCGTCGCTCGGGTCCATGTCGTTCGCTCTCCCTTCACGAGCGTCTCGTCGAGGCCGTACGTTCACGTGGCGTCCTCCTCCGGCCGGGCGGCCGCTCGCCGGACGTTCGCGCGCTCTTCGAGCGCGCGCATCTTCTCGGTGAGCTGGGCGCGGGCGCGGCTCAAGCGCTGGCGCATCGCCTCCCGCGTCACGCCGAGGACCGTCGCGACCTCGTCGTGCTCCAGACCGTCGACGCCGACGAGCAGGAGCACCTCGCGCGCGCCGACCGGCAAGGCCTGGAGCGCCGCCTCGAGGAGCGCGATCGCGCGGGCGCGCTCGTGCTCCTCGTCGGGCGCCGGACCGGGCGAGACCGCCGCGAGCGTGTCGAGGCCCATCGTCACGAGCCGCGACAGGTCGAGCATCGCCCAGCGCCGGTGGCTCAGGAACGCGTTGCGCGCGATCGTGAAGACGAGCGGACCGAGCCGCGTGTCTTCGCGGAGGCCGGGCGCGGCCTTCGCGAGCTTCAGCCACGTCTCCTGCGCCAGGTCCTCGGCGGTGTCGCGCCGGCCCGAGAGGCGGAGGAGGAACGAGAAGACGCGCGCGTGGTAGAGCGCGTAGACGCCGTCGAACGAGGCGACGTCGCCGCGGCGGAGGCCGTCGACGAGCCGTCGCGCGTCGAGGTCCGCGCCTCCGGCGAGCTCGTCCTTGGCGGCGGGTGCGTCCCCTCCCATCGCGGAGAGAAACGCACGCGCTCGCCGGGCGTGACAAGCCTTTCGCGATCGGGGCCGCGTTGATATTGAAAATCATTTTCATTAGCGCTAGAGACTCGAGGAGATGACGAACGATTCCTCCGCGCCTCCGCGCTTCGACGGCACGTGGCGACGCCTCTCCGAGGAAGGCAACCGCGCGTCGGAGGGCGATCCGGCGCGCGCGCGCCGCGCGTACGAAGGGGCGATCGTCGAGGCGGAGCGCCTCCTCGCGGCGGCCGAGGATCCCGACAGCGAGCCCGATCTGGTCGACGCCGCGCCCGTCCTCGTCCTCATCGCCTGCCAGAACGCCGCCGAGCTCGAGCGGCGCCGCGGCGCTCCGGCCGCCGCGTCGCGGCTCGTCGCGCGCGCCTTCGAGCGCGTCGTCACGACCGCGGTCTCGCCGCGCGCCCCGCGCGCGCTCCGGCAGAGCTGCGCGGACAACCTCAAGCACGTCCTCGAGGCGGTGATCGAGGACCTGCCGGCGGGCGACGCCGACGGCCTCCGCCCGTTCGTCGAGCGGGCGATGGCCGCGTGGCTCGCCGTCCGCTTCTCGGCCGACGAGCCGGCGGGGGCGCTCGCGGCGCTCGCGTCCGGCTCGAGCCGCGCCGAGCCGCGCGCGACGCCGGCGGCGCGGAAGGCGTCATGAACGTCGCGCATCGCACTCCCCCGAAGCCCCCACGGTAGCGTCATGTCCCTGAAGTTCACGACCGAGCGCATCCTCTCGGTCCACCACTGGACCGATCGACTCTTCACCCTCACGTGCACGCGGAGCGCCGGCTTCCGCTTCGTCAACGGGCAGTTCGTCATGATCGGGCTCGAGGTCGAGGGCCGGCCGCTGCTCCGCGCGTACTCGATGGCGAGCGCGAACTACGAGGACACCCTCGAGTTCTTCTCGATCAAGGTCGCCGACGGCCCGCTCACGTCGCGCCTCCAGCACGTGCGCGTCGGCGACTCGCTCCTCGTCGGGGCGCGCCCGACCGGGACGCTCGTGATCGGCAACCTCCGTCCCGGACGGACGCTCTGGCTCCTCGCGACGGGGACCGGGCTCGCGCCGTTCCTCAGCATCATCAAGGACCCGGAGACCTACGAGCGCTTCGAGCGCGTCGTCCTCACGCACACCTGCCGGCAGGTCGACGAGCTCGCCTACGCCTCGTTCATCCAGCACGAGCTGCCCGCGAGCCCCCTGCTCGGCGAGCTCATCCAGCCGCGCCTCGTCTACTACCCGACCGTCACGCGCGAGGCCTTTCGGACGACGGGGCGCATCACGGAGCTCATCTCGAGCGGCAAGGCGTTCCGCGATCTCGGCCTCCCGGCGCTCGACCGCGCCGCCGACCGCGTCATGCTCTGCGGCAGCCCCGAGATGTTGAAGGACACGTCGGCGCTGCTCGAGGAGCGGGGCTTCGAGGAGGGTAACAGCGGCGAGCCCGGCGACTACCTCGTCGAGAAGGCCTTCGTCGCGAAATAGGGCCCGGGCGCGCGGCGCCCGGGGGCCCGCCCCGTGGATCCGGGCGCGCGCCGGGCGATCCCTCGCGCGCGCGCCGCGAACGGCGGAGGTTTTCTCGTCACGACCTCCGCCCTCGAGCGTCATGACGGGCATGTGGACCTTGATCCGAAACGGCGGCGTGCCGCCGATGCTGTTCATCCTCGTCACCGGCCTCGTCGGGCTGGCGGCGGCGTTCCATTTCGCCCTCCGCGCCAGGAGGCAGAGCCTCGGTTTCGTCAAGGGCATGGCGGCCGCGACGCTGTTCGGGACGCTCGCCGCGTCCTGCGCGGACGTCGGCGCCACGCTGTACACGGCAGAGAAGTCCTTCGATAAGGGCGAGGGCGTCGAGCGGGCGCTGCACCTCGTCGTCGAGGGCCTCGCCGAGTCGACCAGCCCGGGGATCCTCGGCTTCTCCTTCCTCGCGCTCAGCGCGATGCTCGTCGCCGTCGGGCGCCGCCGACTCGACGAGCGCGCCGGGGCCGCGTAGCGCGTCGGGCGCGCGCGAGGCCGGCCGGTCGTCGCGCGCGCCAAACTCGCCCCGGCCGCGCGCGTCGGGTTAGAAGCGAGACGTGCGGGCTGTCGTCGCGCTCTCGGTCCTGGCGGTCGTCGGAGGTTGCAGCCGCGGCCGAGCGCCCGGAGGAGCGCCGGAGATCTCCGCGGTCGAGACGAGCGCCGCGAGCGTCGACGCCGACGCCGGCTTCGTCAGCGCCGCGGCGGAGCTGGCGGTGCCCGTGCTCGAGAGCGGGGGCGCGCGCCCGCTCGTCGCCCCGGAGCCCGCGGGCACGCGCCACGACGTCCCGGCGGGCACGCTCGTGAGCGGCAGCGCGCCGGGCGACGAGGGGCGCGTCGCGGCGTTCGAGCCTGCGCTCGTCGAGGTGGAGCTGGGGGCGTTCGCGATCGACGCGCTGCCGTACCCGAACGATCCGACCGCGGCCCCCGTGCTCGTGAGCTCTCAGGCGGAGGCCGCGCGCCTGTGCCGCGAGCGAGGCGCGCGACTCTGCACCGAGCTCGAGTGGGAGCGGGCGTGCAAGGGCCCGGACGGCGACCGCTTCTCGACCGGCGCGATCTGGAACGACGCCTGCGATCGCGCGCCTTCGCGCTGCGCGTCCGGCTTCGGCGCGCGCGCGATGGGCTTCATGCGCGAGTGGACCGACAGCGCGGCCGTCTGGAGGAGCGACGCCGCGAGCCCCGTCGTGCGCGGCGGTCCGGGGGCCGCGCGGCGCTGCGGCGCCCGCGCGAGCGCGGCGGCGAGCGACGCGCCCGCGCAGATGGCGTTCCGCTGCTGCCACGGCGCGCGCAACGACGCCGCGGTCGCCCCCGTCCCGCCGCGGCCGGCCTTCCGCAAGACCGATCTCACGGCCGAGGACCTCGCGCGGATCTTCGCGGACGTCCCCGAGCTCGGGCGCGTCCGCGAGAACGTCCGCCTCTACGGCGAGCCCGAGGTGAAGAACATCGTGGCGCGCGGGGCGCCGCGCGGCCGCGCGGAGGGCTGGGCGGCCGGCATCCACTTCGCGACCTCGCCGATCCTCTGGAGCCCGGAGCTCGGCGTGGAGCTCCTCGTCGCCGCCGGGCGCGCGAAGAAGACCGGCTTCGTGGTGGCGCTCTGGACGCTGCCCGACGGCAAGTACCGCTTCGCCTCGTCGTTCCTCTTCCTCGACGACGCCGCCCCAGTGGCGCTCGCCTACGAGCCGTCGCGCCGCAAGGAGCTCCGCTGGTCGGCGTGCTGGGGCTGCGCCGGGGAGCAGGGCGCCGTGAGCCTCCGCGACGACGGCCGCGTCGTCATCGTCCATTACTGAACGGGCGGATCCTTCGGGCCGAGCGCGATCGTCCTGGGCCGAGCGCGGATCCACTGAACGGGCGGATCCTTTTGGGCCGAGCGCGATCGTCCTGGGCCGAGCGCGAGCGTCCTCGGCCCTCGAGCACCCCTCCAGGGAGGCCCGCGCGCGGGGAGGCTCGTGAGCGGTCCGCGCCGACCTCATGACGCGCGAAGAAGGCGACGCGCGAAGAAGGCGGGGCGATCACGCGCGGACGCGGAAGGCGCCGAGCTCGAAGCGCTCGCCGTTCACCAGCACGTCGATCACGAAGGACCGTCCAGGACGCATGCCCGTGCGATGACGGGAGGTTCGTTCCGGCCCCTCGCTCGTCGTGGGGGCGGAACGCACCGGTCGAAATCATGGCGTCCGGGGACCGGGGCGCGCGGCGGCCGCCCGCGGCGATATTTCTTCAAATATTTGGATTGACTTCGATTAAATGGATTCGTGCCGCGTTGCGTCATTCGCGCTAGACCTGTGTACCGATGCCTTTGCTGCTGGCCCTCGTGCTGACCGTCGCGGCGTTCGCCGGCGGGATCGCGTTCGCGCGTCGGCGACGGCTCGCGTCGCTCTTCGCGCGCGCCGCCGCCAAAGGGCTCGCGCCGCCCTTCGCGCGCGCCGCCGCCGGGTGGCTCGCGTCGATGCGTCGTCGCGCGCGCGCCGCGTGGGGGATGCCGTCCCTCGGCCGCCGCCGCGCCGGGACATCGGACGCGGGT
>JAHBWF010000004.1 GCA_019637105.1 Labilithrix sp.
GGTCGGCCGTGAGCGCGGGGAGCGACCAGTCGCGCTCGAACGAGCCGCCCGCGCGGAGGGCGCCGGCGCCGAGGAGAAGCTGGCCGTGCGCGGGCGCGAGGCCCGCGTCCCAGACCACGAAGTCGGGCAAGAGGTCCGGCAGCGAGAGCGCGCGCAGCGTCCCGGCCATGTCCGCGCCCGCGACCACGACCACGTAGCGGTCCGGCCGCACGGGGTTCGGGTGGATGAACGCGCCGCCGAGCTCGCGGCCGGTGAAGCGCTCCTTGCCGAGCGTCACGGCCCCCGCCGCGACGCGGAGCGGGAAGGGCGCGCCCGCGTTCGTCGCCGCCGAGTCGAGCGCGAGCAGGACCTTGTTCGTCCGGCCGACCAAGAAGAGCGCGCGATCGTTGGCGAGGGCCTGGCCCGTCGCGAGGAACTCGTCGTCGCTCATGACCGGGTACGACGCCGTCACGCCCGGCCGCTCGGCGAAGCTTCGCGCGACGCGCTCGTTCACGCGCGCGCCGTCGCCGGCCCCGTAGACGAAGAGGAGCGGCTCTTGGAACGCGTCGCGGATCGGCCCGGCCACGCGCCCGCGCTTCGGCGGGCGCGCGCGCGGCGCGGCGGCGCCCTTCTCCCACCGGCCGCTCGCGCCCTTGTGCATCGTGAGCGCCTCGCCCTCGTCGTACGCCAGCGCGATCCCGTCGGCCGTCACCGTCACGGGCGCCCGGGGATCGACGAGCTTGTCGTCCCGCGCGAGCGAGAGCGCCGCCACGCCGCTCGTCGTCAGCGCGATGGCCGTCTTGCCCTTGACGCGCGCGTCGACGTCGCCCCAGCCGTACGGCGACGCGAGCTCGTCGACCGTGACCCAGGCGCTCTTGCCGTAGCGCGTGTGGATCGTCCGGAAGCGCACGCGCGCCGGGTGCGGATCGAGGCGCCGCGAGAGGAGCCATTTGAGCCCCTTGAGCTCGCCGTAGGTGATGCCCCAGACGTTGTGTCCGGCCTCGGGGTGGTCGTGCTTGATCGAGTACCCGAGCTTCTCGTAGCGCTCGATGAGGACGCCGCTGTTCGCCTCGGGCAGATCGCGCGTGCCGTGGACGATCCAGAGCGGGAGGTGCTCGCCGTTGTCGGCCCAGAACACGTTGGAGCGCCGCTCGAGCCCGGCGCGCTCCCACGGCCGCTTCGGCCGCGCGGCGATGTCGGGGCGGATCAAGTAGCTGTGGTAGCCGCACAAGGGCGCCGCCGCCGCGAAGACGTACGGCGAGCGCAGCGGGATCCCGGCCGACCCGATCCCGCCCATCGACGGCCCCGTCACGGTGATGCGCGTCTCGTCGATCGGAAAGCGCCGCGCGGCCCACCGCGTCAGGAAGAGGACGTCCTCTTCGCCGATCTCCCGGTACAGCGTGTTGCCGTGCGCGTACGGCGTGAGCACGAACGCGTCGACGGCGGGCAGGGGGACCGCGTGCCGGTCCTTCCACGCGGCCGGCTTCTTCTCGTCGTCGAGCCCGAAGAGCGCCCGCATCATCGACATCGGGTAGCTGTTCAGCCCGTGGAGCCCGACCACCAGCGGGTACGTCCGCGCGTTCCCCGGCCGGTACGACGGCGGGACGTAGAGCCCGAACTCGCTCGGCGCGCCGTCGAACGGCGTCACCAGCGCGCGGCGCATCATGCCCGAGCGGCCCTCGTACGGATCGACGCCCCGCTCGAGCTTCGCGGCGAGCTCGTCGAGCTCGCGCGCCTCGTCGGCCTGCGCCTCACCGTCGCCGTCGCCGCGGGCGACGAGGCGCGCGAGCCGGTGCGTCAAGTACCGGACCGAGTCGAGCGAGCCGTCGGCGAGCCAAGGCTCGTCGCCCCTCACGCCGGCGAGCGCGCGCTCGGCGCGGGCGAGCGCGCGCTCGGCGCGCGGCCGCGCCACGAGGGTCGACGGGACGACGCGGCCGGCGACGGTGCTCTCGAGCGTGGCGGTCCCGCTCCACGGCTCGATCTCGGGCAACGCGACGACGAGGTCCGAGACGCCGTCCGCGCCGACGTGGACCGCCCCGGCGCGGACGTCGAACGAGGACGCCGCGGGCACGCCGCCGAGCTTCGCGCCGACCTCGATCGGTACGCCCCGCGGCGCGCCCTCCGGATAGCGGACCGTGAGGAGCGGGCGGTAGCGGGGCGGGGCGGCGCGCGCGTCGAACGCGCGATCGACGACGACCCAGGACATGCGCGCGGCGAGCGCGCGCGCGTCGTCGGCGGTGGTGCCGGGGAGGCCGAGCCACGCGCCCGCCGGCGGCGCGAACGCCTCGTCGACGATCTTCACGCGGAACGCCCACGCCCCGCTCCGCTGGTGGAGCTTGAGCAGGACGTCGTGATCGCCGGCCGCGAGATCGAGCGGGACGAGGTCGTCGTCGTCGCGCAGCGCGCGCGCGTCGTCGCGGGAGAAGACCACGGCGCCGTCCACCGTGACGCGGACCCCGTCGTCGACGCCGAGCGCGAGGTAGTGCCGGCCGGCGGTCTCGACGTGGAGGCGGCCCGCGGCGTACGCGACGAGCTCGCTGCCGCCCGCGTCGTCGAGGCTCGCCTTGAGGTCGACCGCGCGGCTGCCGGCCGTCCCCGGATCCGGGCCCGCGCCCTTCTTCGGCGGCCCGCTCGACACGAGCGTCCAGCGCGCGGGCGGCCTCAGCTTGCCGCCCCCGAGGTCGCGGACGCCGCCGACGACGGCGTTCAGCGACGGCGCGAGCTTCTTCTCGTCGACGCCCGCGGGCGCGGCGTCGAGGGCCGGGCGCGGCGCCTTGAACGGGCCGGCGACCAGCCACGCGCCGAGGACGCCCTTCGAGGAGGGCGCCAGACGGACGTCGGTCGCCGGCGCAGGGGCGTCGGCGGTTCGCGCCGCCGGCTCGGCGGGCGTCGGCGTCTCGGCGGGCGCCTCGGCCTGCGGAGCCGCCGCGGCGGCCGGCGGAGGCACGGCCCCGAGCGTCGGCTCGAGCAGGAGCGCCACGAGGCCGCACGCGATTCCATCGCGATGGGCAGCGCGAGTGGACGACGCGCGCATCACGGCTCGACGACGATCCGCCCTTCATGCCCATCGCGCAGTGCGGCTGGCAGCAGTAGGGAACGTCCTGGCCGTCTCGAACTTCTGTCGAACGCCGCCTCCGACGGGGCGCCGTTTTTGAAGTTGCCGTCCTCCGTGTTGCAGTCGGGGCCCGGACACGACGTTGCGTGCCGCCGCCCCAGGTCCAGCGCACGGTCTGGCCGACCTTGATCTTCAGAGAGGCGGGCGAAAACTGGCTGCCGTCACGTCGACGTTGACCACGTCGGCGGCGCGCCGTCGGGCGGAGCCTCGTCGTCGGCGGCAGGCGGGAGTCAGCGCGAACGCGAGCGTGGCGGAGAGTCCAAGCAACACTGCTCTACCAGCTCCATCGACCTGGCGGACCGATCGGCAAAAGGAGCCGGACCGAGGGCCTCTGACGACTACCGTCCGGCGGGCGGCTCTGGCGTTGGCGCGCTCGCGGCGTGGCGTCGTCGGAGGCGAGCCCGCGCGCGCGCCGCTACGTGCGCCAGCTGACGCAACCGCACGCCTTATGACTCCGTCGCTCAGTCGGTGAGACCCTGCGCGAGCGTGCGCGGCTCGTCCTTGAAGAGGATCTCGACCTTCCTCGGATCGAGGATGCGCGTCACGACGCCGTCGCCGAACTTCTTGTGCCGGATGAGGTCGCCCTCGGCGAAGATCTCGTCGACGCGGTAGTTCCTGAACTCGCTGACGGCCTTGCCGGAGACGGCTTTCCCACGACCGCTCCCGATCGAGCGCGGCCTGCTGCGCCTTCGTCGCCGACGCGGCGCGCGTCGAGCGCGGCTCCCGCGGAGTTGGAGGGACGCGCGCGCGGTCGCCGGCGCCTTCGCCGGGGGGGCGCGCGCGGGAAGTTGTGATGGGCGATGCACGTCGAACACTCGACGCGCACGGGCGTCCCACCCACCATCGCGGATCACACGATGATTCAGGGGACTAGCTTGCACCCCGTGCACCAGCTCGTCGACTTCTCCCCGCTCGCAGCGGCTTACTCATGTCGCGCAGCATACTGAACACGACGATCCTGTGGGTCGCGATCGCGACGACGTCGTCGTTCACGACGTCACGACGAATGTACTTCGCGGTCTTCACTTCCGGTTTGGGAAGCGGAGGCGGCGGCGCTCGCCGGCCCGCCGGCGTCGTCCTCGTCGGCCGGGGCGGTCTCGTCGCTGTGTCGTCGCTCTCGTCGTCGCTCTTGCTCGACGTCTTCGTGCGCCCGCTGTTCGGCGTGAAGCGAATGGTCAGTTCACCTCGAACTGCACGGTCGTGAGGAGCTTTGCACCCGCCGGCGAAGTTCGTGTGCCGAGAAAACGCGGATCCCCCCGCGACGACGCGGAAGAGGCCGTTCTTCGTCTCGTCGATCTGCTGCAGGAGGTAGTGGGCGATCTCCTTCGGCAGCTTGAGGTCGCCGACGAACGACTTGAGGTTGTCGGGCGCCTCCTGCGCCTTCTCGACGCCGAGCTCGACCGCGCGACGCACGATCTCCGGGATGACCCCCTCGAGGCGACGGCGACGGCCGTCCCGGCCGCGCTCCTGCGGGCTCTCGGGCGGCACGCTGTCCAGCGGAGGCGGAGCTTCCTCGTCGCTCATGGAGAGTCCTTAGCCCCGGCTTGGAGGGGCGTCAACGCGACGCGTTAGACGGCGCGCGGTTCCAATGCCCGGCGCGCTCAGGGGCCGCGGCGTTCATGAGATGTGGCTCACGCGCGCGCCTCGCCGAGGTCGCGGGTCGATGCCTCGAGCGCCTCGAGCGCTTCGAGGCGGCGCCTCTGCCGCGTGCAGAGGAGCACCTCCTGACCGCCGACCGCGACGGCTCGGACGTCCACCTCGTGGCGGAGCGCCTCGACGCGCGACGAGACCTGCGCGCTCATCTGCGCCCAGGCGCCGTCGGCGAGCAAAGGCGCGTAGGCCGCGAGCTCCTCGCAGACGGGCCACGAGCCGGCGCCGGCGACGACGACGCCCGACGGATCGGCGACGACGATGGCGTCGAGATCGCCCCGCGCGCGAGCGGAGCTGAGCTGGTAGTGCAGAGCGACGAGCGGATCGGAGCTACGGCGGCGGCGGCGGTCGTCCATGTTCACTTTCCCAGCAGCAAGAGTGCGTGGTCGGGCTTCGAATTGTCCTGCGCCGCCCGCGGTGGGGCCAACAACAGTGCGCCACGCCGGGCGCCTGCGGCTCCGCGCGGCCTCGCTTCCGGGTACTCGTGGGAGAGGAACGTGCGACACTACGAGCGTGCATCTGGTCGTTCCCCCGGAGGGTCGTTTCATGAGACGCGCCGCATCGAGCTCGGGGCGCGCGTCCTCACGATCGGGCGATGAGTTTGTGACGTGCGCGCGTCGACGTCCCGGCGTCGACGACGAGCACGCCAAGCTGAGCGAGGTCGCCCTCATCGCGGTGGGGCTCGACTGCTGCGTCGGCGACGTCCCCGCTCGACGCGGCAGCGGCGCCTCGTCATCCCCGGCGACGATCCAGATCGGCAGCGCGTCGTCCGCGCTGACGGCCAGACCCCGGGCTCGCGCCGCCGACGGCGCGGCGCACCCCGGGGCCGCGCATTCGCGTGGTCGAGGGTCAGAACTGGCGACGAGCTCGTTCCCGCCGGGCGGAGAACCGCGAGTACGTCATCGGCCGGAGCCCCAAGGCCGATCTCGTCCCCGAGGATCGCGACGGTCTCGCGCGAGCACATCAAGATCGTGCGGCGGCTTCAGCGTCTTTCATCTACGACGCGGTTATCCACGCGCGCTGTGGCTCGGGCGCTCGGCCGTCTACCAGGGCTCGCGCATCGAGTGGCAGCGCCCGCGGATGCTGAAGCTCGGCGCGACGGTGTCCTCGCTCGACCTGCCGGCGGAGGTCCGTGCGCGCGCGCCGGCCGTGCAGGTGAGCGCGCCGATGACGCCGCCGCCGCGCGTCCGACCGGCCGCCGACAAGCCGAGCCCGTCCGGGCCCCCGAGGCCAAGGCCGCCGAGGCGGGCTGCCGGCGAACGTCGGCGTTCACTCACTACGAGGCCAAGCCTCAGCCGACCGCCGTCGCTGTCGCCTTCCGAGCGCGGAGCTCGCGCATGCGGCGCCGGTGCACCTGCCGATCGCTCCGTCCGTGCCTCCGCCGGCCGCCTCGCGCACGGGGTCGGAGGGTCGCGGACGGCGTGGGGCGAAGACGGCCCGACGATCGGACGCGCCTCGGGGCTCCCAGCCTCGCGCTCGCCGGGCTCGCGATCCTCGGCGTGCTCTTCGCCGTCTTCTCGCTGATGGAGTGAGCGACGCGCCGATGGAGTGAGCGCGTCCCCGCGCCCGCCGAGATCCGACGCCTCACGCCATCATCGGCGGCCGCGGAGGCGCCAGATCGTCTGCGGCGGTTGTCATCAGGCCGGTCCGCGGCTGGGGTTCCGCGGCGCGCACCCGGCGAGCTCCGCGGCCGATCGCCGCCTCGTCACCATGTCGTTCACCACCAACGATGTCATCGAGATCGAGGCCTTCAGTTCCGCGCCGTCGGCCGCGTGAGGAACGCTTCAGCGCGACGGATCCACGTGGCGCTCGGAGAACGGGTTACCCCGCGGATCGACGATCGGGTCCTCTCGTGCGCCACGCGGGCGACGTCGCCGCGCCGGCGGTCGACGCGCGGATCGTCCATGCGAGCGGGCCGACGGCCATCGAGCTGCTCTGACGACGCCGAGCGCTGGCAGCAGCGATCGCCTCCCGCCCACGCGCGGACACGATGACCGACGAGACCCGACCGAGCGTTAGTCGCAGCCCGGCATCCCCTGACCCTTGCCGACGGCGCAAGGGAGGCACACCTCGGTGGGCCCGCAGCCGCCGCGCATCACCGGCGTGGTCGGCCGCAACATCGTCGCGAAGCAGGTGTCGAGGCACACGCCGTCGAACCCGAGGACGTCGCACTTCACGGGGGCGCCCTCGACCATCGCCGCCGGCGCGCAGAGCTGGTCGTCCGCGCACGTGTCGCGCGAGAGATCCCCGCGCGAGCCTTCGGGCGCGGCGTCCGCGTTCATGCACACGCCGAAGCCGTGGCAGCAGGCGGCGGCGCGCGCGCCCTCGCCGCCGACGCAGGCCTCCTCGTGGACGCCGATCGCGCCGCAGAGGCGCGTGTCCTGTCCGTTGGTCGGGTCGACGCACGGCGCGCAGCGCTCGTCGTCGGCGCACACGTCCTGCTGCAGCACGTCCTTGTTGGCCGCGATGTCCTTCACGAGGAGGCTCATGCATGCGCCGGGCTTGCTCCCGAGGAAGAACGTGCAGCTCTTCAGCGTGCCGCCGCCCGCCTCGAGCAGCGCGTCGGGGACGCAGACGTCGCCGCCCGCGCACGGGGGGAGGTCCTTCGCGGGGATCGGGGTGCGCGCGCCGTCGAAGCAGCGCCCCTTGCCGTCGCCGCAGCGCTCGAGCGTCGACGGGTCCGGCCTGGCGAACGGCGACTCGCACGTCCGCGTCTCCCTGCGGGCGCGGACCGGGAGGGTCACCGTCTCGGTGGTCGACTCGCCGATCGAGCACGCGACGACGAGCGCGGCGGCGGCGACGCCGCCGGCGGCGCGCGCGAGGCTCACAGCCCGCACCCCGGCACGTTCTGGCCCTTCGTGAAGCGACACGGGACGCACACCTCGGTCTCGCCGCAGCCCTCGGTCTTGAGCAGGCCGACGTCGCCGGCGAGGCCCATCATCCCGCTGAAGCACCTGTCCATGCACACGCCGTCGCCGAGCAGCCCGCCGCCGCACTTCACCGGCGCGTTCGCGACGAACGCGCCGGGCACGCACTTGTCGGTCGGCGCGCACGTGTCCTGCTTGGCCTTGTCGCGCTGCGCCTCGGGGATCGCCGTCGCGGCGAGGCAGACGCCGTTGCTCTTCCCGTTGGCGGTGCAGCACGGCGCGTTCCCGGCCGGCGCCGCGCCGCCGTCTCCCGCGGCCGGCGCGGACGCGCACGCGTTCTCGTGCACGCCGATCGGCTGGCAGAACGGCGTCGGCGCGTTGCCGTTCGTCGGATCGTTGCAAGGGAGGCAGAGCTGGTCGGGCTCGCAGACGTCGGGCTTCAGCATGCCCTGGCTTCGCTCGATCACCTCGGGGATGAGGGTCGCGGTGACGCACGCTCCGGGGCCGATGATCGAGGCGCAGCTCTTCAACGCCTCGCCGCCGGCCTCCAGGATCTCGTCGGGGACGCAGACCTCGCCGGGGGTCGGGCAAGGGGTGAGCTGCTCGGCGATCGGCGCCCGCATCGCGTCGAAGCAGTGGCCCTTGCCGTCGCCGCACGGCGTGAGCTTCGCGAGGTCGGGCTCGATGAAGTCGTCGGTGCCGCACGTCGCGGCGCCGCCGGACGTCGACGCCGAGGACGCCGTCGTCGTCCCGGCGTCCGCGGGCTCCTCGCCCGGGAGCACGTGGATGGTCGTCGGGCTCGCGAGCGTGCACGCCGCGAGGGGAGCGACTCCGAGCGTCACGGCGAAGACGAGGGCGAGACGGTGCGCTGTCGGCATGGCCAACCTCCGATCCGCGTCGGTGCGAAGCCCGTACCGTTCGTGCGGCGGCCCTGCGCAAGGTCATTAGATCAAGCAATTCCAAATAGTTATTGGACCTCTTCGGAGAGGCCGCGCCCGACCCGTCTCGCCTCCTGGGGCCCGCGGAGACGACCAAACCCCTCGGAACGATCGGATCCGATCGCGGGTCAGGAGGAGCTCCGTCGCGCTGCGGTCAGGGTGCGAGCGCGTCCGCGCTCTCCCGCGCCTTGGCGCCGAACGCCCGCCGGGACCGGCGGTTGTGTCGCGGACGTGCCCGTGGCATTGAATGACCATGTGCACGTGCCACAGTGAGCTCTACGGCAAACGTCGTCGTGCTTTCGTCGAGGCCGTCTCCGCGAAGGATCCCCACAGCGTCGCGGTCTTCGCGTCGGCGCCCGTCTACACGCGCAACAACGACGTCGAGCACGACTACCGGCAGGACTCCGACCTCTTCTACCTGTCCGGCTTCGCCGAGCCCGGCACGGTGCTCGTGCTCGACGCCAAGGAGAAGAAGACGACGATGTTCGTCCGCCCGCGCGATCCCGAGCGCGAGACCTGGGACGGACCGCGCGCCGGCGTCGACGGCGTCAAGGCACACTTCGGCGCGGACGAGGCCTTCACGATCGACAAGGTCGCCGAGGAGCTCCCGAAGCTCCTCCAGAACAGGACGCGGCTGTACTACCGGCTCGGCGCGAACCGCGCCTTCGACGACAAGGTCCTCGAGGGCATCGACCGCGCGCGCGCCCGCGCGAAGCTCGGCTTCTCGTGGCCGGTCGAGATCGTCGACCCCGGCACGATCCTGCACGAGATGCGGCTCTTCAAGAACGCCGAGGACCTGTCCTCGATGCGACGCGCCGCCGACATCACCGCCGAGGCGCACGTGCGCGCGATGAAGGCGACGCGGCCCGGCATGCACGAGTTCCAGGTCGAGGCGATGCTCCTCGAGACGTTCCGCATGCACGGCTCGGAGCGGCCCGCCTACGGGAGCATCGTCGGCTCGGGCGCGAACGCCACGATCCTCCACTACCGCCAGAACAACCGGAGGATGGAGGACGGAGAGCTGCTCTTGATCGACGCCGGCTGCGAGTACGACTACTACGCGAGCGACGTCACGCGGACGTTCCCCGTCGGCGGCACGTTCACGAAGGAGCAGCAGGCGATCTACGAGCTCGTCCTCGACGCGCAGGAGGCGGGCATCGACAAGGCGCGCGCGGGCAGCTCGCTCGAGCAGATCCACGCGACCTGCGTCGACGTGATCACGCGCGGGCTCGTGAAGCTCGGGCTGCTCTCCGGCGACGTCGACCAGCTGATCAAGGACGAGGCGCACAAGCCGTTCTTCATGCACAAGACGAGTCACTGGCTCGGCATGGACGTCCACGACGTCGGCAGCTACCACGTCGGCGGCAAGGCCCGGCCGCTCGAGCCCGGCATGGTCCTCACCGTCGAGCCCGGCATCTACATCTCGAAGGACAACGACAAGGTCCCGCCCGCGTTCCGCGGCATCGGCGTCCGCATCGAGGACGACATCCTCGTGACCGACGGCGAGCCCGACAACCTCACGCGGCAGATCCCGAAGACCGTCGCCGAGATCCAGGCCGCCTGCGCCTAGGGACCGCGCGCGCGCCGGTCGCGTCCGCGCGCGGATCGCCGGCGGCGCGCCGGTCGGGTGCGGGAGCGCGCGGGAGGCCGCGTCGCGCTCACATACGCTGCGCGCGCTGGGGGGCGCCGGCACGTCGCCGTCGCCGTTTGCCCCGCGTGACGCGCCGGCGGGCGCGGCGGGCGTCGCCTGCCGGGCGCGGGGGGACGCGGCTCGTCCCGCGGCCTGGTGGCGGCCCGCGCGGCGCGACGCCGATCGCGGCGGAGGGCGAACGCCCACGAGAGCACGCCCATCACGCCGCCGATCGCGACGCCGACCGGGATCGTGCCGATGCACCAGTCGAGCAAGAGCGTGCCGGCCTGATCGATCACCTCGTAGCGCTCGAGGACGAGCCACTCGCCGGTGCGCAGGCGATGCGACACCTGGACCTCCGCGAGCACGATGAACGGGAGGAACACCATGTTGGAGATGCGCGAGCCGAGCCACGCGAAGAGGCGGTTCTTCTTGAACAGCGTCGCGAGGCCGATGGCCAAGGGGCCGTGGACGCCCATCGCCGGCGTGCACCCGGCGAACGCGCCGATCGCCACCGCCCACCCGATCTCGCGCGGCGAGGCACGCTCGGACTTCGCGAGCTTCCAGAGCGTCTTGATCTTCTCCCAGAGCCGCCGCAGCAAGGCGAATCCGCCTAGTGTCCTGAGTCCATGGTTCGTCGGGGAATCGCGAGGCCCGCGTCGCCCGTGAGGGCCTCGCGATTCCCCGACGAGGCCGAACGTCTGACTCGGGACACGCTACGTTTTCTCATTTCCCGCGCCCGAGTCCTTGCGGACTCCGGACACTAGTCCCCGGACACCAAGAATTCGACCGGGTTCGTCCCGCGCCCACGACTTTCGGCCGCGGCCGCCGCCGGAGACGGCGGCCCGTCGTCCTCGCGCGCGCCGACGGGAATATTCCGCCCGCGAAACCGTTCGAGGCGGCCCGACGGCGCGCGGACCAGCGGCGCGCCGGGGCGGCGAAGTGGCCCGCCCCGGGGCCGGAGGCTAACCTGCGAGGCGTGGAGCTGACCGAGCTCAAAGCCGCGTTCGTCACCCACCTCGAGGCGGAGAAGCACGCCTCTCCGAACACCGTGGCCGCGTACGGCCGGGACCTCGACGCGCTGCTCGCGTTCGTCGAGGCGCGCGCGACCGAGCACCGGGGCGAAGGTCCGCGACGTGGTCGCGTCGAGCGCCGGCGCGCGCCGCCGCGGCTCGACGTCTACGTGCTGCGCGCCTGGCTCGGCGATCTCGCGCGGACGTGCAAGCCGTCGAGCGTCGCGCGCAAGATCGCGAGCGTGCGCGCCTTCTGCCGGTGGATGAAGCAGAGAGGGCACGCCGAGACGAACCCCGCCGCCGAGCTCGCGAGCCCGAAGGTCCGCCGCGAGCTGCCGACGTTCCTCTCGGCCGAGGACGCCGCGCTGGTGATCGAGTCGCCCGATCCCGACAACACCGGGGCGCTCCGCGCGGAGGAGGCCGTGGCGCTCCGCGATCGCGCGTTCCTCGAGCTGCTCTACGCCGCCGGGCTCCGCGTGTCGGAGGCGTGCGGCCTCGATCTGGCGAACCTCTCGCTCTCCGAGCGCACGGTCCGCGTGATGGGCAAGGGGAGGAAGGAGCGCGTCGTCCCGTTCGGGAGCAAGGCGGAGCGCGCGCTCGCCGCGTGGCTCGCCGTGCGATCGGAGCTCGCGCACGCGAAGACGGGCCACCTCGACGCGCGCGCCGTGTTCGTCTCGACGCGCGGGCGCCGGTTCGGCCCGCGCGCCGCGCAGCTCGTCGTCCGCCGTTACGGGCTCGCCGGCGCGGGGCGGGCGGACCTGCACCCGCACGCGCTGCGGCACACGTGCGCCACGCATCTCCTCGACGGCGGCGCCGACCTCCGCGCGATCCAGGAGATGCTCGGCCACGCGTCGCTCTCGACGACGCAGCGTTATACCCACGTCTCGGTCGCGCACTTGCTCGCGGTCTACGACGCCGCCCATCCGCTCGCGAGCGCGAAGAAGCAGGGCGACGCGCGCGCGCTCGCCGGTCGCGACGACGCGCGCCGGCGTCCGTGAGCGCGCGCCGCGCGAGGGCGCGCGAGGACGGCGCCCGGCGTCCGTCGAGCTCGGCGGAGCGAGGGCTCGCGAAGACCGGCCCCCTCTAGTAACGTTCCGGCCCCGAGTCGTGCCTCGCGATCCGCGGGCGCGCGACTCTCGGTCCCAGCCGTCCCCGCTCGCCGCGGGCCTCGACTTTCTCCACCCGACTTGATGCTCCGCGCGCTGTTGCGCTTGACCCATGCCCTCGGCGGCGCCGCCGTCGCGGCGCTCTTCGTAGCCCTCCTCGAGGCGCGCGCCGTGACGACCGCGGCGGCGGAGGCGGGCGCGGACGAGCCTCTGCCGTTCGGGGCCCTCGCCGCGGCGGAGCTCGGTCTGCTCTCGCCCGTCGCGCTCGGCGTGGGCGGGGCCGTCGGCGTCCTCGCGCTCCTCTTGCAGCCGAAGGCGGCCACGAGCCCGCTCGCCGCGCTCGCCGCGCTGCGCGAGGGCGCCGTCCTCGAGCGGCTCCGCGCGGCCGCCGCGCTGCCGATCGCCATCGTCGCGGCCTTCGGGTGGTGCGTCGCGGCCGCCCACGTCGCGCGCGTCTCGATGGGCGCCGGCGAGCCCGCCGAGGCCGGGCTGACGATCGGCGCGGGCGCGGTCGGCGCGCTCGTGGTCGCCGGGGTCGTCGCGCTCGCGGCGCTCCCGCTGGTGCGGCGGTTGCTCGCGCTCGGGAGCGACGCCGTCCCGCAGCTGCTCGATCCCGTGCTCACCGGGAGCGTCGCGCTCGTGATCGTCCTCGCGCTCTTCGCGCTCGGGATCTCGCTCGGCGACACCAGCGGCGCCGGCGGCGGCGTCCTCGGCGTCTTCGGGGTCCTCAAGCGGGCGGAGCTCGACCTGCGGCCGCTCGCGAACGCCGCCGTCGTCGCGCTCGGCGCCTACGCCGCCCCGATCGCGCTCGCGCGCTCGGCGGCGGCGGGCGGTCGCGAGCGGCCGCCGCCGCGCCAGCTCGTGGGCGCGGCGATCGGGCTCGCGGCTCAGGCGCTCCTGTTCGGCGCCTGCGTGCGCGCGTCGTCGCGCGTCGGCGAGCCGCCGATCGTCGCGCGCTCGATCGAGAAGCACGCGCCGCTCGGCAAGCCGGCGCTCGCGCTCCTCCGCGCCTTGACCGATCGCGACAGGGACGGCTTCTCCGCCAGGTTCGCGGGCGGCGACTGCGACGACGGCAACGCGGGCGTGAACCCGAACGCGCTCGACGTCCCCGGCAACGGCGTCGACGAGGACTGCTCGGGCGAGGACACGCCGGCGCCGGAGCCGACGCCCGTCGCGGTGACGAGCGCGGACGCCGTCGCGTCGGCGAAGCCGAAGCGCTCGTACAACGTGATCCTCCTCACGGTCGACACGCTCCGACCCGATCTGGGCTTCATGAACTACGGCAAGCCCACCTCGCCGAACCTCGACAAGCTCGCCGAGAAGGCCACGGTCTTCGAGAACGCGTACTCGATGGCGTCGTACACCGGCAAGGCCGTCGGCCCGATGCTCATCGGCAAGTACCCGAGCGAGACGGTCACCGACTTCAGTCATTTCAATACGTACTTCGACAAGAACGTCATGATCGCCGAGCGCGCCCGCGACGCCGGCTACCGCACCTTCGCGGGGATGTGCCACTGGTACTTCAAGCGATCGAGCGGGCTCGCGCAGGGCTTCGAGGTCTGGGACACGTCGGCGATCCCGCCCGGCATGGGCGACAACGACACGAGCATCACGAGCGAGCGCATGGCCGACCTCGCGCTCAAGCTGCTCCAGCGCCCGGAGAACACCCTCGGCGGCGTCGCGGAGGACGCGGACGGCGGCGCGCCCGACGCCGGCGGCGAGCGTGAGGCCCCCGAGGCGGGCGCCCCCGGCGCGCCGCATCGCTTCTTCGCCTGGTTCCACTTCTTCGATCCGCACGCGCAGTACGTCCCGCACGCCGGCGCCCCCGATTTCTCCGGCGGGAAGGGCGCCTCGCGCGCGCTGTACGATCAAGAGGTCTGGTACACGGACGTGCACATCGGACGCGTGCTCGACTACGTCGCGTCGCAGCCCTGGGCCGAGGACACCGCGGTGGTGATGACCGCCGACCACGGCGAGGCCTTCTACGAGCACGGCATGCTCTTCCACGGCTCGGAGATCTGGAACGAGCTCGTGCACGTCCCGCTCTTCGTCTACGTGCCCGGCGCCGAGCCGCGGCGCGTGTCGGTGAACCGATCGCACATCGACGTGGCGCCCACGATCATCGAGCTCATGGGCCTCGACGTCCCCGACGACGGCGAGCTCCGGGGCAAGAGCCTGCTCGACGACGTCTACCTGCCGAAGGGCGCCGAGCACGAGGAGCGCGACGTCTACGTCGACATGCCCGCCGGTCCGTTCAACGGCGTCCGCCGCGCGATCATCACCGGGCCGTCGCCGGGGACGAAGCTGATCCACTTCGGCGGCGGCAGCTACCAGCTGTTCGATCTGGCGGCGGACCCCGACGAGAAGAAGGACCTCGCGGGCGACAAGGAGAAGCGCGCCGCCGCGATCGCGCGGATGAACGCGTTCCGCGGGCGCCTCAAGGAGATCGAGGTCAAGCCGAAGTGAGGCTCGCGCGGGCGAGCCGCGCGACGTCGTGGAGCGACGCCACCACGAGGTGAGGGCCGGCCGCGAGCACGCGCTCGCGCGCGGCGATCCCGGGGACGGCGATCGTGAAGCAGCCCGCGGCGCGGCCGGCGAGGACGTCCTGCGGGCCGTCGCCGATCATCCAGGCGCTCTCGACCGGGGCGCCGAGCGCGGCGGCCGCCGCCCGGACGCCGTGCGGCGAGGGCTTGAGCGGCCCGTCGCCGCCCGCGAACACGGCGCCGAACGAGCCGGCGACGCCGAGCCGCTCGAGGACGAGCCGCGTGATCGCGCGCGGCTTGTTCGTGACGACCGCCGCGGGCAGGCCGAGCGCGAGCGCCTCGCGCGCGCCCGGCAGGAGCGCCGTGTGGACGACGGGCCGCGCGGCGTAGCGCTCCAAGAAGAGCGCGGACACCTCGTCGAGCGAGGCTCCGGGCGTCGCCTCGGCGGCTCGCCCGTCCGGCGGCGCGGCTCCGTCGACGGCGAGCGCGCGCTCGACGAGGACGCGCGCGCCGTCGCCGATCATCGGCAGGATCGTCGCGAGCGGCAGCTCCGGACGCCCGACGGCCGCGAGCGCGGCGTTCAGCGCGTCCGCGATGTCGCGCCGCGAGTCGACGAGCGTACCGTCGAGGTCGAAGAGCAGCGCGCGAGGGCGAGGAGGGGAGGGGCTCAGGCCGCCGCAGTGTACGCGCCGAGCTCGCGCTTTTCGAGGAGCGAGCGGAGGCGCGAGCGCGCGCGGTGCAGCCTGGAGCGGACGGCGCTCTCCGTGATCGAGAGGCGGTCGGCGATCTCCTGGAGGCCGAGGTCCATGTGGTAGTGCGCGATCACGACGTCGCGGTAGTCCTCGGGCAGCTCGCCCAGCGCGTCACGGACACGCTCGTCACGCTGCCGCGCGCCCACGCCCAGGTCGCCGTCCCCGAGCTCGACGTCGTTCATCGCGGGGAGCGTGGCGAGCTCTTCCCACTCGAGGCCCTCGACGAACCGGGCGCGGTGGCGCCGGCGCGAGCGCATCAGCATGAGCGCTTCGTTCGCGGTGACGCGGAACAGCCAGGTGGAGAAGCTCGCCTCCGCGCGGAACGACCCGAGGCGACGGACGATCTGCATGAGCGTCGCCTGCAGGAGGTCGCGGCGGTCCTCGTCGCTCACGGGGTAGCGCAGGAGCTGGCGCTCGACGTGGGGCGTGATCGTCTTGAGGACGTTGTCGAGGGCTGCGGTGTCGCCGGCAACGGCCGCGTCGAGGATGTCACGCTGGATGGCGAAGGCCATGGATCGGGTCCTTTCGAGGTGAGGACCCTATTGCGACGGGCGTGCCGACGGCCGGAGCAGGACGCCGGAGCACAAGAACACGCGGATTCACGGCTAGAAACGCGCCCGCGTGCGCCGCCGGGCCGCGCCGCAGGCTGTCAGGCTTCCGACAGATGAAGCCGAGCCCAACACCGCGCGGCCGGAGGGGTGACGGGGCGACGCGAGGTCGAAACGAGCCGGTCGTCCACCGCTCCGAGCCGTCGCGCGCGCCCTTTCCGCTCCAACCGCTTCGATGGCGTCGCGACCCGGCAGGGGGCGCCGGAGACGCCGAGGCCGATCGAGGCGCGCCCGATCGCGCGTCCGCGGCGGACAGCGCCTGAAAGAAGGTCAGGTGGGTGCGGGTCATGAAGCCGGCGTCGCGGACGTCTCGGCGCCGGGCGCTTTCTTCTCTTGGAGCGTGAACGATGACGACGCTACGATTGGCCTCTGATGGCGGCGAAGCTCGCGCGATCGCAGCGAACTGCGTCCAGGGCGTCGGCCCCTGAGAGCGGGCGTTCGCTGCTCAAGGTCGGCGACCTCCTCGCGAGCAAGTACCGCGTCGAGCGCCTCCTCGGCGAGGGCGGCATGGGGATCGTGGTCGAGGCCTACCACGAGCTGCTCGATCAGCGCGTCGCCGTGAAGCTCCTCTACCAGGACATCGCCGACCGCGAGGCGCAGTCCCGCCTGCTCCTCGAGGCGCGCTCGGCGGCGAAGCTGAAGAGCGAGCACGTCGCGCGCGTCGTCGACGTCGACGTCGGCGAGGACGGGCTGCCGTTCATCGTGATGGAGCTGCTCGAGGGCGCGGACCTCTGTCAGATCGCCGACTCGCGCGGGGCGCTCCCGCGGTGGCTCGTCGTCGACTACATCCTCCAGGCGCTCGAGGGCCTCGCCCACGCGCACGGCCGATCGATCATCCACCGCGATCTCAAGCCGTCGAACCTGTTCCTCGCGAACAAACCGGACGGCTCGCAGGTGATCAAGATCCTCGACTTCGGGATCTCGAAGTCGGCCGACGCGGCGCAGGACCGGCGCAGCCAGCAGCTCACCGGCGGCCGCACCGTCCTCGGCTCGCCTCCGTACATGTCCCCGGAGCAGGTCCGGAGCCCGAAGACCGTCGATCACCGGACGGACATCTGGTCGCTCGGCGTCTGCATGTACGAGCTGCTCACGAACTCGATGCCGTTCGGCGGCGACGAGCTGCAGGAGACCTTCGCGCAGATCCTCGAGAAGCAGCCCACGCCGATCCGCTCTCTCGTGACCGGCGTGCCCGAGGGGCTCGAGCAGATCGTGATGCGGTGCCTCGCCAAGAACCGCGACCAGCGCTTCGCCGACGTCGCCGAGCTCGCCGAGGCGCTCGTCCCGTACGGCTCGGGGACGTGGATGCACTCGGCCGATCGGGTGCGCGCGACGCTCGCGCGCGTGTTGATGGACGACGTCGCGAGCGGATCGCGCATCCGCAACGGCGGCGCCACGTCCGACCGCATCGCGATCCCGTCGGCGCCGGGCCGGCGCATCGACTCGATCCAGCCCGAGCTCCACGGGACCGCGAGCACCGTCGCGCGGCGCTTCACGGGCTTCGACCCGAAGCGCCGGTGGATCCTCGCCGGCATCGCGGTCCCGGCGGCGATCGGGCTGGTGCTCATCGCCGCGACCACCTTCTCGAACGAGCGCGCTTCGAAGTCCGCCGAGGGGCACGCCGCGTCCGAGCCGCCGCCGGCGCCCGTCGAGCCCACGCCCACGGTCGTCGCGCCGCTGACCGTCCACACGGCGTCGGTGGAGAACGATCTCCCGCCTCCCGTGCAGGGCACGCTGCTCGGCGCGTCGCCGATGCCCGCGTCTGCGCCCGCGCAGGGGACGCCCCCGGTCACCACGACGCGCGCCGCGAAGCCGAGCGCGCCCGCGCCGGCCCGCGCGACGGCCCCGGCGCGCCCCGCGGCGAAGACGACCGCCGCGCCGTCGGCCAAGGCGTTGCCGGCCGGCCTCCCGCAGACGCGCTCCGGGCAATGAAACGAGCGGCTCGGGCGATCGCCGCCGGCGTCGGGCTATGGTCTTCGCTCGCGCTGGCGCAGTCCGACAAGGACGCCGACGCGGAGCGGTTCTTCCGCGAAGGGCAGAAGCTGATGGAGGCGCGTCGCTACGGTGAGGCGTGCCCCAAGTTCGAGGCGGCGTACAAGAAGGACCACCAGCTCGGGACGCTGCTGAACCTCGCGTACTGCCACAAGGAGCAAGGCGCGGTCTGGCTGGCGTGGGTCGAGTTCAAGGAGGCGGAGCGCAAGGCCGTCGAGCTGAAGCGCAACGACCGCCGCGACTTCGCGCGCCAGAGGATGGCGGAGCTCGAGAAGTCGCTCGCCCGCGTCGTCGTCGAGCCCCAGAAGAAGGTGGAGCTCACCGAGGTGCTCGTCGACGACCGCCGCGTCCCCGACGCCGAGAAGGGCGTGACGTTCGCGGCCGAGCCCGGCCAGCGCAAGCTCACCTTCCGCGCGAAGGGCAAGAAGCAGATCGTCGAGCTCGTCACGATCGTGAAGCGGGAGCGGCCGCAGCGGATCGCCGTCCCGGCGATGGAGGACGAGGAGGTGGAGCCGGTCGTCGAGGAGCCGCCGCCGCGCGCCGAGCGCGTGGAGCCGGCGCCCGTCGCGCCCCCGCCGCGCGGCGAGACCAGCGACGGCTCCGGGCAGAGGACCGTCGCGCTCGCGCTCGTCGGGGTCGGCGTCGTCGGGGTCGGGGTCGGCGCCGTGACGGGGCTCATGACGCTCTCGAACGAGTGCGCGAAGAGCGCGCGCGCGACGAACCCCGCGGGCTGCCCGGACACGGAGGTGGGCCGCGAGCGCGCCGCCGAGGGGCAGACGACCGGGATGATCTCCACGGTCGCGTTCGGGGTCGGGGGCGCCGCGCTGATCACGGCGCTCGTCCTCTACCTCACGGCGCCGAGCGCGCCGTCGAGCGCGACCGCCGGCGACGCGCCGGCGCGACGCGCCGCCGGCGCGCGCCTGACGCCGGAGATCGGCTCCGGCTGGGCCGGGCTCCGCGGCGTCTTCTGACCGTCGCGCGCGGTCCGCCGCCGTCGCGCGCGAGTGAGCGCGTTGACGCGTTGTCCATGCCGTGCGACGTGGAGGCCCCGCGATGATGGACCGTCCTTCAAGCCCGGGGACCGGGGCCCTGACGGCGCTCGAGCACCCGCTGCCTCCCGGGATGCGGGACCTCCTGCCGGAGGAGGCCGCGAGCCGGCGCGACCTCTCGCGCGCGGTGCTCGAGCGGCTCGCGCTCCACGGCTACCGCCTCGTCACGCCGCCGGCCTTCGAGCTGGCGAGCGTGCTCGAGCGCGGGCTCGGCGCGGCCGCCGCCGACGACGTCCTCCGCTTCATCGAGCCGGAGTCCGGCGAGGTCGCCGTGCTCCGCCCCGACATGACGCCGCAGGTCGCGAGGATCGTCGCGACCCGCCTCGGTGATCGCGAGCCGCCGTTCCGCCTCGCCTACGAGGGGACGGTCGTCCGCCGGCGGTCGTCGCGCGCGAAGAAGCACCGCCAGATCCCGCAGGTCGGCGTCGAGCTCTGCGGCGTCGCCGGCGCCGAGGGCGACCTCGAGCTGCTCTGCCTCGCCGCGGACGCGCTCCGCGAGGGCGCGGGGCTCGCGCGCTTCACGCTCGACCTGTCCGACGCCGGCATCGTGCGGGAGCTCCTCGCGGGCGTCGCCGCGCCGCGCGCGGCGGAGATCTCGCTCGCGTTGTCGCGCAAGGACGAGCCGTCTCTGGTCGAGCTCACGGCCGGCCTCGCGGAGGGCCCGCGGATCTCCGCGCTCGCGCGGCTCCACGGCGGCCGCGAGGCGATCGTCGAGGCGATCGCCCTGCTCGCCGGGACGCGCGCGGAGGCGCCGGCGAGCCGCCTGCTCGCGCTCTACGACGCGGCGTCCGCGCGGGGGCTCGGCCCGCACCTGTCGGCCGATCCCGGCGAGGTCCGCGGGCTGTCGTACTACACGGGCACGATCTTCTCGATCTACGCGGAGGGCCCCGGCGAGCCCGTCGGCGGCGGCGGGCGCTACGACGATCTGCTCGCGCGCTACGGCGCCCCGCGCCCCGCGGTCGGGCTCGGGCTCGACCTCGACGCGCTCGCGTGGGCGGTCCGGGCGGCGACGGCGCCCGCCGCGCGCCGGACCGGCGCCGTCGTGGTCGGCCCGGACACCGATCCGCGCCTCGCCGAGCTCCGGGCGCGCGGGTTCCCCGCGGTCGCGGTCGCGGACCCCGCGCGGGCGCGAGCCTACGCGGCCTCGTGGGGCTTCGCCTTCGTCTGGGACGACACGGCAGAGCGGAAGACGACCACCGACGACGTCGTGCGCGTGCTAAGCAGCGCCGGAGAGCCGCGAGCCGCCGATCGGAGCGGTCAGCCCTCGGCAGATGAAGGAGCGTGAAGAATGCCGGCCGTGGTGATCGTGGGCGCGCAGTGGGGGGACGAGGGCAAAGGCAAGATCGTCGACATCTTCACCGAGCGCGCGGACATGGTCGTGCGCTACGGCGGAGGGCCGAACGCCGGGCACACGCTCGTCGTGGGGGACGAGAAGATCGTCGTCCGCCTCGTCCCGAGCGGCGTGCTCCGCGAGGGCGTCACCTGCGTGCTCGGTCAGGGCATGGTCATCGATCCGAAGAGCCTCGTCTCCGAGCTCGACCACCTCGAGGAGCGCGGCGTCGCCGCCGAGGGCCGCCTCGTCGTCTCGGACCGCGCGCACGCGATCCTCCCTTACCACGTGACGATCGACGGGCTCCGCGAGCAGCGGAAGGGCGCGATCGGCACGACGAAGCGCGGCGTCGGCCCCTGCTACGAGGACAAGGTCGCGCGCCGCGGCATCACGCTCGGCGCGTTCCGGGACCCCCCGCGCCTGCGCGAGCTCGTCGCCCGCGCGCTCGAAGGCTGGGCGCCGATCCTCGGCGTGCTCGGCGGCGAGGGGCCGACGACCGACGAGGTGCTCGAGGCGATCGAGCCCACGCGCGCGCGCATCGTGAAGATGCTCGCCGCGACGCAGCCGCTCGTCGAGCGCGCGATCAAAGCCGACAAGCGGGTGGTCCTCGAGGGCGCGCAGGGCACGCTGCTCGACGTGGATCACGGCACGTACCCGTTCGTCACCTCGTCGACCCCCACCGCGGGCGGCGCGTGCGTCGGCGCCGGCGTCGGGCCGAGCCGCATCGACGAGGTCATCGGCCTCGTGAAGGCGTACACCACGCGCGTCGGCGGCGGTCCGTTCCCCACGGAGCTCCACGACGACGTGGGCGATCGCATCCGCAAGGTCGGCGCCGAGTTCGGCTCGGTCACCGGTCGGCCGCGCCGCACCGGCTGGCTCGATCTCCCCGCGCTCCGCTACGCCGTCGCGGTCAACGGGCTCGACGGCCTCGCGCTCACCAAGCTCGACGTCCTCACCGGGCTCGACGAGGTGAAGGTCTGCGTCGCGTACGACACGCCCTCCGGCCGCACCGCCGACTTTCCGATCGACGGCCTCGACGTCGCGAGGCCCGTCCTCCGGAGCTTCCCGGGGTGGAAGGAGGAGCTCGGCCGGGCCCGCGCGATGGCTGAGCTGCCGGCGGCCGCGCGGGAGTACCTCCGCTTCATCGAGTCCGAGGCGGGCTGCCCGATGATCCTCGCCAGCATCGGCCCGCGGCGCGACGAGACCATCGTCCTCCGCGATCCGTTCGCGAGCTGAGGGCGCTCGGCGCGCGCAGGATTGTGCGCTAGTTTCTCGATCGTGCACGGGTCGGTCCTCGCGCTCGTCTGGCTCCTCTCGCCCGCGGCCACGCAAGGCGCCTTCGGGACCGCGCGCCCCGCGGAGTGCGGCGTGGCCGACGGGTTCCGCGCGGCGAACGCGTGGGAGCGCGCCAAGGAGCCGAACCTGCGCCGCTACTGCGATCTCCTCGCGAGCGGCACCGCGAAGCTCGTCGGATCGGGCTCGAACGTCCTCGTGAACGAGGTCCCGCAGATCGCGGACGAGGCCGACAAGCTTCTGCCCGGCCGCGCGGCGCCGGCGGTCCTCAAGGGCCGCGCGCTGCTCCGGCTCGGCAAGGCGCCGGAGGCGCTCGCCGCGCTCGACGAGGCGAAGCGGCGCGACGACCGCGCGCTCGACGATCCGGTCGCGCTGCTCGCGTGGGCCCGCGCGAACGCGCGCACCGGGCGCCTCGCCGAGGCCGCGCGGGCCTACCGCGCCGCGCTCCCGCGCACGTCGTCGCTCACCTCGCAGGAGCGCTCGGCCGCGTCGTTCGAGGCGGGGATGACGGTGATGGCGCAGGGCTCCGCCGGCATCGACGACGCCGTCGCGATGTTCCGGCAGGCGCGCCGCGACGCGCAGGACGCGATGCAGATCGCGTCGGTCGTCGGGCTCGCGCTCGCGCTCGACCGCGCGGGCCAGCGGGACGAGGCGAGGGCCGTGCTCGCGGAGCGCGTGCGCTCGGACGTGAAGCCGCACCTCGCCGATCCCCGCGTCGCCGAGGCGATGGCCGACGCGGGCTCGGCGACGGAGGCCGACGCGCTCGTCGCGCTCGCGCTCGAGGCGTCCGCCGCGGACGGCGGCGCCTCCGCGCGCGACGCCTGGCGGCGCTACCTCGAGGGCGCGGGGGGCAAGGGACCCTGGGCCGATCACGCGCGCGAGCACGCGGGCGGGGCCGCGCCGGCGAAGAAGCCGGCGGCGCGCGCCGGAGGCGGACGTTGAAGCGGCTGGCGCGCGCCGCCGCCGCGCTCGCGACGCTGCTCGCGCTCGCGCCCGCTCGCGCCGACACGCCGCCTTCGGTGTGGGAGCGCGCGCGCGACCCCGAGGCCGCCGAGGCGTTCGACCTCCACCGGGCGGTGCAGCAGCGGCTCCTGCGCACGGCGATCGCCGAGGTCGACTTCGGCGAGCGCGCGCGCGTGCTCGCGATGCTCGAGCGCGCCGGCGCCGCGAAGAGCAAGAGCGCGCTCCTCCGGTTCGACCTCGGGCACGTCTACGCGCTGCTCGAGGACCACGCGCGCGCCGCGCAGGTGTTGAAGGGCGCGATCGCCGATTTTGCCGACCACCCTGCGGTCGATCAAGCGTGGCTCCGGCTCGCGTTCGCGTGCGGCCACCTCGGCGATCACGCGTGCGAGCGCGAAGCTTACGTCGAGGTCCTCCGGCGCGAGACCGAGGAGATCATGCGCGCGACGCCGACGCTGAACCTCGCCGAGACGCAGATGCACCTCGGCGACCTGAAGGAGGCGATCGAGGGCTACCGGGAGGCGCTCCGCATCGCCGGGCGCGTGCCCTCGCGCGAGACGGCGCCGCTCGCGACCTGGGGCCTCGCGGTCGCGCTCGACCGCTCCGGCGAAGGGCTCGCCGCCGAGAAGGAGGCGCGCTTCGCGCTCGAGATGCAGTACTCGATGGGCCTGCCGCGCCTGCTCCGCAGCAAGGACGTGTTCTTCGTCCCCGACTACGAGATCCACTGGTACGAGGGCCTCGGCGCGGCCGCGCGGGCGCGCGAGGCGACGTCACCGCGCGAGGCGAGCGCGCTGTGGCGTCAGGCCGAGCGGTCCTTCGGCGAGTACGTCCGGGGCGCGGAGCCCAAGCACGATCGCTGGCTCCCGATCGCGAAGGCGCGGCTCGCCGAGGCCAAGGCGCAGCGCGCCCGCGCGGAGAAGCTCGCGCCGCCCGAGCCGCCCGGACGCCCGGCCTTCGGTCGGGACCTCCAGCTATGAGGCCCGCGTCGCAGCCGCGCGCGCGAGGCGCCGAGGCCGAGGCCGCGCGCCACGCCGCGATCAAGGCGACGCTCGACGGCCTGCGCGCGCGCGAGGACCTGCGCGCGCGCCGAGGCGCCGATCCGGTCGACTTCGTCCACCGGTACGCGCGCCGCGCCGATCGCGAGCTCGTCGCGCTCGTGTCGGCGAACCTCGCGTTCGGTAACGTGAAGGCCATCCGGATGAAGGTCGCCGACCTGCTCGGGCGCGTCGGACCGAGCCCGGCGCGCGCGGCCGACGACGAGGCTCGGCTCCACGCCGCGCTCGACGGGTGGAAGCACCGCGTCTTCACGGGGGAGGACGTCGCGCGCCTCCTGGTCGGGGCGCGCCGCGTCCAGCGCGAGGACGGCTCGCTCGGCGCCGCGTTCGCGCGGGCCCTCCGCGACGCCGATCGGACCGCGCCGTCGGAGCACGAGGGGCTGCGCGAGGCGCTCGCGGCGTTCTGCGACCGCCTCCGCGTCGCCGGCGGGCTCCCGCTCCCGGGCCAGTCGAAGAGGTCCGACCGCCGCGGACCGGTGAACCTGCTCTCGAACCCGCGCGCGGGCGGGGGCGCCAAGCGCCTCCTCTTGTTCTTGCGCTGGATGGTGCGGCCCGCCGACGGCATCGACCTCGGGCTGTGGCCGATCCCGGCGCGGCGGCTCCTCATGCCGGTGGACGTCCACATCCACAAGCTGTCGAACAACCTCGGCTTCACGAAGCGCGCGGACGTGTCGTGGAGGACCGCCGTCGAGGTCACGACCGCCCTCGCGCGCTACGACGCGGAGGATCCGACGCGCTACGATTTCTCGCTCTGCCACATGGGGATGCTCCAGCGCTGCCCGTCCCGGCGCGACCCGGTCCGCTGCGAGGGCTGCGGCGTGAAGCCGGTATGCATCCGGTGGCGCGGCGGAGCTCGGGCGTCGACCCCGCCCGCGGCCGCGACGTCGAGAAAAAGAACGGCGTGACTTTACATGCGATTTGGTGAGATCCTGGCGCGGCTGGGCTCGCCGCCCACGAAGACCGGTAGATGGCTGCCAAGAAACAATTCCCGCTCGACGCGCTCCGGACCGACGGCTGGTTCGAGCGCATCGGCGAGGGCATCGGAAGCTTCCAGGCGCTCTGCGAGATCGTCGGCGAGCGCTTCTTCGCGTTCTCGATCATCGTCGGCGCGCGCATCACCGCGCTCACGATCGATCGGCGGAGCCCCGACCAGACGCTGGTCGATTTCGTCGTCGGCTCGGCCGAGGCCGAGGGCGACCTCGAGCCTCAGCGCCTCACGCTCGCCGACTTCCGCCGGCGGCTCGTCGGCGCGCTCCTCGTCGAGGAGGAGAAGCTCGCGCCCGCGCCCGAGCGCGACACCGACATCGAGGCGATCCAGCTCTACATCGGCGTCCGCTACCTCCTGCTCGCGCCGCTCTACGGCTACTCGCTCGTGACGCTGTCGCTCGGCGGCGGCAAGGACGCCGAGCCGGAGATCGTCGTCTTGCACGACGGCGTCGAGGAGAAGCACGAGCTCGACGCGTTCCGGCTCCGCGTCCGCGCGCACGTGCGCGAGGAGCTCGACCGCGTCACGACCGGCGCGCGCTCGGCGATCGATCTGTCGAAGGTCGCGGAGGCCGAGGCGTGCGCGCTGCGCAAGGAGTGGCCGAAGGTCATCGCGCTCCTCGGGACGTGGCCGGCGCCGCTCGCCATCTTCCTCCGCACGCCGGAGGGGCAGATGCTCGCGCCCGAGGCGCGCGCCCTCATCGCGAAGGGGCTCGGCCTCCTCGGCTCGGCGTGCGTGCACGTCGGCGAGATCGAGCAGGCGGAGGAGGTCTTCCGCATCGGCATCCAGTACGCGCAGGAGGGCATGGCCGCCGCGGAGCTGTTCCGGCGGCTCGGCGAGGCGCTGCTCTTGAACGATCGACCGGGCGAGGCGATCGGTCCGCTCCGGCGCGCGCTCGCGTTCGGCGGCCTCCCGCAGGAGGTCCTGCCGCCGCTCGCGCGCGCGTTCATCCAGCGTGGGCGCTACGTCGCCGCGTTCGCGTGCTTGAAGGACGCGCTCGCCGCCGGCGCCGTCGAGAAGGAGCTCGCCGAGGACATCCGCGAGGTCGAGACCCGGCTCGGTCCGGCGCTCACCGCGTGGAAGGCGAAGCTCCTCACCGTCGACAAGGCGAGCTGACGCCGCGCGCGGCGCCCGCCCGCGGGTCCCATGGCGCGCGCCGTCCCGATCCGCGCGGTCGCGGAGGACGGCACGTCGCGCGACGGCGCGCGCTGTCCCGATCCGCACGGTCGGACGACGCGCGCGCCTCCCGGATCCGTCGGGAACGTCGCGTCGTTGCCCGGCGTAAACGCACCCGTCGAGGTGTCGACGACGGCGGCGGACGCGTGGGTGGTGCCGCGCACATCCGGGGAGCCATCTGCGCCACGCTCATACCCGTAACTTCTGTCGTTCGGCCGCATGTTTGGGTCGAACGACATGGCGGCACCTGATAGGTTGGAAGGATGGACGTCGACTGCGGATCCGCTCGAGACAGACTCGGGCGGACACTCGGCGGAAAGTATCGGCTGACGGCGGTCCTCGGCGCAGGAGGGACCGCGGTCGTGTATCGCGCGCAGACCTCCGACGGGATCGAGTTCGCGGTCAAGGTCCTGCACGATCACTTGAGTCGAAGCGACGAGGTCTGTCGCCGGTTCGTCCGCGAAGGTCAGCTCGGCAACGTGCTCGATCACCCCGGCACCGTCCGCGTCCTCGACCACGGATCGACCGAGGAGGGGTGCCCGTACCTCGTGCTGGAGCTCCTCGAGGGCGAGTCGCTCGAGGAGCGCCGCGTTCGCGCGGGCGGCCGGCTCGAGCTCCGCGAGACGCTCGACCTCTGCGACCAGCTCCTCGCCGTGCTCGAGATCGCGCACGCGAAGAACATCGTCCATCGCGACATCAAGCCGTCGAACCTCTTCGTGACGAAGGAGGGCCGCCTCAAGGTCCTCGACTTCGGGATCGCGCGGCTCGTCGACGACACGTCCGCGACGTCGACCAAGACGGGGCAGATGGTCGGCACGCCGGCGTTCATGCCGCCGGAGCAGGCGCTCTCGCGCCCGCGCGACGTCGACGCGAGGACGGACATCTGGTCGGTCGGCGCGACGCTCTTCACGCTGCTCTCCGGCGAGCACGTGCACATCGCCGAGACGAGCTCCGAGCACCTCGTGAAGGCCGCGACGCTGCACGCCCGCTCGCTCGCGCGCGCGCTCCCCGGCGTGCCGGAGAACGTCGAGTCGCTCGTCGCGGGCTGCCTGGCCTTCGACAAGGCGGATCGTTGGCCGTCGGCGACGGAGATGCGCGCCGAGCTCGCCCGCGTGCGACAGAACCCGGGGCGGAGCATCGGGACCTCGACCTCACCGCCGCCGGAGCGCGTGCCGAGCAGCACGAACTTGCCGACGTTCGTCACCGCGGGCGATCTCCCTCCGCCGTCGAGCCGGCGCGTGGCGCCGCCGTCGAGCCGGCGCTCGCCGCTGCCGTTCACGCGCGACGAGAAGAGCGGCGAGCTCGACGCGAACATGGCGCTCACGTCGAACCCGGGCGCCTACGACCTCGACCTCGTCCGGCCGCGCCGGCGGTGGCTCGTCCCGGTCGCGATCGCGTCGACGCTGCTCCTCGTCGCGACGAGCGCGCTCGTCATGATGCTCGCGGTCCGCACGACCACGCCCTCGCAAGCGGCGGTCGCGGCGGCGCCGCCGCCGGGGACGACGAGCGCCGCGCTGCCCCCGCCGGAGGCGACGACGCCGGAGACGCCGCCCGAGCCGGTCGTGGCCGTCGCCCCCTCGGCCTCTTCGGCGCGCGTGGTCGTGACGAGCAAGCCGCCGAGCGGGACGACGTCCGCGCGGCCGACCACGAAGAAGGCGACCCCGACGTCCCGCAAGGACCTCTACCGGCCGTTCTGAGCGACCGCGAGGCCATCCTTTCGCCCCCCGGCCGACGAGGTACGGCTAGAATGACCGACATGCGCATCGGCGCCTGCGCCATCGCCGCGGCAGTCCTCCTCTGGCACCTCCCGGCAGCGGCGGGCGATCCGGCGACCGCGCGCGAGCAGCTCAAGATCGGCTACCTCCTCGCCCAGGAGAACAAGTGCGACGAGGCGCTCCCGCACCTCGTCGAGAGCCTGCGGCTCGATCCGAAGGCGATCACGCTGATCAACCTCGCCGACTGCGAGGAGAAGGTCGGGAAGCTGAGCGACGCGATGAGCCACTGGGTCGACGCGCGCGCGCGCGCGCAGTCGGAGGGCCTCAGGCCGATCGAGGAGGAGGCGACCGCCCGCGCGACGGCCCTCGAGCCGCGCCTCGCGCGGCTGACGATCGTGCTCGCGCCGAGCGCCCCGAAGGACGCGGTGGTCGAGCGCGACGGCGTCGTCCTCGGCGCGCCGTCGATGGGGATCCCGCTCCCGCTCGATCCGGGCGCGCACACGATCGTGGTCAAGGTGAGGGGTCGCGAGGACGCCGCGACGCAGCTCACGCTCGGCGAGGGAGAAGCGAAGCGCGTGGAGCTCGAGGCCGGACCGCCGTCCGGCGGCCTGGCGGCGGCGCCGCCCCCGCCGCCGGACGCCGAGCCCGCGAGCAAGCCCGCGCTGAGCCCGCTCGTGTTCATCGGGTTCGGCGTCGCCGCCGCGGGCGTCGCCGCCGGCTCCGTCACGGGCCTCATGGCGCTCGGCGCCGGCAGCACCGCGAGGACGGCGTGTCCCGACCTCCGCTGCGCGGACGCGAGCGCGCTCGACGACGTCGAGACGGGCCGGACGCTCGGCACGGTCTCGACGATCTCCTTCATCGTCGCGGGCGCCGGCGCCGCCGTCGGCGTCTACGGCCTGCTCTGGGCGAAGCCCTCGGCGACGAAGCCCGCGCCGAGCGTCGGCGTCTCGGTCGCGCCGGCGAGCGTGTCGCTGCGGGGGAGCTTCTGATGCCTCGCGGAGCGCGCGCGCTCGGCGCGATCGCGTCGTTGACCGCCGCGCTCGCCGCGTGCAACGCCATCAGCGGCCTCGACGAGGACTACCAGCTCGCCTCGGGGCCCACGCTCCCCGACGACGACGCGGGCGTCGAGGGCGGGACGGACGCGCAGGCCGCCGACGCCGACGCCTCGATCCCGCGCGACGGCGACGCCCCGGACGCCCCGGGGACCGACGCCGGGCTCGACTGCAACGAGACGCCGCCCGCTCCGCCGGGCTGGTCGATGGTCCACTGCGACAACTTCGACGACACGAGCCGGACCGCGCCGACGTACGGCTGGACGCGCGCGCAGAACACCTCGGGCGCGCCCGTCGTCGAGGACGGCGGGTACGTCGCGCGCGGCCTCCGCGCGAACGTCACCACCGGCGCGCCGGCGCCGGGACAGGGTTGGGTCACCTCGCTCTGGCAGAGGATCACGGGAGGCGTGCCGGACGGCGCCGAGCTCACGGTCCGCCTGCGGTTCAAGGCGATCACGGCGAGCATCAACTACTCCGTCATCGGCGCCATCCAGCTCAACAACCTCGACTACGGCCTCGCGCTCTATCGAAGCGCGCAGTGCCCGAACGGCGCGACCTGCCTCGACGAGAACGACGGGCACGGCGGCCACCCCAACGCGAGCTTCGCCTCGGCGGTCGCCTTCACGCCGAACCATTGGTACCTCGTCGAGATCAGCGTCAAGCGCGCGGGGACGGCGTTCTCCGGCAAGGTCGTCGTCGACGGCGCGCCGGTGCACGAGGGCGCGAACGTCCTCCCGCCGGGGGCCGCGCCTCAGGTCGAGGTCGGCGTCGGCGCGTTCTTCTCGGCGAACAACGGCAGCGCCGACGTCGTCATCGACGACGTCATCGTCTGGCTTCACTGAGCCTCCCGGAGCGACGCGACGGGGGCGCGGCGCACGTCGCGGGGAGGCGCGCCCGTCAGGAGCCGTGCTTGGCGACGAGCGCCTTGGCGCGCTCGACGAACGCGGCCTTGTGGAAGCGCTCGAAATCGGCCCACGTGGTGAGCGAGCGCGTGTCCTCGACGCGGTCGAGGAACACCTTGCCGTCGAGGTGGTCGACCTCGTGCTGGAACGTCCCGGCCGTGAGCCCCTTCACCTCGAGGTCGAGGTCGTTGCCCTCGCGATCCCACGCGCGGACGCGGACGGCCGTGAAGCGCCGGACCTCGCCGCGGAGGTTCGGCACGCTCAGGCAGCCCTCGTAGTTGAGGAACGTCTCGTCGGTCGTGGGCGTGACGACCGGGTTCACGAGGATCGTGAGCGGGTAGTTCGGCTTGTACGGGTAGCGGGGGTTCTCGGCGACCTCGATCGCGGTGATGCGGACGGGCTCGTAGATCTGGTTGGCGGCGAGGCCCGCGCCCGCGGCGTCGCGCATCGTCTCGACGAGGTCGTCGATGAAGCGCTGCACCGCGTCGGATCGGAGCTCCTCCTTGGTCAGCGCGCGCGTGACCTCGCGGAGGACGGGGTGCCCGACGGTCGCGATCTTCCGAATGGCCATGCCGGTCTGTACCTCACCCGACGGCGCGGCGCCGCCTCCAATCGCGCGCGGGCGGCCCCGCGTCGCGCGCCGCCGGGAGAAATCCGGAAACCCGCGCAGAATCAAAGGGGTCGTTGACTTCCGGCCGGGGTCGGCACTACAAATCGGCGACGCTTGCTCCAGGGACTGGCCCGGGCGCCGTCATCCACACTCTCTCCGGGATCTCAGAGCCAGCCGAAGGACACCGATGATCGGGACCTACTTGCCGATGTTCTTGATGATCGCCGTGGCGATCATCCTCGCGCTGCTCTTCTTCACCGGCGCCACCTTCCTCGGTGGCAAGCTGGACAAGACGCCCGAGAAGATGAAGCCGTTCGAGTGCGGCTCCGAGAGCTCCGGCGGAAATCACCTCAAGCTCTCGGTCAAGTTCTACCTGACCGCGATCCTGTTCGTCGTCTTCGACATCGAGGCGGTCTTCATCTACCCGTGGGCGGTTCAGTTCAAGAACCTCGGGTGGATCGGTCTCGCGTCGATGTTCGGCTTCCTCGCCGTCGTCGTCGTGGCGCTCGTTTACGTCGTGAAGAAGGGTGCGCTCGAATGGGAGAACTGAAGCAAGTCACGCTCGAGGGCGGCGCGAGCGGCAGCTCGGGCTTCGCCACGACCAAGCTCGACGCGTTGCTCGCCTGGGCGCGGAAGTGGTCGCTCTTCAAGTACCCGTTCGTCACGGCGTGCTGCGGGATGGAGTTCATGGCCCTCACGAGCCCGCGCTTCGACGGCTCGGCGCGCTTCGGCGCCGAGGCGCCGCGCTTCTCGCCGCGCCAGAGCGATCTGCTCTGGGTCGTCGGGACGATCTCGCAGCGCCAGGCGCCGGTCCTCCGCCGCATCTACGAGCAGATGATGGAGCCGAAGTGGGTGCTCGCGTTCGGCACCTGCGCGAGCTGCGGCGGCTTCTACGACAACTACACGACCGTCCCGGGCATCGACAAAATCATCCCGTGCGACGTCTACGTCCCGGGCTGCCCGCCTCGCCCCGAGGCCGTGCTCGACGGGCTCATGCTGCTCCAGGACAAGATCGTGAACAACGCGAGGGGCGACCGCCGGCCGGGCATCGTGAAGCCGCGCGAGGATCCGGTCCGCGACCTCGTCCAGCTCCGCAAGAAGTCCTCGCGCGAAGGGGAGGCGTGACATGAGCGTCCGCGTGCTCGAAGCGCTGAAGTCCAGGTTCGGCGACGCCGTCCTCGAGACCCACTCCGACTTCGGCGACGACACCGCCGTCGTCGCGCCCGGGAAGTGGAAGGAGATCTGCCGCTTCCTCCGCGACGACCCGGAGATGGCGTTCGACATGAGCGTCGACCTCTGCGGCGTCGACTACCCCGATCGCGAGCCGCGCTTCGAGATCGTGCTCCACCTCTACTCGGTCTCCAAGCGCCACCGCCTGCGCTTGAAGTCCCGCGTCGGCGACGCCGAGGGCGACGGCGCGGAGATCGACACGGTCGCCGACATCTGGATCGGCGTGAACTGGTTCGAGCGCGAGACGTACGACCTGATGGGGATCAGCTTCAAGGGTCACCCCGACCTCCGCCGCATCCTCATGTACCCGGAGTTCGAGGGGCACCCGCTCCGCAAGGACTACCCGGCGAACAAGACGCAGCCGCTCGTCCCGTACCGCACGGAAGAAGAGGCCGGCCTGCCGCTCGAGAAGCAAGCGCCCTTCGGCGTCGACGAGGGCATGCCCTTCGGCCGCCGCGCGTGGGGGATCGACCGAGGAGAGAGCTGATGGAGCCGATCGATCTCGATCTCGACGAAAACGAGCTCGAGCTCCCGTCGGAGCCGATGCACCTCAACATGGGCCCGTCGCACCCGGCGATGCACGGGACGGTCCGGATCGTCCTCGAGCTGTCCGGCGAGACGATCGTGAAGAGCGACGTCCAGATCGGCTATTTGCACCGCGGCTTCGAGAAGATGTGCGAGCGCGGGACGTGGACGCAGGTGTTCCCGTACGTGGACCGCTTGAACTACGTCTCGCCGATGCTCAACAACGTGGGCTACGCGCTCGCGGTCGAGAAGCTCTGCGACATCCAGGTGCCCGAGCGCTGCCAGTGGTACCGCATGATCCTGGGCGAGCTCGCCCGGATCTCGGACCACCTGACGTGCAACGGCGCGATGGCCATGGAGCTCGGCGCGTTCACGCCGTTCCTCTGGTACATCAAGGCGCGCGAGATGGTCTGGGACATCCTCGAGGAGGAGACCGGCGCCCGCCTCACGCACTCGTTCGGCCGCGTCGGCGGCATGGCGAGCCCCCCGACGCCGGCGCTCAAGGCGATGTGCCGCGAGGCCATCCCCGCGATCTTGAAGCTGGTCGAGGAGGGGGAGGGGATGCTCCTCAAGAACCGCATCTTCATCGACCGCCTCGAGAACATCGGCAAGATCACCGGCCCCGAGGCGATCGCCCTGTCGTGGACGGGCCCGTGCCTCCGCTCGACGGGCGTCGCGTACGACGTCCGCAAGGCGCACCCGTACCTCAAGTACGACGAGGTCGACTTCGACGTGCCGGTCGGCACGCGCGGCGACAACATGGACCGCTTCCTCGTGCGCCTCGGCGAGCTCCGCCAGAGCTGCAAGATCATCCTGCAGTGCTGCGATCGCATGGCCGACGACGGTCCGGTGAACGTCGACGATCCGCGCGTCGTCCTCCCGCCGAAGCAGGACGTCTACACGACGATCGAAGCGACCATCCAGCACTTCAAGCTCGTGATGGAGGGCGCCAAGGTCCCGAAGGGCGAGGTCTACTCGTACACCGAGGGCGGCAACGGCGAGCTCGGGTTCTACCTGGTCTCCGACGGCACGGGCACGCCTCACCGCGTCCGCATCCGTCCGCCCTGCTTCCCGATCACCCAGGGCCTCTCCGACCTCATCAACGGCGCCATGCTGAGCGACATCGTCCCGACGTTCGGCTCGCTCAACATGATCGGCGGCGAGTGCGACCACTGACCGTCGCGCGTCGCTGAGCCGGACGCCCGCGCGTTCGCGCGGGGACGACGAGCCGCTTGCCCACGGTGCCCGAGAGGACTAAGGACAGCCGTAGTTCGAGCTTCCGCGCCTGCAAGAACGCGGATGGGTCGTGTCCGAGTGGTCTGACTGGTTCGTCTATCGCGTCGACGGGGCTCCCGTCGGCCCGCTCTCGACGAAGGCCGTCGCCGAGGCGATTCTCGCCGGGAGATTGCCGCCCGATTGCTGGGTCGCCGCGCCCGGCGGCACGCGCTGGCTGCGCGCGCTCGACGTGCCCGTCATCGCGGCGCTCCTCGGGGGGATCCCGACGCGCCGCCGCGCGTCGGGGATGCGCATGGTCACGGCTCCGATCCCCGCGTCCCGCGAGCCGGCGACCCCGGCGGGCGCGCGGGCGGACGCGCTGCCGCCGAAGCTCGACGACACGCTCGACCTGAGCGAGCGCGGCGACGCCCCCGCCCGGAGCGGGAGGCACGACGACACCATCAAGACGACGCGGTCGTCGTCGCCCTCGCCGTCGCCGCCGACGGTCCGCTCCGTCGATCCGCGCGGCCCCGACGGCTTCCCGATCCCGCCGCCGCCGTCCTCGTCGTCGCCCACCCCGCCGAGCGGCTATCGCCGCGGGTCGGAGACGCTCGAGTCCCCGGCCGTGCCGCCGATCGATCCGCCCCCGTGGAAGAAGACGCAGGGCGCGTAGCGAGCGCTACACCCGCGCGAGCGGCCCCTTCGCGACGACGAGGAAGCGCCCGAGGAGCGAGACCGCGACCAGCGTGAGGCCGGCGAGGAGCCCGATCCACAGCCCCGTCGCGCCGAGGCCCGCGCGGAGCCCGAGCCACAGCGCGAGCGGCAAGCCGACGAGCCAGTGCGCGGCCACGTTGGCGGCGAAGGCGAAGCGCACGTCGCCGGCGCCGCGGAGCGCCCCGGCCGCGACCCCCTGGATGCCGTCGAAGAGCTGGAACGCCGAGGCGACGACGAGGAGGCTCGCGCCGAGCTCGACGACCGCGGGGTCCTCGGCGAACAGGGCGACGAGCGGTCGACGCGCGACGAGGAAGAGCAGCGCCGAGGCGCTCATGAACCCCGCGCCGAGGCCGATGCCGACGAGGCCCGCGCCGCGCGGCGAGCGTCCCTCGCCGATCGCGTGGCCGACGCGGACGGCGGTCGCGCCGCCGATCCCGAGCGCTCCCATGAACGTGAAGCTCGCGAGGCCGATCGCGATCTGGTGCGCCGCGACCGCCACGGTCCCGAGCTTGCCGGCGAGCACGGCGACCAGCGAGAAGACGCCGATCTCCGCGAGGAGCTGGAGGCCGATCGGCGTTCCGAGGCGGAGCACCTTCGCGATCGGCAGCGCGCGGATCGGACCGACCGCGCGCGCGGCCTCGCGCGGCCTCGTGCGCCACGCCGCCACGAGCACCCAGGCGGCGAGGACCACCTGAGCGACGGAGCTCGCGACACCCGCGCCGAAGGCGCCGAGGCGCGGGAAGCCGATCGGCGGGAGCCCGACCGCGGTGAGCGCCTCGTCGCCGCGCACCAGCACGTTGCACACGATCAGGTTCACGACGTTCGCGACCACGGAGGCCGCGAGCGGCGCGCGCGCGCGCCCGTTCGCCTGGAGGAACGACTTGGCCGCGAGGAAGACGCTGAACGCGAGCATCCCGGGGAGCTGCGGGAGGAGGAACGCGCGCGCCGGACCGACGAGGTCGGGCGCGATGCCGAGGGGCTCGAGCAGCCACGTCGCTCCGACGGCGAGCGCCGAGGTCGGGAGCCAGACGAGCGCGCAGCCCACGAGCCCGCCGAGGAACGCGCGCCACGCGCCGTCGCGCTCTCCGGCGCCGACCGCCTGGGCGGCGAGCGGCTCGAGCGCGGCGGCGACGCCGATCCCGAACGCGACCGACGCGAAGTTGATCGAGCGCCCGATCGAGGCGCCGCCGAGCTCGGCCGCCGAGGCGTGGCCGAGCACGGCCACGTCCACGAGGCCGATCGCCGTCAGCCCGAACTGCGCGAGCGCGAGCGGCGTGGCGAGGCGCGCGATCGTGGCGAGCTCGCGGCGGATGGGGTTCGGGGCGGCGGCCTCCGGGAGGACGACGCGCGCCTCCGGGCTCGGGCTGGAGGAAGCCAAAGGACCCACACCGTACCCGTTTTCGGCCTCGCGCGTCTTTCGCGGCGCGCCGAGACGATTTCGGCCGGCGACGATGCAAGTCGCGAGCGCGCCGGCCATCCTTCCGGTAGGCTCTCGAGGCGCGGCGATTTGGCTCGGCGTGCATTGACTCCGAGCAAAGACGAGCGCCTCATCGAACGAGGCCGCGATCGCCGCGCGGGTGGGGCTGCAGAGGGGATTTCGATGCCGAAGCCGCCGACCAACAAGACCAAGACGCAGCCGGGTCTCGGTTCGAGCAGCGGCCTCCCGCGCATGGACAGCTCCGAGATGAAGCGCGTCCGCGAGACGTTCCGGCGCGACGACGGGCCGGCGTCGACGCCCGCGCCCGTGTCGACGCCCGGGCCGAGGCGGATCCGCGACAGCGTGCGCCGAGAAGAGGACCCCGAGCCCGCGTCGGCGCCGTCGTCGCGCTCCGAGCGGCCGAGGAAGACGGCCTCGTGGGAGCCCGAGGCGACGACGGGGACGCGGCGCAAGCCCCGCCCCAGCCGGCCGCCGGTGACCGTCGACGACGTCGGCGCGGCCGCCGTGAAGCTCGCCCGTACGACCCGCCGCGAGAGCGCGCCCAAGCTCCTCGCGTCGCGCGCCGTCATCGCCAGGGCCCCGATCGACACCCGCGCCGCATTCGTGCTCTCGCTCATCGACGGCCGCAACACCGTCGACGCCATCGTCGACATGTCCGGGATGCTCGAAGACGAGGTGAAGGCCATCCTCGACCGCCTGGCGCGGCTCGGCCTCATCGCGCTCCCGTAGCGACGACCGGTCCGCTCGAGCCCGTGCGGGGTGTCAGCTCTGCCCAACAATCGGGCGCAAATCTTTCGCGCGTGCGAAAGCCTGCTTCCAAGCAGCAGGGATTCGTCGTAAATCCCCGGCCACGGTGTGGTCCAGGCTCGCTTCGAGCCCGCCTGCCCGACGACGCTCATGCCCACGTTCAAGCTAGACGGCAAAGAGATCCCCTTCGAGCCGGGTGACAGCATCATCCGCGCAGCGGCCCGCCAAGGGATCGAGATCCCGCACTACTGCTACCACCCCGGCCTCAGCGTCCCGGCGAACTGCCGGATGTGCCTCGTCGAGGTCAAGCCCGCGGCCAACCAGCGGGCGATGATGCTCGACATCGTCGAGTGGGACGCGGCGCTGGGCGACTACCGGCCGGTGCAGAAGCCGAAGCTCCAGCCCTCGTGCCAGCTCCCCGCCGTCGAGGGACAGGAGGTGCTCTCGGACACGAGCAAGCACGTCCTCGAGGCGCGCGCGGACGTGCAGGAGTTCTTGCTCTTGAACCACCCCGTCGACTGCCCGATCTGCGATCAGGCCGGCGAGTGCAAGCTGCAGGACTACTGGCTCGATCACCAGAAGACGCAGAAGCGCATGCGCGACGAGCCGGTGCACAAGCCGAAGGCCGTCGTCTTCGGCCCCACCATCGTCTACGACGCCGAGCGCTGCGTCATGTGCACGCGCTGCATCCGCTTCATGGATGAAGTGGCGAAGGACCCCGTCCTCGACATGCGCGAGCGCGGCAACCTCAACGAGGTCTTCGTCGCGCCGGGCCGGCAGCTCGAAGGGCACTACACCTTCATGACCGAGCACGTCTGCCCGGTCGGCGCGCTCACGACGAAGGACTTCCGCTTCAAGGCGCGCGTCTGGTTCCTCCGCTCCGCCAAGAGCGTGTGCCAGGGCTGCGCGACGGGCTGCAACGCGCACCTCGACTACGACCCGCGCTACAACAAGGCGTACCGCTACCGCCCGCGCGACAACGAGGCGGTCAACAAGTACTGGATGTGCGACGGCGGCATGCTCTCGTACCGCGCCGCGCACGTCGGCCGCGTCACCGCCGCGAAGGTGAAGAACAAGAAGGTGGCGAACGACGCCGCCGTCGCGGAGATCACGAAGCGCCTCAGCGACGCGCCGAGCGACGGGATCGCCTTCGTCCTGAGCGCGCAGCACTCGCTCGAGGACAACTGGGCGCTGCGCGAGCTCGCGCGCCTCGCGCAGGGCGGCAAGAAGGACCTCCGCGTCTACGTGACCGGCGCGGGGCCGGGCTACAAGGACGACATCCTCATCGACGAGGACAAGAACCCCAACACCGCGGGCGTCGTCGAGCTCTTCCCGACGCTCCGCCCGTTCCCGCAGCTCATCGACGAGATCCGGGCAGGGAAGGTGTCCCACGTCGTCGCGCTCGGCGGGGTCACGCCGCGCAACGATCCCGAGGACGCGACCGCGCTGGCGATGGTGAGCACGCTCATCGTCGTCGCCGCGCACGAGGGCGCGCTCACCGAGGCCGCGCACGTGGTCCTGCCCGCGACGTCGTGGGCCGAGCACTCCGGCACGTACGTCAACCGGCAGAGCCTCCGCCAGCGTTCGGACAAGGCGCTGGAGCCGCAAGGCGCCTCGCGGCCCGCGTGGGAGCAGCTCCGCGCGATCGCCGTCGCCCTCGGCCTCGAGCCGACCTGGACGAAGCTGAAGGACATCCGCGCGCAGCTCGCCCCGACGAGCGCCGAGCCGCAGGCCGCGCCGGTGGGCGTGCCGCAGGGCAAGCCCTCGGTCGCGCCGCCGACCGCTCCTTGAGTCTCCTCACGAGCCTTCACGAGAGAACCTCGCCATGACCGGAATGTCGCTTCTGTGGACCGCCATCAAGATCCTCGTGATGGTCGGCTTCATCGTGAACATCGGCGCGCTCTTGACGTGGTACGACCGGCGCGGCGGCGCGATGATGCAGGATCGCATCGGGCCGAACCGCGCCGGGCTCAAGATCGGCAAGTTCGAGCTGCGCATCGCCGGGCTCCTCCACACGGCCGCCGACGGTCTGAAGTTCTTCACGAAGAAGGACTTCATGCCGCCGAAGGCCGACAAGCTCCTCTTCAGCCTCGCGCCGATCCTCTCGCTGTTCCCGGTCATCGCGCTCACCGCCGTCATCCCGTTCGGCGAGACCGTGGTCCCGGAGTCGATCGTCCGGACGATCTGCAAGAACGGCACGCAGTACGCGGCGATGGTGAACGACGCGTGCCCCGCGGGCTTCTCGCCGGAGACCGTGTGGCCGGCCGTCCCCCGCCACGGCGTCGCCGCCGGCGCGACGGCGATCCCGCTCCAGATCGCGGCGCTCAACGTCGGCATCCTGTACGTCTTCGCCATCGCGGGGCAGGGCATCGTCGGCGCGGCGATCGCCGGCTGGGCGAGCGACAACAAGTTCTCGCTCATGGGCGCGCTCCGCGCCGCGAGCCAGATGGTCAGCTACGAGGTCACGCTCGGCCTCACGCTGGTCGGCGCGTTCATGGTCTACGGCTCGGTCCGCCTCGAGGACATGGTCCTCTGGCAGGGCGAGAACACGTGGGGCATCTTCGTCCAGCCGCTCGCGTTCTTCCTCTTCTTCGCCGCGGCGATCGCCGAGACCAAGCGCATCCCGTTCGACCTCCCCGAGGCCGAGAGCGAGCTCGTGTCGGGCTACTTCACCGAGTACTCGGGCATGAAGTTCGGCATGTTCTACTTCTCCGAGTACATGGAGGTCGCGACGAGCTCGATGCTCCTCGTCACGATCTTCCTCGGCGGGTGGAACCTCCCGTTCCTCCACCGCGACGGCCTCACCATCGCGTTCGGCGAGACGATGCTCTTCCACACGCGCATGCCGCACGTGTGGGTCGTCATCATCGGCGTGCTCGCCTTCTTCGGCAAGACGATCCTCCTCTGCTGGCTGCAGGCGTTCATCCGCTGGAGCCTCCCGCGCTTCCGCTACGACCAGCTCATGAAGCTGGGCTGGACGGTGCTGCTGCCCGCGTCGCTCGCGAACATCTTCGCGACCGGCATCGTGTGGCTCGCGATCCAGAGCGCCGGCCCCGGCGCGCAGGACGGCCTGAAGGTCGCCGCCGACGTGACCCAGGGCTTCACCGCGGCGCTCATCACGGGCCTCGTCCTCTGGGCGATCGTCGGGTTCGTCCGGACCCCGCCGCGCAAGGAGACGATCGTCGGCTCGAGCGCCAAGCTCGCCGCCGCGGCGGGCGGCACCAAGGAAGGCCCGATCACCGATCCGGGCCCGATCACCACCGAGGCAGCCTAGGCCCCATCTCCCTCCGGAGCTCCGTCCCATGCCCCGAGCCTTTCCGAAGAAGCCCGCCGCCCCGCTCAACGCGACGCCGGTGCAGTACGTCGAGAAGACGCCGACCGTGCAGTCTTATCTGCCTGAGATTATGAAGGGAATTGGCGCGTCGATGCGCCACTTCTTCAAGAACACGCGCGACATGGTCCGCGGCACCCGCCCCGACCCGGTCACCGAGCGCTGGGCCGAGGGCGTCACGACGATCAGCTACCCCGAGCAGAAGCGTCCGTATCCGGAGCGCTTCCGCGGCGTGCACCGCCTCACGCTGCGCGACGACGCGAGCCCGCGGTGCGTCGCGTGCCTCTGCTGCTCGACGGCCTGCCCGGCGCAGTGCATCTACATCGAGGCGGGGGAGTACCCCGAGGGCGACAAGCGGCGCGGCTACGAGCGGTACCCGGTGAAGTTCGTCATCGACGAGCTCCGCTGCATCTTCTGCGGGTTCTGCGTCGAGGCGTGCCCGTGCGACGCCATCCGGATGGACACCGGCATCCACGCCGTCCCGTACGACTCGCGCGACCAGTTCATCTACAGCAAGGACCTGCTGATGGGCATGGCCGGCCGCGACGGGACGAAGGAGACCGCGAACCCGCGCCACGAGCCGGGCGATCCCACGCACCCGGGCCTGACGCGCGACCACGTCCACCACTGAGCCGTCGCGCGGGCGACGGTCGAGCGACCGCGCGACGCCGCGGAGCGCGTGGGGGCTTGCGCTCCGTGGGCGCTCGGGTTGCGATGCGGGACGCATGGACCTCTCGGGACGCGGCCCGGCCTATCGAGGCGTCACCGTGCGCTGCCCGGGCTGCGCGGCGCCGATGCGCTGCGAGGCGGTCCCCTCCGCGGAGATCGACGTCTGCGACGCGTGCGGCGGGCTGTGGGTCGACTGGTTCGACGGCGAGGTCCACACGGTGGCGGCGGAGGCCGAGGCCGCGCGCGCCGGCCGCGCGGACGCGCCGCCGCTCGGGCACGCGCGCGCCGGCGGGTCGTCCGCCTGTCCGCGCTGCGCGCGCCCGCTCGAGGTCGAGCTGTACCGCTTCACCGACGCGACGGAGCGCGAGCTCATCACGGGCGTCGAGCTCCTCCGCTGCCCGGAGTGCGCGGGCAGCTTCGTCCCGCGCTCGAGCGCGCACCTCCTCCTCGACCGGGTCCGGGAGCCGCGAGCCGTCACGCTCTGGGAGGCGCTCGTCGGCGTGATCCGGCGGCTCGTCGGCGCCGAGAGGCGCTGACGCGACCCCGCGTCGGCGCGCGCGCCGGCGGCGATCGTGGGGTGTCGAGACGGGCTTGTGACGCGGAAATCCGACGGCGCTCGTGACCCGATTTTTCAGGGTCGGATCGACGCCGCCTGCCGTCCCCCGAGGCCCTGTTTTTTGGGCTGTCGCCATGGAATTTTCCGCTAAGCTCCCGCGGCCTTCCACCCGTGAGCGCTACCGCGATTCCGAGGGAATTTCTCTCCCGTCGCGAGACCGTGCGGACCGGCTCTATCCGCGAGGAACAGCAGCAAGATGAACCCGACGATCGACATTGTGCGCGGTGAGCTCGAGCGCCTCTTCACGCTCGAGGAAATGACGACGATGAGCGAGCGCCTCCTCGGGCTCGCGCCGGACGAGGTCGGCGGCCAGAGCGCGAAGGGCAGCTTCGCCCTCGCCCTCACCGAGCGCTGCTTCGACGGCGACCGCATCGACGCGCTGGTGGACGTCATCCTGCACTCCCGCAAAGAGGTCGATCCCCGCGTCCGCGACATCGTCACGCTGCTCGGCAAAGAGGAGCTCGTCGCGGGCCGCCAGCTCGGCGACTTCACGATCCAGAAGAAGATCGGTGAGAGCGACCTCGGCGTCGTCTACCAGGCCATCCGGCAGGACGGCGGCGCGAAGGCCGTCTACGCGTTGAAGGTCCTTCGCCGCGAGGCCGTGCGCGATCGCCGCGCCGTCCACCGCTTCCTCACCGCGAACCGCCTCATCGGCACCGTCGATCACCCCGGCCTGCCGCGCCACCTCGAGGCCGGCGAGATCGAGCCCGGCGTGTTCTACGTCGCGTACCAGTACGTCGACGCGCAGCCGCTCGCGGCCCGCCTCGCGCGCACCGGCCCCGTCGCGTACGCGGAGCTCCGCCCGATCCTCCGGGGGATCCTCGAGCCGCTCGCGGCCATCCACAAGGCGCACCTCGTCCACGGCGATCTCAAGACCGAGAACGTCCTCGTCGCGCCGCGCGCGGGCGAAGGCTCGGACGTCGGCGTCTGCCTGATCGACTTCGGCAGCGACCGCCTCCGCCTCCGCAGCGTCGCCGCGAACGGCCACACGGGGTTGCTCGCGGTCTACGGATCGCCGAAGACCGTCGCGCCGGAGATCGTCCGCGGCCGCGCCGCCGATCCGAAGAGCGACGTCTACGCGTTCGGCGCGGTGCTCTACGAGCTCCTCACCGGCAAGCCGGTCTTCCACCACGAGAGCGCGACCGACGCCGCGTTCGCGCACCTCTCGAGCGAGGCCGAGCCGCCGAGCCACCGCGCGCCGCGCGGCTGGGTCACGAAGGACGTCGACGCGTTCGTGCTCGCGCTCCTCCAGAAGGATCCGGCGCGCCGGCCGAAGGACGCCGCCGCGGTGCTCGACGCGCTCGACTCGATCGGCCGCGCCTCCGCGCAGATGCGCGCCGCGGGCGGGATCGCCCCCGAGAAGGTGCAGCAGATGATCGACACGCTGCTCGCGGCGCCGAGCGACCTCGAGGTCGCGCTCACCCTCGAGCACGCCGTCGACCAGGGCGCCGACGCGATCCGCGTCGCCGACGCCTTCGCCGCGGCGTCGGCGCAGGTCCGCGGCACGTCCGACGAAGAGCTCGAGACGAAGAAGACGCTCCTCTTCCGCGCTGCGCGCATCTTCGACGGCGCGGGACGCGACAAGGCGCGCGCCGAGCAGACGTACGCGGCGATCGTCGAGCTCGACCCGCAGGACGACATCGCCCTCGTCGCGCTCGAGGACGCCCGCAAGGCGCTCGGCAAGTACGAGGAGCTCGTCGAGATGCTCCTCAACAAGAGCCAGTCCGCGGCGCCGGGCGAGGAGCGCGGGCGCGCGCTCGCCGAGATCGGCCGCCTCTACGCGACCGAGCTCGAGGATCCGGAGCAGGCGGCGGTCGCGTTCGGCCAGGCGCTCTGCGAGGAGCCCACCAACGAGGAGTACGCCGCCGAGCTGGAGCGGCTCTGCGGGGCGAAGCATCAGGCCTGGACGGAGCAGCTCGAGACGATCGGCGAGGCGCTCAAGGCCGGCACGCTGGCGCAGACCGATCACGTCGCGCTGATGGCGCGGGCCGCCCGCTGGTACGAGCAGAAGCTCGGGCGCGCGGACATGGCGCTCGGCGCCTACCAGCAGGTGCTCGCCGCGGATCCGGCGAACGAGGGCGCCGCCGAGGGCATGACGGGCATCTACCGCCGCGCGCAGCAGTGGCCCGAGCTCGTCTCGGTCCTCATGGCGCGCGCGGACGTCGCGGCGAGCGCGCCGAAGTCGCGCGACCTCCGCGCCGAGGCCGCCGAGATCCTCGAGACGCGCCTCAACGACATGGCGCGCGCCCGCGACCTCTTCATGACCGTCCTCGCCGACGATCCCGGCCACGCGCGCGCGTGCGACGCGATGGCCCGCATCGCCGAGCGGACGGGCGACTTCACCACGCTCGCGCAGATCCTCGAGCGCCGGGCCGAGGCGCGCCGCGGGCTCGAGAAGGCCGAGGCCCTCGCGAAGGTCGCGGAGGTCTACGAGGACCACCTGAACGACCTCGGCGAGGCCACGCGCCGCTTCGAGGCCGTGCTCGCCGTCGATCCGACGAACCTCAACGCGCTGAAGGGCCTCGACCGCATCTTCAACCGCACCGGCAAGTACCGCGAGCTCCTCGAGGTCCTCGAGCGGCAGATCCAGTCGGCCGCCACGCCGCGCCAGAAGATCAACCTGTACGAGCGCGTCGCGGGCCTCCACGACGAGGAGTTCCTCGACCACCAGGCGGCGGCCGAGGCGCTCGAGGCGATCCTCGCGATCGATCCCGCCCACGACGGAGCGCTGAGCGCGCTCGCCCGCCACTACCGAGCGCTCGAGCGGTGGGAGCCCGTCTGCGCGCTCTACGAGAAGCACGCGGCGGTCACCGCCGATCCGACGCGGCGCATCGATCTGCTCCTCGCGCGCGCCCGCACGCTCGCCGAGCAGATCGGCTCGCCCGACCGCGCGACGAAGACCTACGAGCAGATCCTCGCGATCCAGCCGGCGCACGCCGGCGCGCTCGAGGCCCTCGCGCAGCTCCGCGAGATGAGCGGCGACGCCCACGCGGCGCTCACGGCGATCGAGGCGCTCGCGATGAAGGCCGCGACGCCCGAGGCGAAGGCCGAGCAGTGGATGCGCGCCGCCCGCCTCCTCGAGACGCGCGGCGACAAGGACAGCGCGATCGAGCGCTACAAGCTCGCCCTCGACGCGAACCCGCGCGATCCGTCGGCGAGCGTCGCGCTCCGCAAGGCGTACGCGCAGCGCGGCGACTGGCTCAGCGTCGTCGGCCTCGTCGAGCGCGAGCTCGGCTCCGCCGAGAGCGACCTCGCGCGCGCGCGCCTCTGGGCCGAGCTCGCGAAGGTCCACCACTCGCAGCTCGTCGACCCGCAGAAGGCCGAGGCGGCCGCGAAGAAGTCGATCGACCTCGACTCGTCGAACGCGGACGGCCTCATGGTGCTCGGCGACCTCGCCTTCGAGGCGGGCCGGATGATCGAGGCGTCGAAGTACTACGAGAGCCTCGTCAACCGCACCGGCGTCCTCGCGAAGGAGGACGCGGTCCGCGTGCTCGTCCGCTTCATGGAGGCGTTCGGCAAGACGCAGTCGCGCCCGTCGCTCCCGCCGACCTCCGCGGCCTCGCTCTCGCAGCAGGACCTCGGGGGACCGCCGAGCAGCCAGTGGATCGGCGGCGGCCCGGCGAGCCAGGGCCGCATCTCGGTCGCCCCGAGCGCGCCGGGCACCGTCCCGCCGCCGCCCGTGACGAACCCCCGGATGATGGCCGCGGTCGAGGCGCTGAAGCAGCTCGCCCCGCAGGACGTCGACGCGCTCGCGCGCGCGGCGAACGCGCTCTTCGAGTTCGGCGACCCGCACAGCGCCTACGGGATGCACGAGGAGCTCTTCAAGAAATACGGCAACGTGCTCGCGGGCTCGGACCGCGCCGAGGCGCTCTACCACCTCGGCGAGAGCGCGCGCCGCTCGGGCAACCTCGACGCCGCGATCAAGCCGCTCCGCGAGGCGATCGATCTCGATCCGTCGAACCCGCGGCCGTACCGCTCGCTCGCGAAGGTGTACGACGAGAAGAGCGAGTGGCAGAACGCGATCAACGTCCGCAAGGCGCGCCTCCAGCTCGCCACGGGCAACGAGCGCTTCGAGCTGCTGCTCGAGATCGGCGACGTGCTCTTCGCGAAGCTGAGCGATCGCACGGGCGCGTCGAAGGCCTACACCCAGGCGCTCGAGGAGCGCCCCGACGACCGAAAGCTGCTGACGAAGCTTATGCAGCTCTACTCGGAGACGCAGGACTGGTCGAAGCTCGTCGACGTCGTCCTGCGCCTCGCCGACTTCGTCGAGGACCCGAAGCAGCGCGCGAAGTACATGCACACGGCGGCGACGATCGCGTCGAAGCACACCGGCGAGATCGACAAGGCGCTGTCGTTCTACAAGCGCGCCCTCGAGCTCGAGCCGAGCAACGACAAGGCGCTCAACGAGGCGATCGAGCTCTACCGAACGAAGGGCCAGAACGACGAGGTCGAGCGGCTCCTCAAGACGCAGCTCGATCAGGCGAAGGTCGCCCAGGACCGCGAGAAGATCGTCCGCGTGCTCGACAAGCTGGGCGAGCTCTACCAGAAGTTTTTGAACGAGCCGGACCTCGCCGTCGACGCCTACGAGGCCGCGCAGGCCTTCGATCCCGACGACCGTTCGCGCGCCGACAAGCTCGCCGAGATCTACGCGTCGGATCCGGCGCAGTACCTCGACAAGGCGGTCTCCTCGCAGGCGGCGATCCTCCGGAAGAACCCGTACCGCGTCGAGAGCTACAAGCTCCTCCGCAAGCTCTACACCGACGCGAAGCGGGCGGATCCGGCGTGGTGCCTCTGCCAGGCGCTGTCGATCCTCCGCCTCGCCGAGCCGGACGAGGAGCGCTTCTACCGGAAGCACCGCTCCGAGAACGCGGCGCCGGCGCAGTCGACCCTCGACGACGAGGCCTGGGGCAAGCTGATGCACTGGGATCTCGATCCGATCCTCACGCGCATCTTCGCGATGATCCAGCCGACGATCATGCGCACGCGCACGCAGCCGATCGAGCAGCTCGGGTTCGACCCGCGCTACGCGATCGACACGTCGATGCACCCGTACCCGGTCTCGCAGACGCTCTACTACGTGCAGGGCGTCCTCGCGATGCCGCCGGTGCTCACGTTCCAGAACCCGAACGACGCCGGCTCGCTCGGCATCGTGCACGCGCGGACGCCGGCGATCGTCCTCGGGCAGGCGGCCTTCGACAACACGATCCCCAACCAGTCGCTGGCGTTCCTCGCGGGCCGCCACCTGACGTCGTTCCGTCCGGGCTTCTACGTCCGCCACCTCGTCCCGACCGGCACGGGCCTCAAGGCTTGGCTCTTCGCGGCGATCAAGCTGTGCGTCCCGCAGTTCCCCGTCTCGCCGGACCTCATGGGTCAGGTGACCGAGGCGATGCAGGCCATGGGGCAGGACTTCGTCGGGGCGGAGAAGGACAAGCTCGCGAGCGCCGTGTCGAAGCTCCTCCAGGCCGGCGGCGCCCTCGACTTGAAGAAGTGGGTCGCGTCGATCGACCTCACCGCCGACCGCGTCGGCTTCCTCCTCGCGCACGATCTCCAGCTCACCACCGAGGTCATTCGCTCGACCGAGGAGGCCACGAGCGTCGCGGTGAAGGAGCGGATGAAGGACATCGTCCTCTTCTCCGTCAGCGAGGAGTACTTCGCGCTCCGGCAGAAGCTGTCGATCACGATCGACTCCTGACGCTTCGCCGCGGAGGGAGCGCGGCGCGCCCGTGCTCCGCCCGCGCGCGTCAACCGGCGGCGCGCGTCACACGCCGGGGCCCCGGCGCGGGACCCCCGGGGCCGCCGTCGCGCGCGGTCACGCGTTCGGGCGGCGGCGGGCGCGGCGCGCGAGGACGTTCGCGGCGAAGAGCGCGCCGAGGATCGGCAGGCCCGAGCCGGCGGCGCCGCCCGGAGCGGCGCTGCAGCCGGCGTTGCCCAGGGTCTGCGGCGAGGCGGAGCGCTTCCGCTTCGACGTCGTCTCGCTCGGCTCGTACTCGTCGCCCGGATCGCCCTCGGACGGCTCGAGCGGCACCTCGTACGAGTTGGCGTCCTCCGTGTCGTCGTCGCTCGGCGGCGGCGCGTCGGCCTCGTCGGCCTCGTCCTCCGGCTGCTCGGGCGGAGGCGTCGGCGTCGGCGGATCGTCCTCCGCCGGCGGATCGTCCTCCGTCGTGGGCGTGGGCGTGGGCGTCGGCGTCGGGTCGGCGTCCTCGGTCGCCTGGCCCTGCGCCACGCCGAGGTCGCCCGCCAGGTAGTCGGCGCGGAAGGCCTTCGTCCCGGAGCTCTTGAGCGCCGAGGTGGTGCGCGAGCGGAACTTCATGTCCGACGCCGTGCTCGCGAGCTCGATGATGCACGCGCTGGTGTGCGCGGCGTCCTCCCACCCGAGGAACAGCGCGGCGTGGCCCGAGCGGATGAACGCGTCGCCCGGGAGGATGTCGTCGTAGGAGGGGAGCGGCGTGGCCTTGCCGGTGCCCGCCATGAAGGACGCCGTGTTGGGCGAAGAGCCGAGCTCCCAGCACATCGAGACGAACCCGGAGCAGTCGGTGCGGTAGCCCTGGTGGGACGCCGACTGGCTGTACTGGACGTTGGTGTCGAGCCACGAGAAGCCGCGCTGGATCGCGCGCTGCCGGGCCGGGGACGTCGACGCGAGGATCGCGCTGCGCGAGAGGGAGCACGCCGAGTAGTCGCCGCCGTTGACCAGGTCCGACGTCGCCGAGGCCCTCTGCTCGTCCAGGTCGTCGGGCGCCGCGCAGGCCACGGTGGTGAGGACGACGGTGGAGGCGAGGAGGACAGCGAGGCGCATGTAGGCCCTCGAGCACAGGGTGTTCCGTTCGCGATCGGCGTCCGAACGAGCGCGCGGAGCGGATACGTCGCTGTAATTTCGAGCATTTAGGCCCACGATACGATCGATCACCCGGATCAACCCCGATCGCAGGCTCCACCCAAAGCGGCCTGTTGACGTGCACTTGTCGCTCTCGGCGCGGGCCTCGGAGCGCGCGTCCTCGCCCGGCGCGCCCTCCTCCCGCGGGGGCCCCCGCCAGGAGCCGAGCGACGCGTCGTACGCCGCGCGGGCGATGATCTCCCCGCGATCTTTTTTTCGAAGAGCTCGACCGTGTCCTCCGTCTGAGTGACGAATGCGACCCCGACGGCTCTCCTCGATCCCCGCGCCCGAGTCCGCCCCGGCCAGCCGCGCGCGGCTCCACCAGCTGAGCAGCGAGATCGTGGAGATCCAGCGGGCCTTTCCGTCCCGCCCGCCCGAGGAGGATGACGAGGTCGGCGTGCCCTCGACCATGCCGTCGGGCGGCTGGTCGCGGATGGCGGGGGTCCTCGTCGAGATCGCCGTTCATCACGTCGTCGTTCGCGACCTCGAGGCCGCGCGGCGGACCGCGAACGACGCGCTCGTGCTCCTCGACATGATGGTCGAGGAGCCGGTCCAGCAGGCCGAGCTCTCCCTGTCGCTCGGCGAGGTGCTCCTCGAGGTCCACGAGTCCCACCGCGCCCGCGAGCGCTTCGAGGCGGCCGTCGCGGTCTTCGATCAGCGCCGCGACCGCGGCGCGGCGGCGCGCGCGCGCGTCGGCCTCGCGCGGGCGATGGCGTCGCTCGGCGATCCGGTCGCGCGCGCGGTGCTCGAGGACGCCGGCACCGCCTTCGAGGACCTCGGCGACGACGAGGCGGTGCGCGCGATCGACGTGGAGCTCCGCGAGGTGACCGCGAGCTTCGACGAGTCGCCGTCGTCCTTCCAGGCGGTGAGCCACGTGCGCCCGAGGCGGTAGCGAGCGCCTCTCCGCGCGCCGGCCGGCGCGCGCGTATCGGCCCGCCCGGCGCGCCTCAGAACATCTGGCCGTCGGCGGCGTAGATGCCGATCGGGAAGTTCGGGTTCGCGGCGACCGCGTCGGGGGAGTACGCGAACTCCACGCGGAAGACCGCGGCCGTCCCCCAGACCACGAAGACGCCGACGCCGACGCCGTACTTGAGGCCGAGGCCCGTGCCGTCGCGCGGATCGCGGCCGTACTTCGCGAAGACGCGGCCCGCGTCGAAGAAGACGTTGTTCCCGACGCGGAAGTCGTCGCCGAACATGCGGAAGCGGAGGTGCGTCACGCGCACCTCGACGTTGGCCACCACCTTCACGAGGCCCGAGTAGCGGCCGTTCGGGACGCCGCGCACGCCCTGCGCGCCGCCGGGCAGGTCGATCGGGATGAACGCGCCGCCCTGCGACAGGTCGTAGAACGGCACGTTGCCGACCATCGCGTCCACGAAGCCGCGCGCGGCGAAGACGAACGGGCCGGCGATCGGGACGTAGCGGCGAACGATGATGTTCGCGCCTCCGGAGTAGACGCCGGCGCGCACCGGCGTCGCTCCGCTGAGCCGGAGCGCGTAGTTGTCGAAGCTGCCGCGGTGCGGCGTGATCTCGTTGTCGCGCGTGTCGTAGACGAGCCCGCCGGAGACCACGGCGTGGTTCAGCGACTCGAGCCCGCGGATGTACGGCTGGCCCTGCGCGTCGACGCGACGGGAGTCGAGGTCGAGCTTGCTGCCGGCGTAGGACGACGGGCTGACGTTCCGGAGCGCCAGCCCGTACATGACGCTGTGCGCGCCGCCGAGCGGCTGGCGGAGGTTCACGCGCGCGCGGATCTCGCGGTGCACGTACTGATAGCGACTGCCGACGGTGCCGTCCGGGTTCGTGATCGCCGGCGCGGCGTTGCCGACGCCGAAGTACCCGGCGTTGACGGTCCGCTCGAAGAAGATGCCCGGCATGATCCGCAGCTTGCCGTAGACCGCGCGCGGGATGTCCAGGCGCATGTCGTGGCTCTGCTGGACGACCTCGGTGCCGCGCGGTCCGTCCTTGACGCTCGCGGACACGAGCCCGTCGATCTTCCATCGGTACGGGATGTAGCGCGGGGACGCGCGCGTGAACGTCGCCGCGACGCCGATCTGGAACCCGATGTCCGTGTTGCCGCCGAGGATCGGCGCCCCCGCGAACTCGTTGTGCTCGGTCTCGGGCGTCTCGCCGACGGGCTTCGTCGGCGGCTCGACCTCGGTCGCGGCGGCGCGCGGCGGCGGCAGCGCGGGCTTCTGGTCGTCCGCCGCGCGGGCCTCTCGCGAGGCGAGCGTGCTCGCCAGCGCCGCGGCGCCGAGCAAGCCCCGGGCCCCGCGCGTCTGGAGGCGCCCTCGAAGCATCGTCCCGCGTCAGTCGTTCGGCGGCGGCGTCGCGCATTCCTCGGCGATCGCCGTCGCGTTGGCCGCGCAGGCCGGAGGGGCTGCGGCGCCGAGGGCGACGCTCGCGATCCAGTCGGAGACGTACTCCGCCCGCGCCGAGACGATCCCGCCGTGGGTCTCCTCGGCGTCGATGCACGCCGTCACGTTCGCCTCGTCGTCGAGGAGGAGGCGGTCGAGGGCGCATTTCATCCGGTTCGGCGGGATCGTGGTGTCCTTGAGGCCGTACGTGAGGAGGATGGGGGTGGTCGCCGCCGCGCCCGTGAGGCGCGGGCGATCCGCGATGTAGCGATCGACCCAGCGCTGACAGATCTCGGCGGAGCACGCGCCGCCCGCCGCGGCCGGGAGCGAGATCTCGGACACGAACGTCGGGTCGAACAGCTCGTTCGCGTAGGTCGCGCTCTCGGCGAGCGCCGTCGAGCCCCAGCACTCGTTCTTCACGAACGCCTCGACGGCGTCCTGCTTGTCCGCCGCGAACATCTTGCGGCCCGCGCCGGGGCCGTCGAGCAGCTCCGCCTGCGTGTAGTGGTACCAGACCGCGACGCTCCCGACGGAGGACTCCGCGAGCGGGAAGTCCTTGCCCACCGGCGGGTAGAGCACGGCGCCCCACGAGCGCTGGCTCAGCCAGAGCGGCGCGTAGACGGCCACGCCGGCGATCGGCGCGGCGGTGCCGTACGACTCGGCGAGCGCGAGCGCCGACAGCGCGCTGTGCCCGCCCTGCGAGTGCCCCACGAGGACGACCTTGTCGTCGAGGGCGGGGAAGAGCTTCTTCAGGGCCCGCCCGCCGTCGAGCGTCGAGCGGGCGACGTCGCTCGCCTGGGCGTAGGCGCTCGGCGGGTTGCCGGCGGCGCCGAAGTTCGCGTAGCCGGCGAGGTCGGGCAGGATGACCGCGTAGCCGTAGCCGACGAGCGGATAGACCATGCGCCACGCGTCGCCGTTGATCCCGTCGAGCGCGGCGTCGAACTTGGTGACGGCGCACCGCGCGGCCTGACCGCGGCTCCCGCGCGCCGCGACGACGACGGGGAGCTTCTCGGCGCGGGGCGTGTCGGGGACGTAGACGAGCGCGCTCGACACCGACGGCGTGCTCGCCGTGTCCCCTCGCTCGGTGCGGTACGCGACGCGGTAGACGCGCGCGCCGCTCGTGAGCGGCTTGCCCGTCGCGCCGAGCTCGGTGACCTTGGTTTGCATCTCCTCCTTCGAGAGGTCGGCCTCCTTGGCGCATTTGACGATCGCGCCGCGCGCGTCGGCGTCCGGCGCGAGCGGGCCGGGATCGCCGTACACGGAGTCGGACGGATCGGTGCAGGGAGACGACGGCGCCGAGAGGTCCGGCGCGGCCGCCTCGGTCCCGCCGTCGTCGACGGGCGTGACGTCGAGCCGCGCCGGCGTCGACTCCGTGCACGACGCCGCGACGCCCACCAGCGCGAGGGCCGCGAGCGAGGAGAGGAGGGGGGTGCGCATGCTGCCCTCAGAAGGTGTATGCGACGTTGACGTTCAAGAAGCCGATCTGCGAGCGGTAGCGGCCGTCCGCGCTCGGCGAGCGCGAGACGTTGTAGTCGCCGCCGCCGGGCGAGCTCGCGGGGTGGGCGGTGATGTTCTGGTCGTTCGCGCCCTTCGTGTCGACGTTGAAGAAGTAGATGTGGTTGTAGCTGCCGGCGAGCGCCCAGTGCTTGTTGATCTCGTACCGGGCGCCGAACGTCAGATAGAGCCGGAGCGCGTCGATCGTGGAGGCGTCGATGGTCTCCTTCGGGACCGCCGGCGTCGTCATGCCGAGGCTGCCGAAGGCCTCCAGCTTCTCGTTGATCCAGTAGCCCGGCCCGACGCGGACGCCGACGGCGTTGTCCCAGTTTCGCGGCACGTTGAGCTGCACGCGCTGCCCGTCGGGATCCTCGGTGAGGCGGCGTCCGTCGTCGGCGACGGCGCACTTCGCGCCCTTCTCGACGACGCACTGGCGCTTGAAGACGTTCCAGCGGACGAACTCGACGTCGCCGCGGAGCTCGAGCCGCTCGGTGGCGCGCCACGCGCCGCCGAAGCGGATGATGTCCGGGTACTCCTGCAGGAAGTCGATGTCGGCCTTCGACTCCTGGCCGGCGCCGAGCTGCGTGCGGAGCACGCCGCTCATGCGCGTCTCGCCGAAGCCGGGCTGCGAGAGGTACGAGAGCCCGAAGCGGAGCGTGTCGGTCGGCTCGTAGTAGACGCCCGCGGACGCCGCGAGGTTGATCCCGGTGGCGTTGATGAAGGAGCGCCCCTCGATGAGCGAGCCGTTGCTGACCGTGTCGTCGCTGCCGTCGGCGTTGCGCGCGCGCGCGGTCGCGACGTTGTGGATGACCGGGCTGACGCTCGCGCCGATCGAGAGCTTGGCGGGGGCGATCTTGTAGGCGATGGCGAACGTGTTGTAGACGGCGAGGATCTGGCCGCTGATGTTGTGCCAGCGCTGCACGCCGTCGGTCGAGCCCGGGCTGCCCGGGACGCCGCGGATCCGATCCCACGTGGCGAGGCCGCCGAACGGGACGTACGCCGCGTAGCCGGCGCGGAGGTTCTTCGTGCCGAAGTCGGTGTTCACGCCGACGAAGGGCAGCGCGAGGAGGTTCGTCAGGCTCGCCGTGCCGGTGTTCGCGTCGATGTAGCTCTGATCGGCGAGGCTGCTGTCGTTCGAGGGCGAGAGCGCGTCCGCCGTTCGGTTGTACTTTACGAATCGCAGGAGCACCGAGACGTCGCCGGTGATCGTCGTGCCCGTCGTCCCGCCGAGCGCGGCGGGGTTGAAGTACACCGCGAACGTGTTCGGCTGGGCGGGCGTGCCGTGGTCGGCGCCGAAGCGCGCGGTGAGGTAGCCGCTCGCCTCGGCCTCTCGCGGGGTCGCGAGAGCGCCGACGGCGGCGAGTGACGCAATCACGGAAATTCGCCAGAAGCGCGAGCGGATCATCGTCGTCTGGCGTAACACGGAAGCACGAACACGTGGGGCGTGAAGAGGTGCGTCATTCGTCTCTGACGCGCCTTGTTATGAACGACAAAGAGCGGGCGCCGGCGCCGTAACTGGCTTGCGCGCCTCGATCCCGATCGGTAAGAAACGATCATGCTCGGATCGCGCTTCACGCTTGGCTGCGCTGGTGCTCTCGTCGTCGCGTTCGGCCTGACCTGGGCGTGCATCCCGCACCCCGAGGCGGACTTCGAGGACTTCCAGGAGCGCGCCGCGGCGATGCCGAAGGTCGAAGTCGAGGCCTCCACGTTCGAGGCCGCGCCGCCGCCGACCGAGGCCGTCGAGGGGGTCTACTACGGCGCGTGCCTCGCCGAGCTCGCCTTCGGCTCGCCGTCGAAGCGCTTCAACTTCTACACGCTGACCAAGTTCACGCCCGACCCGTCGGGCGCGAAGCTCGAGCTGTCGATCCAGCCGCTCAAGGTCGTCAACAACCAGCCGCCGCCGACGATCACCAAGGCCGACGCCACCGGTCCCGAGATCGCCGCCCCGCCCGCCGACGTCGCCGCGAGCGGCCGGTTCCGCATCGAGCTCGGGACGACCAACGTCCCCGGCGACGCCAACCCAATCTCGGGCAGCGACGTCGAGATCCTCACGGCCACCCTCGACGGGCGCTTCGCCGAGGCTCGCTTCTGCGCGCGCCTGGGCGGACAGGTGACGAAGCCGGCGGCGGCCGCGCGGCAGCTCGATCCGCCGCAGAACATCTGCCAGTTCGTCCCGATCAAGGACGGCGATCCGATGCCGGAGTTCACCACCGCGGACTTCCAGCCCGAGTCCTGCCCGCTCGACTGAAGCGGCGCCCGCGCGAGGCCTCCCCGACGAGAGGGGCGGCGTCACGCCCCGGATGAAGGGGAGGCTCCAAACGAAGCGCGGCGCCAACCCGCGAAGGGATGGCGCCGCGACTCGAAGCCTCGGCGTTACGGAGGCGTCCGCCGACCGTCGTCGGCGGACGTCATCCCGTCAGCCTCAGGGCTTGTAGACCTCGTTGATCGGGTCGTTCGGGAGCGCGATGAAGTGGAAGGTCTTGGTGTTGAACTGACCGCCCACGGTCGCGGGCTCCGCCGGGTCGCCGAGCGCGATGAACGTGAACGCGGCGCCGTTGCGGTACTCGCCGCCGGCCGGCACGTTCGCGCCGTAGCTGGCGAGCTGGATGTTGGCGAGGGAGATGGCGAGGTTCGCCGCGCTGGGGTTCGCGGTGAACGAATCCGACGCGACGTTGACGCCCTCCACCTGGACGAAATCGGTCTTGCCTCCGACGGCGACCGCCGGCCCCGCCCCGCCGTCGGCGCTGAGACCCTTGAAGGTCGCCGGATCGCTGGCGTTCGCGATGTAGCCCGGGACGACCTGGATGCCGCCGACGGCGAGCGCGGCGGCGCCCGCGGGCGACGCGTGGATGAACTGCGTGCCGATCTTGTCCGCGGCGACCGCGGACGCGCGATCGACCTCGTAGACCGTGACCTTCAGGTTGCCGTTTCCGGGATCGCCGCCGGGCGCGAACCCTTCACCGCACTTCTCGGCGCCGAGGGTCGAGTCGCCCGCGCAGCCCGTGAGGACGAGGATGAAGCTCTTCTCCTTCACGAACGTGTTCGCCGGGATCGCCGGGAGCTTCCAGTAGTCGACGCCCTCGACGAAGGCGCCGCCCGCGTCGACCGCGTTGCCGAGGAGGTCGGCGCACGTCGGGCCCGCGCCCGCGTCCGTCCGGAAGACGCCGCGGTCGGAGAGGCTCTGCGCGTTCATGAGGTAGGGGACGATCGGGACCGTGGTGAGGTCCGCGCCGGTGCCCTGCACCGCGCCGCCGGTGCCGATGTAGACGCCGGGGTACGGCTGCGCGTCGGACGACTTGCGATCGGGGAGCGGCGGGAGCGGCGCGATCGCCGACGGGCCCAGGCCGTAGCAGACGCGGAGGGCGCCGACCGGGTTGCTCGGGCCGAAGTCGGTCGCCGCGTTGACGAGCTGGAGCTTCGCGTTCGTGCCCGCGTCGGCCGGCGGGTTCGTCTGGTCGTTCGGGGCGTCGGTCGTGCCGGCGTCGGTCGTGCCGGTGTCGGTGTCGCCGGCGTCGTTTCCGGGGGTGACCGGGTTGTCGTCATCGTCGCCGCAGGCGACGAGGAGCCCGCTGAGGCCGCCGGCGATCAGCGTCAAAGACGCAAGACTGTAACGAAGCCACTTCGTGTTTCGCATCGACTCTCTCCTTTGACGAAGTCGCGGGCTCACCCGACCGACCCCGAAAGATACTGCCCCTCGGGCGAGACCCGCCCAGGCGCAAGACGAGTTGGAAACGTACGGAAGCGAACGCCCTGTCGCAAGGAAAGAAGCTCCGCTGTGTCGCGCGAGCAACAGTCGCGCAACGCATTGCGTCGAACGCGATCGCGATGTCATAGGGCACGATGCCCGTCTTGCGGCCCCCGCGTTCGTCTGGGATGAGGGAGGCGTGCCTCATTCTCCTCGTCGTTCCGCACGGATGCTCGCGGCCTCGATCGCGCTGCTCGCCGCCGCGACCTCGTGTGACAGGTCGCGCGATCGCAGCGCCTCGGCGACGACGTCGCCCCACGCGAGCGCGCCGCCCTCGGGTGAGGCGCGCGCGCCGCGCGACGCGGACGCCTCCTCCGGCTCGCCCGCCCCGGCGGCGCCGGCCGCGAGCCCGGAGCTGCGTGCAGACTACAACGTCCTCGTCCTCTCGATCGACAGCCTCCGCGCCGACATGCCGTGGAGCGGCTACCCGCGCGAGATCGCGCCGCGCCTCACCGCCCTCGAGAAGCGCGCCGTCAGCTACACGCGCGCCTACGCGATCTCGTCGTACACGTCGATGAGCCTCGGCGGCTTCCTCGGCGGCAGGCTCCCGAGCGGCATGAAGCGGAGCGGCTTCTTCTTCGGCAAGTACGCGCCCGAGAACGTGCTCTTCCCGGAGGTGCTCCAGGCGAGCGGCGTCCGGACGATCTCGGCGCACGCGCACGGCTATTTCAAGGGCGCGGGCTTCGAGCAGGGCTTCGACGCCTACGAGATCGTCCCCAACATCGTCTTCAAGAACGAAAACGATCCGAACGTCACGAGCCCGGAGCACGTCGCGCTCGCGACGAAGCTCCTCTCCGATCCGGCGCTCGACGACAAAAGGTTCTTCGCCTGGTTCCACTTCCTCGATCCCCATGACGTCTACGTCTCGCACGAGAAGGACGGCATCCCGCCGTACGGCCCGAAGCTCCGCGACAAGTACGACGCCGAGGTGACCTTCACCGACCGCCACCTCGGCGCGCTCCTCGATTTCGTCGAGGCGAGGCCGTGGGGCGCGCGCACCGTGATCGTCGTCACGGCCGATCACGGCGAGGCCTTCGGCGAGCACGGGCAGTTCGCGCACGGGTTCGAGCTCTGGGAGAACCTCGTCCGCGTCCCGATGTTCTTCGTCGTCCCTGGCGTGCCGCCGAGGCGGATCGACACGCCGCGGAGCGCGATCGACCTCGCGCCGACGATCCTCGAGCTCTTGGGCGTCGACCCGAAGACGCCGGCGAAGGACGGCGGCGTCCTCGAGCTCGAAGGCAAGAGCCTCGTCGCGGAGCTGACCGGCAAGGAGACGCCGGCCGAGCGCGACGTCGTCTTGGACCTGCCGATGACGAGCGACAACGACAAGCGCCGCGCGGTCGTCCGCGGCACGTGGAAGATCGTCGCCTACGGGAGAGAAGAGTCGCTCCGCCTCTACGACCTCGCCGCCGACCCCGAGGAGAAGACCGCCATCACGCGCGGCGAGAAGTTCGACGAGATGGCCCGCCTCTACCGCCAGCTCGCGAAGGACGTCAAAGAGGTCCCTCCGTACGCCTGCGGCCCCTCGTGCCTCAACCGCGCCTACGCCCGATCGGGCGGCGGGAAGTGAGCGACGATCGATCGCGGGGCGACGCCGGCGCCGCCCCGCGGTTCGTCGCGAAGCCGAGGCCGGGCGCGGGGACAGCGTGTAGGATGCGCGAGCTCCGCCCGCCGTGGGCGGCTCGCCGGAGACACGATGCGCATCGTCTCGATTCCTTGCCTCTCGGACAACTACGCCTACCTGCTCGTGTGCCGCGAGACGAAGGAGGCCGCGATCGTCGACGCCTCCGAGGCGGGGCCTGTCCTCGCCGCCATCGACCAGGGGGCGGGCACGCAGGACAGCCGGCGCGATCTGAGCGCGCTCGCGAACCACGGCCGCGAGGACGTGCGCATCGTCGCGATCCTGAGCACGCACCACCACTACGACCACGTCGGCGGGAACGAGGAGGTGCGCGCCAAGCTCGGCATCGATCGCGTCTACGGCCACGCGAGCGATCGCGGGCGCATCCCCGGACAGACGCAGTACCTGCAGGAGGGCGAGACGTTCGAGATCGGCCGCCTCGGCGTCCGCGTGCTCCACATCCCGGGGCACACGCTCGGCGCCGTCGCGTACGTCGTGACCCGCGAGCCCGACGATCCGGTCGTCTTCACGGGGGACACGCTCTTCGTCGGCGGCTGCGGGCGCCTGTTCGAGGGCGATCCGCCGATGATGCACGCGTCGCTGTCGAAGCTCGCGGCGCTCGACCCTCGCACGCGGGTCTACTGCGGACACGAGTACACCGAGTCGAACCTGCGGTTCGCGGCTCACGTCGAGCCCGCGAACGCGGCCGTCGCTCGGGCGCGCGCGCGGGCCGCGCAGCTCCGCAAGGAGGGGCGCCCCACGATGGGCGCGACGATCGGCGACGAGCTCACGTACAACCCGTTCCTCCGGACGTCGTCGCCGGAGATCCGCGCCACGCTCGGCGTCCCGGCCTCCGCTTCGCCCTCCGACGCGCTCGGCGCGATCCGTCAGGCGAAGGACTCGTTCAAGATCGGCGCCTGACGCCTCGGGCTCCGCCGTCGAGGCGCGTCCGAGAGGCCGAGCCGCGGCCGCGGCGAGCTTCAGGGGACGAGGCCGCGCAGGGGATCAGAAGCCGCCTCCCTGGCCGAAGGGGTTGCCGCACTGCGCGTCGCAGGCGTCGAGGGCGTCCATGCACGCCTGCTCCTGCGCGCCGCCGCACGACTGGAACCAACAGTTGTCGTCGCACTGCTGGTTCTGGCAGGTCTCCGAGCAGCTCCAGTACTGCGCCGCGGGGCCGCTCGCCGCGCACTGATCGAAGCACTCCATCGGATCGGTCGGCGTCTCGTCGGGCGGGGGCGTCGTGTCCGCCGGCGGGGGCGTCGTGTCCGTGTTGCCCGAGGTCGTGTCCTCGCTGGTCGTCTGATTGGTGCTCGTCTTCTTCTTTTTGCTCGACGCGGAGGAGCTGTCGTCCTCGTCCTCGTAGTACTCCTCCTCGAACGGCTGGAGGACGGGCGTGCTGCATCCGATCGACGCCAGCATGCTCCCGAGGACGAGGGCGGAGGAGAGCGAGAGGAGGGAGGGGGTCTTCATGTCGGCGTCGAGCTCCTTGGCTGCGTGCGTTCGCAGCGTTGAAGGACTCCATTGCAGCCGTCGGACCAACGCGCGGACCATGTAGGATCACCTCCGCGCGGGCCTCGATCGCCCGAAAGACGCGGCTGATCTGGATCGCCGACGGTCCGAACGGCAACTCCGCGAAATACCGGATCCAAAGGGATCCCGCGCACCTAGTATCCTCATGTAGGTGCGCCGAGCGTCGCGCCTTCGCGGGCGCGCGCTTCGAACGCGCGCCCGCCCGGCGAGCCTTCGTTCGGCGCCTCGGGCTCCGGACGCTCGTGCGCTTCGTTCCGGCGTGCGCGCGCGTCGTCGCTTCGCTTCGTCCGGCGCTGCTCGTCGCTTCGCTTCGTCGCGGTCTGCGACGAAGCGATCGCGCCCGGCGCTTCCCACGCGCGCGCGGCCTCGCGTTCGCGCGCGGGCTTCAGGGGTGCTGCGCGGCGTGCGCGGGGCTCTCGAGGCGCGCCATGATCTCCGGCGCGACGAAGTAGCTGAGGACGCCCGCGAGGATCGCGGCGGCGAGCCAGACGGCGAGGGGAGCGCCGCCCGCGGCGATCCGCACGTCGCTCGAGCGCGTGCCCGCGGGCTCCATGGCGAGCCCGCTCGCCGGGCTCGACGGGCTCGCCCTCCGGAAATGCGGGATGGGCGCGGCGCTCGCCGGCGACGGGCGCATGTTGCGGAACACGTTCCCGCCCGGCATCACGTCGAGGGCGTCGCGGTCCATCGCCATCGTCGGGTTCTCGTCGTCGAAGCTGTCCAGCTTGTGGCGGACGACCGGCGGCTGGACCGAGCCGACGTACGGCGTGGGCACGACCTCGTGGCGATAGAACTCGCCCCCCGGCGGCGTCGGCAGGGGGTAGCCCGGCGCCGGCGGCGCCGCGCGCGACGTCGCCGCGGGGACGGGCGTGTGGAGCCGGCCCGCCGGAGGAGCCGGCGTGCGGATCGGGCCGGGCGGAGCCGGCGGCCGTCGTACCCGCGGCTTGCCGAGCGCGGCCACGCCATGCGCGGGCGTGTCGTGGCTCCTCCCAGGGGCGAGCGCCTTCGCTTCGCCCGTGAAGCGAAGCTGGCGTGCGTTGCCGGGAAGGACGAACGACATGGTCGACCGGGACCCAGCACGGCGTGTTCCATCGGCCGCGACGACGCGACCCTTGAAATGACACCCTTTTTAGGGTGATCTGCGTCGGTGGTGGCGGGCCTTACACGCACCTACTGGATCGACGAACCACCAGGAGCGGCGCCCGCCCCCACGCGATCACGGGTCGTCCGTCCCGTCCGACCCGCGCTTGCCCGGGCCCGTTTCGCCAGACCTCGCGGGCTCGTCCTCGCGTCGCGTCCCGCGGGCTCGTCCGCACGCGCCGCGGCGGCGTGGACGCCGAACCGGGCGGAGTCGTCGCCGGCGGACGCGGCGGACGAGCCCCGCCGAAGCGCCGGCGTGGACGTAAGAGCGCCGACGCGAGCGCTCGCCTTTCGCGTCGCGAGCCGTACATGCGCGCGCGCGGCGCGTGGAGCTCGCCACGGACGGTTCGCCGCGACGAGCGGGCGCGGCGCGTCCGCGGCGAGCCGTCCGTAGCGAGCTCGAGCGAGTCGTCGAAGAAGAGCCGGCTCCCGCGCTCGGCCGGATCGAAGCGCGAGAGCGCGGCGCTCGCCCGCCCGCTCCAGCTCGCCGCGAACGCGGCGCAGACGCGAGGCGCGCCGCAGCGCCACCGCGCGCCGAGCGAGCGCCGCGCGTGAGGGGCGCGCGCGGAGCGTGCAGGGCGACCGTTTCGTGCGCACGTTCACGTGACGCGTGGACGAGGCCGAACGCGCCGACGCTACCAGAGGCTCGGTTCCCCTGGTAGAACGCTGGCCCCGCCGCGCCCTCACGCCGACAGCCCCACGATCCCGATGACCACGCCCCGCTTCGACAAGGTCCGTCCCGAGCTCGACTTCCCACGCGACGAGCGCGAGATCCTCTCGTTCTGGAAGGAGGCGCGCGTCTTCGAGGAGTCGCTCGCGCGGACCGCGGACGGCGCGCCGTTCGTCTTCTACGAGGGCCCGCCGACGGCGAACGGCCTCCCGCACAACGGCCACGTCCTCACGCGCGTCATCAAGGACCTCTTCCCGCGCTACAAGACGATGCGCGGCTACCACGTCGCGCGCAAGGCCGGCTGGGACACGCACGGCCTCCCGGTCGAGGTCGAGGTCGAGAAGGAGCTCCGCATCCACGGCAAGGCCGCGATCGAGGAGTACGGCGTCGAGCCCTTCGCGAAGAAGTGCATCGAGTCGGTCTTCCGCTACACGAAGGAGTGGGAGGACCTCACCGACCGGGTCGCGTTCTGGGTCGACCTCGAGAGCGCCTACGTCACCTACCACCGCTCGTACGTCGAGAGCGTCTGGTGGGCGCTCTCGGAGCTCTTCAAGAAGGGCCTCCTCTACCAGGGCCACAAGGTCGTCTGGTGGTGGGCTCAGGGCGGCACCGCGCTGAGCTCCGCCGAGGTCGGCCTCGGCTACAAGGACGTCGACGATCCGTCGGTCTTCGTCGCGTTCCCGCTCGCCGACGCGCCCGCGAAGCGCGCGCTCGCGGTGTGGACGACGACCCCCTGGACCTTGCCGTCGAACATGTACGCGGCGGTGAACCCGAAGTTCGAGTACGCCGTCGTCAAGGGCGATCCCGAGAAGGTCAAGGCGGGCTGGGCGAAGAAGGCGCTCGAGCGCGAGCTCGTGGTCGCGAAGCCCCTGGTCGAAAGCCTCGCCAAGAAGCTCGGCACGACGCTCACCGTGGTCGAGACGCTCGGCGCGAGCGAGCTCGTCGGGAAGAAGTACCTCCCGCCGTTCGACGTGTTCGCGGAGCCCTCGGCCGAGGGCGAGCCGGTGCCCGACACCGCGTTTCGCGTCATCGCGGCGGACTTCGTCACGCTCGACGCGGGCACCGGCATCGTCCACATCGCCCCCGCGTTCGGCGAGGACGACTTCCAGGCCCACCGCAAGCTCGTCGGCGGCGAGGCGCGGATCTTCTGCGCCGTGAAGTCCGACGGGACGTTCATCGACGCGATGGCGAAGGTGGGCGCCGCGTCGGGCAAGACCTACGCGGGCCGCTGGGTGAAGGACGCCGACAAGGACCTCACCGAGGAGCTCAAGGAGCGAGGCGTCCTGGTCCACGCCGAGACCTACCGCCACCCGTACCCGTTCTGCTGGCGCTCCGACAACGATCCCTTGATCCAGCTCGCGCGCCCCGCCTGGTACATCCGCACGACGTCGCGGAAGGATCAGGCGATCGCGAACAACCGCGCGGTGGCGTGGCTGCCGGAGCACATCAAGGAAGGGCGCATGGGCGACTTCCTCGCGAACAACGTCGACTGGGCGCTCTCGCGCGAGCGTTACTGGGGCACCCCGCTCAACGTCTGGGTGAACGACGCCAGCGGCAAGATGGAGGCGCCCGCGAGCATCGACGAGATCCTCGCGAAGAACCCGAAGGCGTTCGACCACTGGACCGAGGCCAAGGCGAAGGACCCGTCGCTCAGCGATCACCTGATGGTCCACAAGCCGTGGATCGATCAGGTCACCTGGCAGAACCCGGGCGAGGAGGGGACCTACCGCCGCGTGCCGGAGGTCATCGACTGCTGGTTCGACTCCGGCTGCATGCCGTTCGCGCAGTGGGGCTTCCCGCACCGCGGCGCCGACGACTTCAAGAAGAGCTTCCCCGCCGACTTCATCAGCGAGGCGATCGACCAGACGCGCGGCTGGTTCTACTCGCTGCTCATGATCTCGACGCTCGTCTTCGACGAGGAGACGCAGGCGCGCTATGGGCTCACGCCGACGCGGCCGATCCCGCACCCCTACAAGACGTGCATCGTCCTCGGGCACGTCTCGGACAAGGAGGGGAAGAAGGAGTCGAAGTCGAAGGGCAACTACACGCCGCCGGACGTCATCCTCGACGAGGTCCGGATGGACTTCGCCGTCCTCGACGCGGCGGACGCCGACGGCGTCGCCGCCAAGGAGGGCGTCGCGTTCATCGCGCGCGAGGACATGGAGGGCCTCGACCTCCAGGAGGGCGCGAAGATCAGGGTCTTCGTGCCCTCGGCGAGCGGCGCCCCCGCGGGCGCGTCGCGCGACCTCACCATCCAGCCGCACAAGAAGCTGCGCCGCCGCGTCGTGGTCCTGCACGAGCGCGACCGCGCCGCCGTCGGCGCCGCGCCCACCGCGACGAAGGACGTCAAGCCCGTCGAGGTGCCGCGCCTGCCGAGCGCCGAGCGCATCTCGATCGTCGATCCCACGACGCCGGCGCCCGGCGCCGACGCGTTCCGCTGGTTCTTCTTCGCGTCGAACCCGCCGTGGTCGAACACGCGGCACTCGCTCTCCAACGTCCGCGCGCTCCAGAAGGAGACGCTCGTGAAGCTGAGGAACGTCTACTCGTTCTTCACCATCTACGCGAACATCGACGGCTTCGATCCGTCCTCGCCCGCGAGCGATCCGAAGAAGCGCTCCGAGATCGACCGCTGGATCCTCTCCGAGCTCCACCTGCTCGTCGACGCGGTCACGAAGGACCTCGACGCCTACGACCTCTACACGGCGACCGGGCGGATCACGTCGTTCGTCGACGCGCTCTCGAACTGGTACGTGCGCCGGTCGCGCGACCGCTTCTGGGCGCCGCTCGAGGCCGGCGGCGAGCTCGGCGCGGACAAGCGCGCCGCGTACGAGACGCTCTGGGAGAGCCTGTCGACGCTCGCGCGCGTCATGGCGCCGTTCACGCCGTACCTCGCCGACGCCATCTGGCGGAACCTCGTCGTGAAGGGGCAGGCGAACGCCGACGCGAAGAGCGTCCACCTCGCCGGCTGGCCGTCGTCCGACGCGTCGCTGGTGGACGCGGGGCTCTCGCGCACCATCAAGGCGGTGCGCGACCTCGTCAGCCTCGGCCTCCAGGTCCGCACCCAGGCGAAGCTGAAGGTCCGCCAGCCCCTCTCGGTGGCGAAGCTGATCCTCGCCGACGCCACGCTGGCCGATCGCCTCACTCCGTACCTGCCGATGGTGGCCGACGAGCTCAACGTCCTGAACGTCGAGGTGCTCGTCACCGACGCCGACCAGTACGTCACCTACAAGGTGAAGCCGAACTTCCGGACCCTGGGGCAGAAGGGGATGGGCAAGCAGGCCCAGGACCTGAAGAAGTCGATGGGAGCGATGTCCCCGGCCGAGGCCCAGGCGCTCGTCGCGGCGCTGCTCGCGAGCGGGGGGGCCGCCGTCGAGGGCGTGGCCCTCGATCGCGAGGACGTCGAGGTCGCCTTCGACGCGAAGGAGGGCTACGCCGCCGCCGGCGATCGCGTCGGCGTCGTCGTGCTCGACACGCGGCTCGACGACGCGCTCCGCGACCTCGGCTACCTCCGCGAGCTCTTGAGCCGCGTCCAGGCCGCGCGCAAGGAGATGGGCCTCGACTTCGTCGATCGGATCTCGGTCGCGATCTCGGGCACCGAGCGCACGCGCCGGGTCGTCGCCGCGAACCACGCGACGATCGGCTCCGAGTGCCTCGCCGTCCGGGTCGACTACGCCGACGATCCAGCGAGCCTCGGCGCCGACGCGCGCGAGGTCGACGTCGAAGGCGACGCCGTCCGCCTCGCGATCGCGCGCGGCTGAATCGCGCGGTCGTCGAGCGTCGAGACTCAGCCGCGGTCAAGCACGATCCTCGCGCCGCGCGCCGATCCCGCGCGGCCTGTCCTTTTTTCGATCGACCCGTTCGATCGAAGGCCACCCGGTGAACCGCTCTGGTATACCTGAGGACCGAGCGCACGGAGCGGGGTGCCGTGAACGGCAATCAGGATCCGGCTCCACGGAGAAACCCGGGGGATGGCGACGCAGACGAGCAAAGCGAAACGCATCGACGCGCCGCCGAAGAAGCCTTCGGTCGCGCGCGCGGAGATCGTCGACAAGGCGACGCGCGGCCGCTTCGAAGCGGAGCTCGACGCCGCCCTCAAGCGCAAGCCCACGAGCGAGGTGAAGCTCGGCGGAGCGCTGCGCGCGGTCGCGCGACTCAGCCCGGCGCTCCGGGCGACGCTCCTCGACGCGGCGCAGGTCATGGTGCGGCGCGGCTCCTACGGCCGCGAGCTCTACGGCGCCGTGATCCGCACGCTCGGCGAGGCCGAGGACAAGCACCTCCCGGCGCTCCTCAAGACGGCGCTCGCCGCCGACGACGCCGGCGGCAACGCGACCCTCAGCGCCGCCTCGTTCTGCCGCGACGCGTCGCTCGCCGCGCCGCTCGCCAAGCTCGCCGCCAGCCGGCAGTCGCACCTCGCGTTCGGCGCCGAGACCGCGCGCGTCTGCCGCCGCGAGTCGAACGGCGCGCACCTGACGGCGATCGCCCCGATGATCAAGGAGAGCCACCGCATCTCGCTGTGCGTGGACCTCTTCGTCCCGCTCGCCCGGAGCGCGCCGATCCCGGTGCACGTCGGACCGGCGCTGGCGGTGCTTCGCGGCGCCGAGCGTCACCTCGGCCGCTGGCTCGTCCTCGCGGACGTCGCGACCAAGGCCGGGGACGAGGGCCCGCTGCTCGAGGCGACGCAGAAGGCGCAGGTCGGTCCGACCAGCGCGCGCGCGGCCTGGGCGCTCGTCGCCTGGGCGCTCTCGGAGACCAAGGCGAGCGTCGATCCCGCGCTCCCGCCCGTCGCGCCGCCCACGACGCGCCCGACGGTCGAGCTCGTGGCGCGCCTCTCCGACCGGCCGAGCGCCGATCGCGACACCACGTTCCTCTTCCGCATGGCGCGCGCGCGGGCGCTCAGCTGCAAGCCGATGCTCGAGGGCCTCGTGAAGAGCGAGCCGCTCGCGGACGAGCTCTCCGTGCGCGCCGCGTCGTACCTCGCGCGCGACCACGGCCGTGAAGACATGAAGGGCGCGCTGCTCGACTGTGCGCTGAACGCCAAGCGCGACGAGCTCCGCGGGCTCGCGGTCGCCGCGCTCTGGGACGCCGCCTCGGGGCCGACGCGCGCCGCGACCCGCGAGAAGGCGCGCGAGCTCTCGGACGAGCTCGTCGCTTCGCGTTGCCTCTCGAGCGTCGCGTGGGGGGCGCTCGTGCGCGCCGCGCACGCGAGCCATCGCGAGTCCGATTTCGTCGTGGTCACGGAGACGCCGCTCCGCTGGATCCAGTGGGGCTGGCTCGAGTAGCGCGAAGAATCGACGCGCTCCGCTGGCTCGCGGGCCGCGCGTCAAATACACTTCCTGGGTTGTCTCCGCAGTTTCACGGCCGCTCGGCGTCCGACGAGCGGCGATCGTCCTCTCGTGGCCGCCTCCTCTTCGCGATCCTCGCGCTGGCGCTGAGCGGCGTCTCCGCCCACGGGACGGCGCGCGCGCAAGGGAAGGCCGCCAAGAACGTCCGCGCCGAGGGCGCGCTCGGCGGCTCCGCGCTGCCGCCGCCGATCACCGAGCGCCTCTCGCTCGTCGCCGATCGGGACGACGACGACGCCGACGATCGGCCCGACGGGGAGGGCCCGCTCGTCGGCCCGGCGGCGCGCGTCGATCTCGTCACGCTCGACGCGCGCTTCGCCGGCGCGACGCTGAGCCCCGTGCGGGGAGGGGAGCACACGCGCCTCGTCGCGAGCGGCAAGCTCTTCGGCTGGGGCGAGCGCCTCCCGCAAGGCGCGCAGATCCAGGGGCTCTCGCCGGGGCGCGCGGTCCTCGTCGCGCGGTGGCCGAGCGGGCGCGAGACGAGCGTCGCCGTCGACGTGCACGGCGTCACCATGCGCGACGGCCAGAACCGCGCCGTCGACATGGCGGCCGAGCGAGCCTCGCTCCAGCGCACGCCGCCCGCGCGCGTCGATCTCGACGACGTCGATCGGCCCTACGACGATCCCGACGCGCTGCGCGTCGTCGTCACCTCCCCGGAGGGGGCGTCGCTCGGGCCGATCACGGTCGAGTCGGTCGCGGCGGACGGCGCGCCGCTCGACACGACCGCCGATCTCCGGCTCTCCCCGACGGCGTGCGGCGAGGGCGCGACCGCCGCCGTCGGCTGCCTCGCGACGGCGCCGCTCCGCTTCGTCGTCGACGACGTCGATCGCCGGCACGCGCTGGTCGCGGCGCGCTCGCTCAAGGCCGAGGTCGGCGGGGCGGTGGTCGTGCGCGACGCCAAGGGCAAGAAGCTCCAAGCGATCCGCGTCGGCGGCCCCCGTCGCACGGCGGCGGGGCCGATCGGGCGCTACCGCCTGTCGATCCGTCCGATCGTGATGCGCCTCAGCCCCGGCGGCGCGCCCGCCGTCGGCGGCACCGACGCGGGCGCGATCGCGGCGCTCCGGCAGGAGCTCGCCGTCGCGTCGGCCACGTGGGGTCAGTGCGGGATGACCTTCGGCCCGGTCGCCCAGATGGACGTCAAGGTCGTGAGCCCGCCTCCGCCGTACCTCGTCGCGCTCGGCGACGACGTCGGCCTGCCCGCGAGCGGCGGCGAGGTCCGCCTCCGCGTGGAGGGACGGCCGCTCGCGTTCTCGACGAAGCGGGGATGGTCGACGCGCCAGGCCGCGCTCGAGCTGGCGCGCGTCGCCGAGCGCGCCGGCCTCAAGGCCGCGATCTCGGAGAACGCGCGGATCTCGTCGGGCGCGGCGCCGAGTGTCGACGTCGCGCTCCGGCGGTCGGACGGCCAGCTCGCGACCGCCGAGCTCCTCTCGTCGTCCGACGCCACGATGAGCGTCAGCATCGGCGCCGTCGATCTCAGCGACGGCCTGCAGCACTTCGGCGACACCGACTCGGTGGCCGGGACGCTCGAGGAGCGCGCGCTCGTCAAGGCGGTCGACGACGGCGATCCGCGGACGATCGAGGTGATCGTCATCCCGTTCTTCGGGGGCGGCGGCCGAATCGGCGAGTCGTTCATCGGCAGCGACGGCTCGAGCATGCGGAACGTCGTCATCGTCGATCGCGCGGGCGTCCGCGCCCAGCGCACCAGCCTGACGCTCGCCCACGAGCTCGGTCACGTGATCCTCGACGAGCCGGGGCACCCGGACGACTACGGGATCGACACCCCCACGCTCCTGATGGACTCGGACGCGTCGGACGCCTCGCCGTTCGGACCGCGCCGCCTCCTCGCCGAGGACTGCGCCCGCGCGCTCCGGCAGTCGGGCCCGGGCGCGCGCATCCCGCTCCTCACGGAGTGGAAGCTCTCGCCGCTGAAGTACCCGAGCCGCTGAGCGCGCGCCGCTCCGCCCGCGCGCGCCGGGGCGCAGGTCAGTTCGTGTTGATGTCGACGAGCTCGGTCCCGCCGGCGTAGGCGTAGCTCACGAACGAGTCGAAGCCGTAGACGAGGACCCCGACGGGCAGGTCGGACTGGACGCGGTGGACGCCGTCGTTCTGCCGGCCCGGGCCGACGTTGTTCGGCGAGGTCTGCGTGGAGTCGACGACCGGGAAGGAGAGCTGGCAGCGGTAGACCGTGAACGGCGGATCCTTCGCGCCGCGCGCCGCCTCGTCGAGGCCGTCGCCGGGCGCCGTCTCGCAGACCTTGCCGTCGATCGGCAGGCCGTCGAGGTACACGGTCGCGCTGAACGGCGCCGTGATGACGAGGAAATCGAACGCGTACTTGTCCGGGGTCAGCAGGATGTAGTCGTTGCGCCACTGCTCGGCGGGCGGCACGAACGTGAGGCTCGGGTCCCCGCCGGGCAGCCCGCGCGGCACGCCGGAGGCCTCCTGGCTCACCTGGACGTCGGCCACGATCACGGGTTTGTCGGCGTTCAGCATGAAGTCCTGGACGGCCGGGATCGTCGCGTTCGCGCCTTCCCCGTCCAGCGTGAACGTGCTCCACGGGGCGGGCAGGGTCGTGGTCACGACGGTCGGGCCGCCGGCGACGGCGACCACGCGGTAGAGCTCGGGCTCGGGGAACGGCTGGATCACCGCGCCGGCCGCCGCGAGCGCGCGCGAGCGGCTCGGCATGCGGCCGAGCACGTAGCTCTTTCCCACGGCGCGGAGCGGCGTCACCTGCTCCTCGAGGTGATCGGCGCAGCACGCGCGCGACGCGAGCGTGCTGAACGACGGCGCGTCGCTCGCTTCGCTCCCGACGTAGACGGCGATCGGCGCGGTCGTGTCGATGATCGAGCCGGTGAAGTCGGCGTTGAAGTCCCCGGTCTCGAGGTTGAGGACCTCGAAGGGCTGGAGCACCGCGTCGACCTCGGCGCCCTTGGCGATGCCGCCGGCGAACGGCCCGCCCGGGACCACGCGCGCGGTCGTCTTGAGGCGGACCTTCGTGTCGGGCGTCGTCCCGACGATGGTGAGGAACGCGCGCAGGTCGGTCCCGAAATTGGTGTCGGGGTTCTCGCTCCGGGCGATCGTCTGCGGCCAGCCGGCGACGACGTACGCGCGGCCCTGGGCGCCGAGCGCCGCGGTGGGGAGCAGCAGCGACGCCTCGTTCGAGAACACGTTGACGTTCTCGAGCGGGTTGAACTGATACGCGACGATCGGCACGTCGGACCGGACGCGGAAGGCGCCGCGCGTCAGCGCCGTGTGGGTCCCGCCGTTGGGATCGTCGGGCGGCGAGCCGTCGACCTCCTTCGGGCCGAGCTTGAAGATCTCGAGCCGCCGTACGCCGACGCTGGCCGTCCCGATCGTGCGCACGGACGCCGGCTCGCCCGGCGCGGCGACGTCCTCTTCGATCGTGACGCGCGCGGCGAGGTCGGGCTGCGGGTTCGAGACGATGACGGCGAACTGCTGGAGCGCCGCGTTGCCTTGCGACGTGACGGCGTTGTCGAGGTCGACCGCCCAGTACTCGCAGCCGATGTTCGACTTCCTTCGCGTCGCCTCGTCGCAGAGCTGCGTGCAGGTCCCGCCGCGGCAGGCGTAGCCGCCGTCGCCGTCGCAGGTCTCGACGGCGGACCGCTTCTGGCCGTCGGCGTCGCACTCGAGGACGGTCGCGCCGTCGCACGTGCGCTCGCCGGGCAGGCACGGCGTGCACTTCAGGAACACGGGGGCGCACACCTGATCGCGCGCGCCGCAGTCGTCGAGGACGACGATCGCGTTCTGGTCGCAGCGCACCAGCGATCCGCCCCGGCACTCGACGACGCCGTCGGTGCACACGACCGCCGTCGGCTCCGGGAAGTCCCGGTACGCGGGATCGAACCGGCACGAGCTCGCGACCGCCAAGAGCGCCGCCAGGGCCGCCGGCGCTGCCGAGCGCCGCTTCGCCGTCTTCGCCGACACGCGCTCCACGCTCGGCTCAGTAGACGCCGCCGAGGCTGTCGAACGCGTACGCGCTCCACGACCCCGTGGTGAGGTGCCCGGATCGGAGGCGCCCGTACTGGAACTGCTCGATCCGCGCGACGTACACGGTCGTCGCGATCGCGCCCGGGATCAGGCCGACCGGGTCGGGCCCCGGCAGCGCGGCGAGGTCCGGGACCGTGAAGGACGTCTTGCCGCCGGGCGCGACGATCGTCCACGTCACGAGACCGGCGCCGGACACGACGTTCATCACCGCGAGATCCGCCGGGCCGACGGCGCCCGAGAGCGAGACGTCGCGGCCGTTCCACACGCCCGAGCCGGGCTGCCCGAGCACGGGGACGCCGAGGAAGCCGCCGAGCGCGACCGGCGTGTTCGCGTTCGTCGTGTGGACGCGCGCCACGACGCTCGCCGGGAGCTGCAGCGACGGCCCCGTCGCCGCGACGCCGCCGAGGACGTATCGCTCGCCGGCCATCGCCTTGTCGAGCGCGGGGACGCCGACGAACGGGATCGTCGGCGGCGCGGGCAGCGCCGTCGCGCGCGTGCCGCGCGGGAGGATCGCGTAGCCGGCGGAGCCGAGGGTCGCGGCGACCGACGCGGCGAAGCGGTCGGGGCCGCGCGGACCGGGCGCGGGCGGCTGCGCGGCGACGGTGACCTGGTGGTCGAAGAGGACGTCCATCATGATGTCGACGCCCTGCACGCGCGACTGCGCGGGGACGGCGACGCCGCGGGCGACGCCCATCGCGTAGGGGACGAACTTGGGCGGGGTCTCGCTCCGGTCCTCGAGCCCGGCCACGACGTAGATCGTCGCGTTGCCGGGGAAGACGAGGATCGAGTAGTCGTAGCCGGTGCTCCCGGGGGTCGCGGGGGTGATCGCGGAGCTCGCGGGGGGGAGCGCGAACGATGCGTTCGGCGAGGGCGCGGCCTCGAAGACGTACGCGGCGCGGCGCTCGGTGGGCTTGGTCGGCAGAGGGACGGTCGTCCAGCCGACCCGCTCGAACTCGCCGGCGCCCGGGAAGACGAGCTGGCCCTCGATGAAGCCGCCGTAGCGCTGCCGCGGAGGGATGGATACCGGGTCGCCTTCGCCGCACGACGGATCGAGGACGGGCGCGAGGTACGCCGTGACCGTGTCGACCGGGACGTCGACGAACGTGACGGGCTGGTGGCACTTGGCGGCGACGGTGACGGTGACCTTGTCGCCGGGCACGCCGTCGATCTCGATGACGCCGTTCGCCGCGGTCTTCGCGATCTTCGCGGTCGCGAGGTCGTCGCCGGCGATGGCGAAGGCGTCCGGGATGGGGGCTCCGACGAGGAGGTTGTACGCGAGCACCTTGACGCGGCCCGAGAGCGCGCCGCCGGACAGCCCGCCGCGGTAGCCGTCCTCGGAGTCCGAGTAGGTGAACGCGTCGCGCGCCTGGATCGGCGGCGCCCCCGCCGGCGTCACGACGACGTCCTTCGAGCCGGGCGTGCCGACGGGCGTGACGCACTCGAGCGACGTCGCGGAGGCGACGACCACGTCCCTGCACGCGACGCCGCCGATCGTCACCGTGGTGCCGGGGCCCCAGCTCGTGCCGCTGCCGGTGATGGAGACGCGCGTCCCGCCGCTGGTCGCGCCGCTGTCCGGGACCAGGACGAACGCGTCGTAGTAGAAGCCGTTCTTGAGGACGCGCTCCTTCGCGGTGGCCTCGTCCCGGATCCTCACGTCGACGAAGCCCGGCGGTCCGGGGGGCGTCACGATCGCGGCGCGGTTCGGATCGCTCGCGAGGAGCGATCCGGCCTCGACCTCGACGCCGCCGATGAAGACGCGCAGCGACGGCGAGAAGCCCCGCCCGTCGATCCGCGTCCGCGTGCCGCCGTTGAACGGGCCGTGCGACGGCGTGAGCCCGTCGATCGCGAAGGGGTCGCCGATGTCCGCGTCGGTGCGGACGAAGCCGGCGTCGCCCTCGAGGTCGATCGCGCCGCCGCCGGCGTCGCCCTCCGGCAGGAGCGCCGGGCCGGTCCCCGAGAAGCAGGCCGCGACGATCCCGAAGGCGAGCGGCCCGAAGAGCAAGGTCAAGAGCCGACTCTTCGCGGAGGTCACGCCAGGAGCGTACGCGCTAACCGGCCCCGGGGCACGTGGTTCCGGCCCGAAAACGAGCCGGTCGGCGCGGCGCGGCCCTCGCCGGGCTCACTCGAACGTCACGCGGATCGAATACGGCCTTTGCTCGTTGACGCTGCCGGCGCCGCCGCCCCCCGGACCGCCGCCCTCCCACTTCAGGACGAAGAGGTACGTCTGGCCGGCCCGGATCTTCGTCTTGGGCGCCTTGTCGGTGAACGACATGTTGAAGTTGCTCGATCCGCTGCCTCCGCCGCCGCCCGACGGGATCGTGACCGAGTAGTTGATCGTGCCCGGGGTCTCGACGTGATCGATGATCATGTCGGTCACGTCCTCGGGCGCCGTGATCTTCAGGTGGTCCGTGTCCGTCCAGCTCGACAGCTTGCCGACGATGCAGCCGGTGAACTCGGTCGCGGTGGCGGCGTCGTTGTTCGGCTCGACCTCCTCGGCGCACTCCGGCTGCTCGGGGGCCGACGCGTCCGGTTTGTCGGCGGCGCCCGGCGCCTCGACGTTCTGGTCGGGGACCTCGCGCGTCGGCGCGCTCGGCGTCCTCTCGTTGCCGCCGAAGGGAGGCACCCTCACCGAGTTGCGCTCCTCCGAGGAGCCGGGCACCGGAGACGACGATCCCGAGCAAGCCACGACAACGAGCCCGAGCGCGATACCTATATGCCTGAGTACCAACATGTTTTCGGCCGACTGCACGGGCGATTCCATGCGTCCATCGATCGACGATCGCGCCGCCACGTCGCGCGCGCGCGCCCGCGGATCGCGACGACGCCGGAGCGGAGGGGCGTCGCCGAGGCTCAGCCGATCGCGATCGCCCTGATCCCGCCGAGCGCGCGGCGCATGAGCTCCATCGCGATCGCCTTGCGCCCGGTCGCGTGTTTCACCCTCGCACGCTGTGGCGCGACGGGGGGCTCACCGTTCTCCGCGCCCGTGCCGCGCGGCGGCGGGGGGTCGATCGCCGGGCCGACGCAGGCCGGACAGCCAGAGACGCACGGGCAGCCCTCGACGAGGCGGAGCGCGCGCGCGAGCAGGAGATCGCGCTGCGCGAAGATCCGCTCGGAGAGCCCGATGCCGCCCGGCGTGTGCTCGTAGAGGAAGAGCGTCGGGTTGTACCCCGCCGACGGACCTCCGCGGACGCGCCGCGGGACGGTCGGCGCCGCGTCGTCGCCTCCGGGCGACGCGGGCGCGTCCGCCGCCGCGCCCGCGTCGCCGAGCGTGGCGCCGAGGTCGCGCGGATCGCACATCAACGCGAGCGTCGCGACGGTCTCGAGCGCCGCGCCGACGCCGCGGAGCGCGTCGACCGCGGCGGCGCGGCCCTCGGGGATCTGCTGGCAGACCTCCTCCGGCACCGTGAGCCAGACGGCCGTCGTGTGCATCTGCATCTCGGGGAGGCGGACGTCTCCGTAGCCGGCGTTCTCGTGCGTGTAGAACTTGATCTTCTTGTAGCCGACGACCTTCTCGACGACCGACACCTCGCCCCAGCCCGCCGGCCAGGACTCGGGCGACGGCGTCTCCGCTCCCGGCGCGCCCTCCGGGAGCGGGACGAGCACGCCCGCGCCGAACTCCTCGAGGACGTTGACCGTCGTGTAGGTCATCGCGTCGGTCCAGTAGTCGGGCTTCACCTTGCGGACGAAGGCCTTGTGGTTGTCGTAGTCGAACCGCTCGACCTGCCAGCACTCGCCGTCGTGCTGGTAGATGGCCTGCGCGTGCGCCATGGTGTGCGCTCCGCGCCAGTCGATCTCCGCGAGGGTCTTGTCGTGCTCGGCGTCGATGATGACGACGTTGTCCCAGCCGATGCTCCGGAGCGAGACGTTGTTCGCCGGGTACGCGTCGGCGGCCCAGTGGAAGGTCCCGGCGTTCTCGTGCACGACCTGGTGCTGCTCGAGGAACTCGAGCGCCGCGCCGGTGCTCGCCTCGTCGAGCGTGCCGAACCGCTCGCCGCGCTTGAACGGGAGCTCGAACGCCGCGCACTTCAGGTGCTGCACGAGGATCTCCGGGTTGTCCGGATCGACGCGCGCCTCCTCGACCGGCGCGCCGAGGAGGTAGGCCGGCTCGCGGGCGAGGTACTGGTCGAGCGGGGCGCTCGACGTGACGAGCACGCAGATGCTCGTGCCCTTGCGGCGGCCGGCGCGGCCGAAGCGCTGCCAGGTGGCCGCGACCGAGCCCGGGTAGCCGGCGCACACGACGGCGTCGAGCGCGCCGATGTCGATGCCGAGCTCGAGCGCGTTGGTCGCGACCACGCAGAGGATCTCTCCGTCGCGGAGCTTGCGCTCGATCTCGCGGCGCTGCTCGGGGAGGTAGCCGCCGCGGTAGCCCATGACCTTCGAGGCGTCGACGTCCGGCGCGACCTTGTCGCGGAGGTAGCGCAGCATGACCTCGACGGTGTTGCGCGACTGGCCGAACACGATCGTCGGCACGCGCGCCTTCACCAGGTCCGTCGCCAGCATCACGGCCTGCTTCACGTAGCTCGCCCGGATGCCCAGCTCGGCGTTCACGACGGGCGGGTTGTAGAGGAAGACGCGCCGATCGCCCTCGGGCGCCCCGCTCTCGGTGATCGCCGCGAGCTCGTCCTCCGCGATCGAGAACATCCGCGCGGCGTGCTCGCGCGGGTTGCCGATCGTGGCGGTGGCGCCGACGAGGACGGGCTCGGACCCGTGGAAGCGCGCGACGCGCATCAATCGCCGGATCACGTCGGCGACGTGCGAGCCGAAGACGCCCTTGTACGTGTGGAGCTCGTCGACGACGACGTAGCGGAGGTTCTGGAACGTGCGCGCCCACGCGGTGTGGTGCGGGAGGATCCCGGCGTGGAGCATGTCCGGGTTGGTGAGCACGACGCCGGAGCGCTCGCGCGCGGCGCGCCGCGCGTCGCCCGAGGTGTCGCCGTCGTAGACGACCGCGCCCCGATCGAGCCCGGCCGCGCGCATGAGCTCGCGCAGGCTCGCCTCCTGGTCGCGCGCGAGCGCCTTCGTCGGGTAGACGTAGAGCGCGCGCGCGTCGGGGTCTTCGAGCTGGGTCGCGAGGACCGGGAGGTGGAAGCAGTAGCTCTTGCCGCTCGCGGTCGGCGTCGCGATGACCACGCCGCGGACGGGGCGGGGGAGCTGCCCGCGGATCGCTTCGAACGCGCGCGCCTGGTGGTCGTAGAGCTCCTCGACGCCGCGTCCGCGGAGCGCGAACGCGAGGGGCGTCGGGAGCGTCCGCGGGAAGGGCACCGTCCGCGCCGCCCGGCCGGGCATCGTCTCGTCCGCCATCACGCAAGGGCGCACGACCTTGCTCTCGAGCCAGCGCTCGAGCACGGCGTCGACGCCGCGCGCCGACTCCCACGGGGCGGCGACCTTGTTTCCGCGCTTGCTCATCTCGATGCTGCTCCCTGGTCCCCGCCTGCGTCGGCCGGCGGCGCCCCTGAACATATAGACAGGTGGCGCGCCGCGAGACAAGCGCGCCGCGAACGAAACGCCGGCGCGCCTGCGACCTCCCGCGGCGGGGCCGAGGCGTGGTGAGGGGCTTGCACGTGACAGGATGACCGGGATTGAGTAGGGTTCGCGCTTCGTTTCTTCCCCCTCTCCGAACGCGCCCAGAGTCGAGGCACCCTCGCTCCGTCGTCGAGAAGCTCCCGGGGCTGAACATCCGCGCAACTTCGATGAACGAGAGCTCGAGCCAAGACGCAGCGCCCGACGAGGCCGAAACGACCGCGACGACCGAGGCGGAGGGGACGGCGTCGGGGGAGGCGCCGGCGGACACGAGCGCCGCGGGCGGCGCCGACGCGGCCGCGGCCGTTGGAGCGCCCGCGGAGCCGCCGATCGCGGAGGAGCCGCCGATCGCGCCCGGCGTCGAGCGCCTCGGCCGCCCCCCCGGCACGGCGGAGGCGATCCCCGAGACGATCCTCGGGCCGCGACCGTCGCCGACGTTCCTCGCCGTGGTGTCGATCGTCTCGCTGGTCTCGGACGTCGGGACCAAGCTCTGGGCGGAGAAGAAGCTCGCCGACTACCCCGGGTACATCACGGTCATCGAGAACCACCTCATGTTCGTGCTGGCCAAGAACAAGGGCGGCGCGTGGGGTCTCTTGCAGGGCGAGAGCGAGAACGTCCGCCGACCGTTCTTCCTCCTGGTCTCGGTCGCGGCGATCGCGTTCATCGTCACGCTCTACCGGCGGCTCCAGCCCCGGCAGCACGCCCTCAAGTGGGGGCTCCCGCTCGTGCTCGGCGGCGCGCTCGGCAACGTCTTCGACCGCATCCGGTACGGCTACGTCATCGACTTCATCGACTACCGGGCCGACTGGATCAAGTCGCTCAACGAGCTCATCGGCAAGTACTACCCGCGGCACGTCGTGACCGACCACTGGCCCACGTTCAACGTGGCCGACATCGCGATCTGCGTCGGCGTCGCGCTGATGGCGATCGACATGCTGACGTCGCGGCGAGGGAAGCGGCCGGTCACGGCCGACGTGCCGGTCGAGCCGGTCCTCGAGCCGGCGGCGGCGGCGGGCGCGGACGCGTCGACGGCCGAGGGCGGGGCCGACGCGGGCGCTCCCGCCGACGCCGCGCCGGTCGACGGCGAGCTCGCGGACGCCGCGGCGTCTCGGGACGGGCAAGACCTCGCCGCGTCGGACGCCGCGCCGAAGGCCTGACCGCGCGCGCCGCGACGTCCGGGGCCGCTCCGGCGCGTCGGGCTGCGGCCGCGACGCCTCGGACGGCGCGCGATCCAGGCGGATCGCCCGGCGGCATCCCCGCGCGCGGAATCTCGCGCGCTTGGCGCTGTCACGCCCGTTGCTGTGGGCTCTCGCGTGGCCCGTCCGAGCGAGCGCGCGCTGTCGGTCTCAGAGCTTGCCGGCCCGAAGCAGGCGCTCCGCGAGCTCGGCGCGGCGGACGCGACGGGAACGTTCCGCGAGGATGATCCCCTCGAGGTGGCGGAACGCGCTCTCCACGTCGTCGTTCACCACGAGGTAGTCGAAGAATCCGTAGTGCTCGATCTCGACGTGGGCCACGGCGAAGCGCTTTCGCACGACCTCTTCGCTGTCGCTCGCGCGGCCGCGGAGGCGGCGCTCGAGCTCGATCATCGACGGCGGAAGGATGAAGACCGAGACCGCCTCGGGCACCTTCGCGCGGATCTGGCGGGCGCCCTGGTAGTCGATGTCGAAGATGATGCCGCCGCAGTTCGGATCCGACTTGGCGCGCTCGATCTCGGCGAGCGACGTGCCGTAGCAGTTTTCGTGGACGTGGGCCCACTCGAGGAACGCCTCGCGCTCGACGAGCTCGTCGAACTGCTTGCGGTCGATGAAGTGATAGTCCTTGCCGTCCGCCTCGTTCGCGCGCGGCTTGCGCGTCGTGTGCGAGACGCTGAACCGTAGCGTCGGGAACTTCTCGCGAAGCCTGCGCGTCAGCGTCGTCTTCCCGGCGCCGCTCGGCGACGAGAGGATGAGGAGCAAGAAGGGATCGCTCATCGTGGGGCCGTCATCCTAATGCATCGAGTCCATCGAAACGACGGGAATCTCCCGTATCCCCGCGTCCCCGCGCGCGCGATCGTCCGACGCGGGGCGCCGTCCGACCGGCGGCGGGCGCGCGCGGAGCCACGGAGGCCCCGCCTCACTCGACGTTCTGCACCTGCTCGCGCATCCGCTCGATCTCGGCCTTGAGCTCGACGACGGCGTGCGCGATGGCGACGTCCTGCCCCTTCGACCCGATCGTGTTCGCCTCGCGCGCCATCTCCTGGAGCAGGAAATCGAGCCGCCGCCCGACCGCCTCGACCCCGGGGAGCAAGCTCTCGAAATGCGCGCAGTGGCTCTCGAGTCGCGTGAGCTCCTCGGCGACGTCGATGCGATCGGCGAAGAGCGCGAGCTCCTGCTCCAGGCGGCCGGCGTCGATCTCGACGTCGGCCGCGGCGCGGAGGCGCTCGGCGCGCTCCTTGAGGCGCTTCTTGTAGGCCTCGACGACGTAAGGAGCGCGGGCGGTGATCGCCAGCATCAGCCGCCGGATGGTCCCGAGGCGGCGCACGAGATCCTCGGCGAGCGACATGCCCTCGCGGACGCGCATCGCGTCGAGCGATTTCAGCGCGCCGTCGAACGCCGAGGCGAGCGCGGCGTCGAGCGCGCGGCCCTCCCGCTCGATCGACGGGACGAAGAGGTCCGGCACCGCGCCGAGCAGGGTGAGCGGGACGTCGGCGTCGGGCGCGAGCTCGTCCCGCAGGGACCTCAGCGCCGCGAACACGCTGCGCGCGCGCTCCTGGTCGATGACCATCGCGCCGAGGACGGCGCCGTCGAGCCGGACGTTGACGTCGAAGCGCCCCCGGTTGAGGCGCTCGCGGGCGAGCGCCTCGACGACGCTCGCGAGGTCCGGGAGCTGGCTCGGGACGCGGACCCGGACGTCGAGGAAGCGGTGGTTGACCGCGCGGATCTCGACGGTGATCTTGTCGCCGCGGGCGGGGCCGGCCTCGCCGCGCGCGAGCACGCTCTCGCCGACGCCGAAGCCCGTCATGCTCCGCACGGGGCACCTCGTCGGTTCGCGCGGCGGCCGTCGCCACGTCGACGTCGGACGTGGACAGCGCCCAGCGTGGCTGGGCTCGGCCCACGCCGGGTCACGACAGGCCGCGCTTGCGCTTCACGGCCTCGAGTACGCGGGAATACTCGATGTCCCACTGCGAAGTCCCCTCCTTCACGTGCTTGAGCTGCGCGCGAACCTCCGCCTCGAGCTCCGAGTCGGCGGCCATGTACCGCTTGAAGATGGGCGCCATCTTGCGCCGGAGCTCGACGTCTTCAGCAAAGACCTCGTCGACGTGGGCCGAGTGGAGCAGCATCTCCACCACCTGATCGAGCAAGTGAGGTCAGAGCGCGTCGTCGCCGACCTTGATGCCGTGGTGCTCGGCGACCTGCTGACGGACCCTGCTGAACTCCGACGTCCCGCGGCCCGTCCGCTGGAGGAGGTCCCGCGTCTTGTCGTCGACGAGCCGCTCGGTGTCGAGGTAGCTCTTGAGCACGGCCTCGACGTCCGCGACGACCTCCCGCTGCGCCTCCGTCTCGATGTCCTTCGCCGTGACGAGGGACCGGACGACCTCCTGCGCGATCGGGGCGACTTTTGCGCCGTAGAGCCTCATTCGGCCGGACCGTAGTCGAGCGGCGTCGAAATGCGAAGCGACGACGGCCCGTCGGATAGCGTATTGTGGTCGTGGCGCGTCCTGGCGCCCCGCCGGAGCCCCCCGATGAGCAGCAGCGTCTGCCCCTTCTGCAAGAGCGCGGTCTCCGACCCTCGGGCCCCGTGCCGGAGCTGCGGCCGCCAACCCAGCGGACCCGCGGCGGATCCGGGCGGCTGGGACGACCTCGGCGGCGGCCTCGACATCTCCCGTGGAGGTTCGATGGCGAGCCACGCCAGCGGTCCGAGCGCGTACGCGGGCGGAGGGATGGCCTTCGGCGACGACGATCCCTTCGCCGACGACGTCCCGCACGGGGCCCTCGAGCTCGACCTGCCTTCGTCGCACACGGCGAACACGCCGCGCTCGATCCCGGGCGCGCCGCCCGCGCCGGGGTCGGTGCCGGACCTCGCGCTCCCTCCGCCGTCTTCGCCGCGCCTCGCGCCTGCGTCGGGGGCCCCCGAGAGCAGCCCCTCGCTGTCCCCCGAGAGCCCGTCGTCGCTCCCCGGGGCCCCGCCGAGCCCCTCGCTCCTCGGTCCTCCCGAGAGCGGCCCCTCGCTGTCCCCCGAGAGCCCGCCGTCGCTCCCCGGGGCTCCGCCGAGCCCACCCGCGCCGGCCGGCGCGCGCGTGGCCGCGCACGTCCCGGCGGCGCCGCCTCCCGATCCGGCCGCGCTGATCGCGCGGTTCCCGCCGCCGCCGGCGAAGGTCTGGGAGACGCCCGGGTACGCCGTGAAGGTGCTCTGGCGGCAGCTCGAGCTGCGCCAGGACCTCGCGTCGCTCCGGAGGAGGCGGTCGCCGGACGTCGCGCTCTACGAGCGCGCGCTGACGACGTACGACTCGAAGACGTTCGCCGTCGGCCTGGCGATCACGTGCGCCGGCCTCGCGATCGCGAGCTTCGTCTTCTTCCTGCCCGTGATCCTGCGCTTCTTGCGCGCGGACTGACGGCGCGCCGTCAGCGCTGGCTGCGCGGGCCCGGCCGGCGGCGGCTGTCGCGCGCCCGGTCGGTCGCGTCTCGCTCGGGCGCGGGCGGCGGGACGGTCCGCTCCGGACGCCGGCTGACCGGGGCGGGGGGCTCGTCGCTCCGCCGCGGCGTCTTCATCTCGCGCATCCCGAGCTGCAGGCGCCGCATCACCGCCTTCTTCTGCCGCTCCTTGTACTTCGCGTGCGACGCCTCGCCTTGCTCGTTCGCGGCCTCGGTCTCGCGATCGATCACCTGGAACTCGCAGATGACGAAGACGACGGGCCCGAGCGCCCACGCGGTCGAGGGCGCTCGCTCGAGGAGCTTGCGCGGGAGGCGCACCGGCATGTCCACGACGAAGTGGATGACGCGGTAGTTGTCGGCGGAGAAGACGTTGTCGCTGGGCGTGTAGTCCTCGTCGCGGCCGGCCTGCATCTCGCTGAGGAACTTCTTCAAGTGGTCGTTTTTCTGACAGAACCGCTTGAAGTGGAACATCGAGTTGATGCTCTGCGCGGGGACGACGTAGTTGAACGGGAAGAGCTTCTTCGTCAGGTACTGGAGGATCGGGATGATGTCCTCGCGCTCGCGCGCGACGATCCTGAAGCGCAGCTTGTCGAAGACCTGCGCGGTCGCGGCGTCCCGCTTCGACAGGAGCTTCGTGTAGAGCGAGTCCTTGTTCTTCCGACCGCCGACGAACTCGGTGATCGGGAAGCCCTCGGCGAGCATGCTCCCGATGACGCGGTAGACCTTCTCCTCGACGACGTGGAAGATCTCCTGGTCGGACATCGGGAGCATGAAGAGCAGCTCGCGGCCGTCCAGGTGATGGATGATGTGCATGCACTTGAGGATCGTGCACGCGCACGTCTGACGGTGCCCGCGGCCCGCGGCGAGGAAGAAGAGCTCTTCGATGCTCGCCTGCTCGACCGGCTTGGGGATCGGGTACTCGAAGTGACGCCGGAGGTAGTTGATCGCCTCGGTCTTGATCGCGTTCATCCGCGCGCGATCGGCGGGCTCGTCCGGGTGGAGCTCCTGCGCCATGCAGAACTCGCGGATCTCCTGCTCGTCCTGGAAGTTCAGGCGATGCCAGTCGACGACCGAGTCACCCCGGAGGACGAGTCGGACAGCCTCGAGGTCGGCGAGGGTGAACTCGTCGAGCTCCTTGAGGCGGTCGCGGGTCACCATCGATGATCGTTCTCCTTTCCAACGGTTCGGCGGGGTCGAGCCCCTCGAACGCAGAAGAGGACATTACGCGATCATCGGCCTCGTGGGGCGCGGATCAGGAGTGCCCGGCGCCCGACATCGGCGGCGGCGGCGGCGGCGGCAGCGGGTTGGGGGCCGGAGCCGGCTGGAACGACGGCGCGGTCGTGCTCGAAGGGGCGCTGCGCGACGGCGAGCGCGAGCTGCCTTGCCCGGTCCCGTTCTGCGACGGCGCGCGGCGCGCCGGAGCTTCGGAGGTCGGCTGCGCGCGCTGCGGGCCCCGCGTGCGGAAGCCGGGGCTGTCGCAGCCGGCGAGCGCCAGCGAGACGAGGACGGCGAGGACGGAACGGCGGGGCATCGTCATGGGTTCGAGGCCGGGGCTCTCCGGACCGCCGCCGTCGTCGCTGGACCGGTCTGGCCGTTCGTCGTGCGCGCCGGCGGGAGAGGCCTCTCCCTCCGACGGGCCTCAGGCCTTGTCGATTTGGGCGACCTCGGGCGACGCCGCGGGCTGCGCGTGCGCGCGCCCGAGCGACAGGGTCCCGATGAAGATTCCGACGGTGACAGCGAGGACAGCAACATGGCCCATGAGCGCGCCCGAACAACCGGCGATGGCGATGGGAGCGAGCGCTGCAAGGTACCAGGGGGTGAGCTTCATTCCTTACTCTCCGAGGGGGCTTCGGGCCAGCTGAACCCTACATGTAAGGCAAGCTACGACATTCCTCGGGGTGCGGAAAACTTCTATTCGGATCGGTCCCGCTGAATCAACCCAAAACGGTGGAGGCATCGGCGCCACATCTCGCACGGCACGTTCCATGTTCGCGCGCAAATGGCCTCGGCGACTTAGGAAAACGATTCTCGACATTTCGTAGTCTCGGGCTCGTCCCACGCCGCGCCGCGGTCGCGTCCGCCGATCCGCGGCGCGTGGTCGACCGGACACGCGGCCCGGAACGCCGCCCGAGATCGGCGATCGGATGGACAGTGCCACGCGGTCGCGTTTATCGTCGGCGCGTGCCCGTACGGCATCAGCCAGAGAGCGGGCGGGCGCCGGCTCGCCAGGTGCTCGCCGCGCTGCTGCTTCTCGGAGCGGCGGGCTGCACGACGGTCGATCCCGGGCCGAATTTCGTGGTCCCCGACGAGCAGTTCGACGCCGATTTCTTCTTCTGCCGCGTCGAGCCGGAGCTGCTCATGGCGAAGCGGTGCGGTCCGGGGGATCCCGCCGCGGGCGACGCCGCGAACGGCTGCCATTTCAACCCGAGCGCGGTGAGCGGCATGGCGATCCGCGACCACGAGCCGATCCCGTGCGAGGGCGATCGCCCGACGAACCGCGCGCTCTTGAACCCGGGGGGCGCGGCCCAGGGCAACCTCCAGGCGGTGACGCTGGTGATGAGCCGCGACGTGCTCACCGCGCCGCTCTACGTGCGGCCGACGGGGCAGAACCACCCCCGCGCGATCTTCCCGCGCGAAGATCCGATCGTCGAGGTCCTTCGCGAGTGGGCGCAGCGATGAGGCCCTCGGCGCTCCTGCTCGCGCTCGCGCTCGTCGGGCCGGCCGTCGCGGTCGCCGCGCCCGGCGCCGCCCGGGCCGCCGAGGCCGCGGACGCGTTCGCGCGCGTCGTCGTCGACGCCGCCGAGCTCCGCAGCGGCCCGAGCATCTCCTCGCGCGTGATCTACACCGCGCACCGCGGCGAGACGTTCGCGGTCGACGGCCGCCAGGGCACGGGCTTCTGGCTGCGCGTCATCCTCCCGGACGGCCGCGTCTCGTACGCCCTCGGCGACGAGATGCAGGTCTTCGCCGTGCGCCCGGGCGAGCCCGAGGCGCCCTCGCGTCCCGGGCTCTTCGCGACCCCGCCGCTCGAAGGCGCGAACGGCGGCTTCGCGATCCTCGGCGGCGTCCTCGCCATCCCGGTCCGCGATCAGAGCACGCGCGCGTTCGGGTACCTCGAGGGCCGCCCGTCGATCGTCGTGCACCGCACGGTCACGCTCGACGGGTACATCGCCAACGCGCTCACCGCCGACGGCGCTCAGATCCTCTACGGCGGCGGCGCGACGGTGCACTTCGCGCCGAGCTGGGCGATCTGCCCGTTCCTCGGCATCGGCGGCGGCGGGCTCAGCGTGCGCCCGAACGCCGACTCGTTCGTGCTCAAGCGCGAGGACCTCTGGATGGCGCGCGCCGGCGGCGGCGTCCTGATGGCGCTCCGCGGGAGGATCCTCGTGCGCCTCGAGGTGACGAACCTCACGCTGTTCGACTCGGAGAGCCTGAAGAACGCGCAGACGTACGCCGGCGGCTTCGGGGTCTATTTCTAGGAGCCGGCGGTGTCGCTCGAGAGCCCACGCGAAAAGGACGGGAGGAAATGCGCCATGCACGATGACAGACGATCGGCCCTCGCGCTCCTCGCCGCCGCGCTCGCGTTCGCGACGGGGTGCGTGACGGTCAAGCCGCAGCAGCGATCGGTCCTCGCCGATCCGATCATGCAGTTCGAGGGCGATCCGCAGGCGAGCGCGCAGCTGCGCCACGCGATCGACAACCGGGAAGGCTCCTACGGCGGCGGCGGCGTCGCGGGCGGGGGATGCGGCTGCAACTGACGTCGCTCGTCCGCGCGCTCGGCCGCCCGCGGGCGCGCGGCCGTCGCGCGCCGGTCACCGGCGCCGCGGCGTTCGCGCTCGCGTCCGCGCTCGGCGCGGGCCCGCTCGCGGCGACCGCGCGCGCGCAGGTCGCCGAGGTGGACACGGCGCACACGCTCTATCACGAGGCCCCGACCCGCACGAACATGACGGTCTACACGCCCGGCGTGGACGTCTCGGCCACGCCCGCCGAGTGGATCACCGTCCGCGGCGGCTACGAGGCGGACATCGTCTCGGGCGCGAGCGTCTCCACCAAGGCGGGCTCTGCGTACCAGTCGGTGAACCCGGGCGTCGACGTGATCACCACCGCCAGCGTGAGCGACTTCCGACACGCGCCGCGCGGCGGGCTCACGCTCCGCAAGGGCGACGTCGCCTACACGGCCTCGTACACGTACGGGACCGAGAACGACTACAAGTCCCACTCGATCTTCATCGGCGCGCGCACCGACGCGTACGAGCACAACACGCAGCTCGAGATCTCGTACGCGCGCAACTTCGACTCCGTCTGCGATCGCGTCCAGGCCGCGTCCGACACCGCGCCGCGCTTCCGCGCGCTCGAGAGCTCGGACGGCTGCTTCACCGACGATCCGCTCCGCCGGCGGCGCGCCCTCTCGATCGACGGGCTGCAGGCGAGCTGGACCCAGGCGTGGACGCCCACGCTGGCGACGCAGCTCGTCTACACGGCGCAGCTCATCGACGGCTTCCAGTCGAACCCGTACCGCAGCATCATCGTCGCGCAGGGGCTCAAGGCGCAGGAGCACCACCCCGACGTGCGCGTGCGTCAGGCGCTCGCGCTGCGCCTCAACTGGTACCTCCGCCCGATCAAGGTCGCCGTGCGCCTCACCGGCCGCGCCTACCGCGACACCTGGGACGTGACGAGCGGGACCGGCGAGCTCGAGGCCGAGCGTTACCTCGTCGAGGGGCTCCGGCTCGCCGCGCGCGGGCGCTTCTACCGCCAGACCGGCGCGCTCTTCTGGAGCGACGACTACACCGGCGGCGATCCCCCGCTCGGCCCGAAGGGGCAGTATTTCACCGGCGATCGCGAGCTGTCCCCGTTCTGGAGCCTCGGCCTCGGCGCGCGCGTCACGTACCTGATCCATCCGGCGTCGCGCTCGACGTCCGAAGGGCCCGCGCGCCTCCTCGGGATCTTCACGAACGCGAAGCTCGGCGCCTCGCTCGACGCGATCCAGTTCTCGTACGACGAGTACACGCTCGCCGGCGTCCCGATCACGAACGCGCGCGCGTACATCGTCGGCGCGACCGCCGGCGCGGCGTTCTGAGGCGGGCGTCCCTCCCGGGCCGAGCGCCGGCGGTCAGGCCCGCGGCTCGAGCCCGAGGAGGCCGAGGATGCCCTGGATCGGGATCCACGCCATCTCGTGGCGGCGGTCGAGCTCGTTCCGGAGCTCGCCGAACGCCTTCTCCAGGAGGCCGGCGTCGATGAGCGCCGAGAGCATGGGCGCGGACGGGATGAAGGGCGCGTCCTTGGCGGTGTCGAGGTAGCCGCGGAGGAACGCCGCGGACGACCAGCTCTGCCAGATCCGCCCCCAGGGCTCGGCGCGGGCGTGGTCCTCCGGCCGCAGGGTGGCGAGCGACGTCGCCGCCGCGTAGTGGAACGAGCGCACCATCCCGGCGATGTCGCGGATCGCCCCGCGCTTGCGGCGGCGCTCGGACAGCCGCCGTACCCGGCCCCCGCCGAGCCCGGTGATGACGAAGTCGCGGCCCGTGAAGAGCGCGCGGCCGAGGTTGAGATCGCCGTGGCAGCGGATCTGCTTCGCGTCGATGCGCTGGGTGAGGATCGGCTCGAAGCGCGCGAGGATCTTGTCCTCGACGGTCACGAGCAGCCCGGCCGGCCCGCGCGCCGCCGGCGGCAGCTCGTGCAGCGTGCGGCGGAGGCGCGCCAGGACGCGGCCGATGAGGTTCCGCGCGCTCTGGTACTTGGAGCGCTGATCCATCGTCGAGTACGACGACGGCTCGAACGCCGGATCGGTCGACGACGCGAGCGCGCAGTGCAGCTCGCCGATGCGCCGACCGAGCAGCATCGCCCAGTCGCGGTACGCGCCGACCGCCTCGCGGTGCTCCGGCGGCGGCTCGAGGAGCGACAGCTCGAGGAGCGACTGCGACGGCACGACCGGCGCCGGCGCGTCGGGCGGGTGGGCGATCACGCGGTCGTACATCCGACCGAGCTCGCTCTTCGCGTGCTGCCACGCCGTGCCTTCGTTGGCCACGAGCTCCTCGAGGATGGCGAGCGTCGACGGCTCGGCGCGTCCCGCGCGGCGCTCGACCCAGCCGAGCACGCGGGGCGTGATCCCCTCGAGCGGAGACCGGACGTTTTTGTCGCTCGACTGGAACAGCCGCGCGATCTCGAGCTCGGGCGCCGTGCCCTCTTCCATGCGGTAGAGCAGCCGGAGGACGGCCTGATCGCCGTAGGCGATCGACGCGCCGATCGCGTCGGTGTCGATGACGCGCGCGTCCCCGAGCGCGGACGCGTCGAAGTCGGTCCCCGGGACGACGCCGCCCGCGAGCTTGCCCTCGGCGGTCGGGTACTTCGCCTGGCGGACGGCGGTCTCGAGGAGGACGCGCGCGGCGCCCTCGGTCGTCGCCTCGATGAGCACCGCGCCGTCCGTCCTCGCGGAGGCGCCCGGATCGGACGCGTCCTGGAAGGCGAGCGTCGCGACGACGCTCGCGCCGGCGGGCGCCTCGTCGACGACGAGCAGCGGGAGCGCGAAGCTCTCGGGCTCGCCCTCGACGTATTCGACGCGGAGGAAGACGTACGTGAGGGGAGTGTCGCCGTCGGTGAGGCGCGCGGTCTCGGTGATCCGGACGCTCGCGATGGCGGCGGACGTGAGGTCGCGCGCGGCGAGGAACGCCGGGAGCGCCTCCTCGAGCTGCGCGCGCTCCTCGCCGAAGAGGAGCGCGTCGACGCTCGAGCACGCGATGGTGACCTCGCCGCCGAAGCTCCGGCGCTCGTCGGGCACCTCCCGCGGCGCCTCGAGGCTGAACCAGTAGAAGTCGTGACCTCCCAAGGTCAGCATGTACGGCAGCTCGCCGATCGGCGGGAAGCGCGTCCGGCCCATGAGCTCGACCGGGACGGCGCCCTTCATGCTCGACAGGTCGAGCTCCGCGAACTGGACGTGGCGCGAGAGGTTGGCGACGACGAGCACGCACTCCTGCCGCTCCTCCTCCTCGTAGCGGCGCACGAAGGCGAGCACGCGCGGGTTCGACGGGTGGAGGAACTCGACGGTCCCGCGGCCGAACGCGCGGTAGCGCTTGCGCATCGCGATGAGGCGCTTGGTCCACCAGAGGAGCGAGTTCGGGTTCGACTGCTGCTGCTCGACGTTCAGCGCCTCGTAGTGGTACTCGGGGTCGATGTTGATCGGCAGGATCAGCCGCTGCGGGTTGACCCTCGAGAAGCCCGCGTTGCGATCGGCGCTCCACTGCATCGGCGTGCGGACGCCGTTGCGGTCGCCGAGCCACACGTTGTCCCCCATGCCGATCTCGTCGCCGTAGTAGAGGACCGGCGTGCCGGGCATCGAGAAGAGCAGCCCGTTGAGCAGCTCCATCTTCTTGCGATCGTTGCCGACGAGCGGCGCGAGCCTCCGGCGGATGCCGAGGTTGATCCGCATCTGCGCCTCGTGCGCGTAGACCCGGTACATGTAGTCGCGCTCCTCGTCGGTCACCATCTCGAGCGTGAGCTCGTCGTGGTTCCGGAGGAACATCGCCCACTGGCAGCTCGGGTGCAGCTCGGGCGTCTGCTGCAGGATGTCGATGATGGGGAAGCGGTCCTCCATCTGAATCGACATGAACAGGCGCGGCATGATCGGGAAGTGGAAGTTCATGTGGCACTCGTCGCCGTCGCCGAAATACGCGGCGGCGTCCTCGGGCCACTGGTTCGCCTCCGCGAGGAGCATGCGGTTCGGGAACTTCGCCTCGACGTGCGCCCGGAGCTTCTTCAGGAACGCGTGCGTCGCCGGAAGGTTCTCGCAGCTCGTCCCCTCGGCCTCGTAGAGGTACGGGACGGCGTCCAGGCGGAGCCCGTCGACGCCGCGGGCGAGCCAGAAGTCGACGACGCCAAACATCGCCTCGTGCACGGCGGGGTTCTCGAAGTTCAGATCCGGCTGGTGCGAGAAGAAGCGGTGCCAGTAGTAGGCGTTCGCCACCGGGTCCCAGGCCCAGTTGGAGGGCTCGAAGTCGCGGAAGATGATCCGCGCCTCCTTGTAGCGATCGGCGGTGTCGCTCCACACGTAGAAGTCACGCTCGGGGGAGCCGGGGGGAGCGCGGCGCGCGCGCTGGAACCACGGGTGCTGATCCGACGTGTGGTTCAGGACGAGCTCGGTGATGACGCGGATCCCGCGCTTGTGCGCCTCGTGGACGAACGCGTCGAAGTCCTCGATGGTGCCGACCTCCGCGTGGATGTCGGTGTAGTCGGCGCAGTCGTAGCCGTCGTCGCGCCCGGGCGAAGGGTAGTGGGGCAGGAGCCAGACGGCCGTGACGCCGAGGTCGGCGAGGTAGTCGAGCTTGCTCCGGAGGCCCAAAAGGTCGCCGATGCCGTCGCCGTTCGAGTCGTAGAACGAGCGCGTGCGCACCTCGTAGATGATCGCGTCCTTGTACCAGAGCGGGTCGTTGCTCAGGCCGCGCGCCGGCCGACCGTCCTTCAGACTTCTCGTCATATCCTCTCCAGAGACGCGGGCGCTCGCCCGTACGTGCGCGCCAAGCCCAAGAGGCGCGCCTCCGCGACGGCGTCGAGCGCGTGAGCGCGGAGCCGCCACCGCCAGTTGCCCTGGGCGATCCCGGGGCGGTTCATCCGCGCCTCGGCGCCGAGCCCGAGCACGTCCTGCATCGGGACGATGCACGTGCGGGCGACGCTCGCCATCGCGAGGCGCATCATCTCGAGGCCGACGTCCACCGCCTCGCCGTGCTCGCGTCCCATGTACGCGAGCACGCGGTGGCGCTCGCGGTCGGCCTGCTCGCGCGTCCGCGAGCTCGTCGGCGTCCCGCCGGGATCGGTGAACCAGCCGACGGACGTGTCGTTGTCGTGCGTGCCCGTGTAGACGACGGCGTTCTTGTCGTGGTTGTGGGGCAAGAACGACGGGGCCTGCGGATCGGTGCCGAACGCGAACTGCACGAGCCGGATGCCGGGCAGGCGGAGCGCGCGGCGGAGGCGCGTGACCTTCGGCGTGACGGCGCCGAGGTCCTCGGCGATGAGCGGCAAGGGGCCGCCGACCTCGGCCGCGACGGCGTCGAAGAGCGCGCGGCCGGGGCCCTTCATCCACCGGCCGCCGATCGCCGTCGGCTCGTGCGCAGGGATCTGCCAGTAGCGCACGAAGCCGATGAAGTGGTCGAGGCGGACGACGTCGAACCGGCGGAGCGCCGCCTTGAAGCGGTCGATCCACCATCGGTAGCCGCTCTTCGCGAGCACGCCCCAGCGATAGAGGGGGTTGCCCCAGCGCTGCCCCGTCGCGCTGAAGTAGTCGGGCGGGACGCCCGCGATGTGGCGCGGCAGGCCCGCGCCGTCGAGATCGAACAGCTCGCGGTGCTGCCAGACGTCGGCGCTGTCGTGAGCGACGAAGATCGGGACGTCGCCGATCAGGCCGACGCCGCGGTCCGCGCAGTAGGCGCGGAACGCGGCCCACTGCTCGTCGAAGGCCCACTGCGCCTGCTTCGCGAACGTGACGTCGTCGGCGAGGTCCGCGCCGGCGCGGGCGAGAGCGCCGGCGCGCCGGTCGCGCGCGCCCTCGTCCCATTGCCACCACGGCCTCCCGCCGTGCGCGCGCTTGAGCGCGTCGAAGAGCGCGAAGTCGTCGAGCCAGCCCGCCTCGCGCTCGCAGAACTCGGCGAACCGGCGGCGCTCCGCGGCGCCGAGCTTCGCGAAGGCGACGCGCAGGTGGCGCGAGCGGAGCGCGTCCGCCGCGGGGTAGTCGACCGCGTCCTCGGGGAAGGGCTCGCGAGGGACGTCGAGCCCGAAGGCGTCGAGGTCGATGAAGAGCGGGTTGCCGGCGAACGCCGAGAGCGCCGAGTAAGGCGAGTCGCCGTAGCCGACGGGGCCGACCGGTAGCATCTGCCACCAGCGCTGTCCGGCGCGGGCGAGGAAGTCGGCGAAGGAGCGGGCCTCACGCCCCATGTCCCCGATGCCGTGCGGCCCAGGGAGACTCGACAGGTGCAGAAGGACGCCGCTCGCTCGTTCGCGGAGGGTGGGCAAACTCACGGGCGAACGAATTTCGCACTCGAACCGCGCACTCTCAAGCCCTCCTGTGACTTTGCGACTCGTTGTCGCTACGGCCGAGCCGCGCGGGCGGAGCCGACCGCGCCGCGGCGCCCGCGCGGGCGCCGCGGGTCACTCTTCGGCTTCGTTGCCGCGCAGCCCGTGCTTCTTCGCCATGTCGTGGAGGTGCTTGCGGTCCATCTTCGCCTCGCGCGCGGCGGCGGAGATGTTGCCGGAGTGCCGGCCGAGGAGCCACTTCACGTAGCGCTTCTCGAACTCGGCGTCGTACTTCGCGCGCGTCTCGCGGTAGCTCTTGTCGGGCTCGAAATGGAACGACGCGTCGGTCGACGCGTGCGCGGTCGGGAGCGTGACGACGCCGATCTCGGTCGAGCCCGTGGCCTGCGCCATGTAGATCGAGCGCTCGAGCACGTTGCGGAGCTCGCGCACGTTGCCCGGCCACTCGTGCGCCGCGAGCGACTGCATCGTCTCCGGCGGCACGCTGAGCCCGTCACCGCCGGCGGCCTTGAGCATGTGCTGCACGAGGGTGGGGATGTCGTCGCGGCGCGCCCGGAGCGGCGGGACCGTGACCGGGACGACCGCGAGGCGGAAGTAGAGGTCCTCGCGGAACTTGCCGGCGCCGACCTCGCGCTGGAGATCGCGCTTGGTCGCCGCGATGACGCGCACGTTCGTCGCGAGCGTCTTGTTCCCGCCGACGCGGCGGAACTCGCGCGTCTCGAGCACGCGGAGGAGCTTCGGCTGCACGTCGAGCGGCAGCTCGCCGATCTCGTCCAGGAAGACGGTGCCGCCGTCGGCGAGCTCGAACGCGCCCTGGCGGGTCGAGACGGCGCCGGTGAAGGCGCCGCGCTCGTGGCCGAACAGCTCGCTCTCGATGAGCGAGTAGGTGACCGCGCCGCAGTCGACGACGAGGAAGGGTTTGCTCCCGCGGGAGCTCGCGCTCCAGATCGCGCGCGCGAGGACGTCCTTGCCGGTGCCGGTCTCGCCCTCGAGGAGCACCGTGGCGTCGGTCGGCGCGATGCGCTCGAGCACGCCGAAGATGGTGCGCATCGCGAGGCTCTGGCCGATGGCCGGGCCGAAGCTCGTGTGCTCGCTCGGCAGGACCTCGACCTTCTGCACCGAGGGCCGAAACTGGATCTCGACCTCGCCGACCTTGAGCACGCTGCCCGGCTGGACCATCGCCTCGCGGATGCGCGTGCCGTCGATCTTCGTGCCGTTCGTCGAGTCGAGGTCGCGGACGTGCAGCCCGTCGGGCGCGCGGACGATCTCGCAGTGGTGGCGCGAGACCGTGTCGTCCGTGAGCACGAGGTCGTTGTCGGCGGCCTTGCCCACCGTCAGCCGGCCGCCGACCACCTTGCTCGTGCCCTTGTGCGTGCCGGAGAGCACGAGCGCGAGCAGGCCCGCGGGGGCGTTGCTGATCCGACCGGCCGCCCGCGTGGCGATCTCGTGCGCCGAGACGGCCCGCGGGCGCGCCTGAGGCTGACTCTTCGGACTCTTGAGGTCGTCCGAGGGAGCGTTCGTGGTGTCGGGGTTTTCCTCGCTCACGGTCACCGGAGTTCCGCAAAGGTGCGGGAAGGCTGGAGAGCGATCCCGCGCAGGGACCGAGGGTAGGCGCTAGTGCTCACGAGCGAGCGCGCCGGAGACGTCGACCTGGGTGCTTCCGCCCCCAAGCGTAACCTGCCTTTGTACCCCGCGGCGACCATCGCGTGCGTCGACCTCGATCTGGAGCCGATATTCGCCGTTCGGGAGCTGGGGCTCGTGGGCGACGACCCGCGGCGCAGCGCCTGCAGGGTACGCGAAATGCGCCTCCCGAGCGACCTCGCCGTCCCCCGCGACGTACTGGAGGTCGACCGCGGTGACGTCGGGCGCTCCCGCGCCGAGGACCACCCGGACGTGCTGCTCCTGGGGGCGCAGCGTCCCGAGGTAGAGCGCGACGAGCAGCCCGACCAGCAGGAAGGCGAAGCGCGTGATCGGGCGACGGGACCCGACGCCCGGCGCCGCGGCCGGTCCGCCTCGAACCGGCGGGGCGTCCTCCGCCGCTCCGCCTTCGGCCGGCGCGTCTTCCGCCGCCGCGGGCGCCGCGCTCGTCCGCGAGGCCGCGGGCTCGGAGCGCGCGTCGACGGCCGCGTCGTCCTCACGGCTCACGGAACGACCGCACCCGGGCGACCAACCCCTGGACGATCTCCTCCGACAGGTCGAACTTCGGCATCCGACCCTTGCCGTTCACGATCGTCGCGGCGATCTCCTCGTCCTTGACCTTCGCCTGCCAGTCGGCGCGGCCGAGATCGGGCGCCTTGAACATGGGGCCCTGCGGGCCGTCGCCCTTGCCCTGCGGGCCGTGGCAGGCGGCGCACTGGTTCTGCCAGGTGACCGCGACGAGCGCGGGCGCGCCGCCGGCGTCGCCGCGCGCTCCCTGCCTCGCGGTGCCGTCGGTCTTCTTCTCGCCGTCGTGGTCCGCCGCCGTCCACTCCTTGAGCTCGACCGAGGGCGGACGATCGCAGGCGCCCACGAGCCCAGCGGCGGCGACCGCGCCAAGGAGAGGCGTCCAGGGAGGCATTCGGCGGCAGGTCAAGGGGCTCGGCCCTCTTTACCGCGGACGCACTCCGGAAACCAACCTTGTCGCACAGCGATCCGAGCGCTAGCTTTCCGGCCAGAAAGGCGTGGACCGGTGCTCCGGCCGCGACCCACCAACATGTACGGATCTCACGGTGCTCCCAAGAAGGTGACCGTCCCCGATCTGCGCGCACGCAAGAGCGGCGAAAAGATCGCGATGGTGACGGCCTACGACTACACGATGGCTCGCCTCGTCGACGAGGCCGGCGTGGACATGGTCCTCGTCGGCGACTCGCTCGGGATGGTGATCCAAGGCCTGTCGACGACGATCCCGGTCACGCTCGACGAGATGGCGTACCACTGCCGCGCCGTCGCGCGCGGCCTCGCGCGCGCTCATCTGGTCGGCGACCTGCCGTTCATGAGCTACCAGGTCTCGCCGGCGCAGGCCGTCGAGAGCTCCGGCAAGCTCATGAAGGACGGCGCGTGCGAGAGCGTGAAGCTCGAGGGCGGGCAGGAGATCGCGGAGCACGTCCATCGCATCGTGCGCGCGGGCATCCCGGTGGTCGGTCACGTCGGGCTCACGCCGCAGAGCGTCCACGCGCTCGGCGGCTTCCGGGTCCAGGGCCGCGGCGAGGAGGGCGCCGACAAGGTGCTCGCGGACGCGATCGCGCTCGAGCAGGCCGGCGCGTTCGCGATCGTGCTCGAGGCGGTGCCGCCCGACCTCGCCGAGCGCGTGACGAGCGTCGTGTCGGTGCCGACCATCGGCATCGGCGCCGGCGCGGCGTGCGACGGCCAGGTGCTCGTCTGCACCGATCTCCTCGGCCTCGCGCGCGGCCATCAGCCGAAGTTCGCGAAGCGCTTCGCCGACCTCGGCGACCGCGCCGTCGAGGCGTTCGGGGCGTACGTGTCGCAGGTCCGCTCGGGGGCGTTCCCCGCCGCCGCGCAGACCTACAAGCCGAACGCCCCGGCGCGGCCGAGCCGCGAGGACGAGGCGAGGGAGCTCCGGCGCGAGCTGGCGTTCGACCACGGCGACCTCGACACGCCGCTGCCGCTCGACCACTGGCACTGACGGCTCCGCGAGGGCCCCGCCCGGGGGCGCGCCGCCGGCGAGGCGCCGAGCGTTCACGCCGCTCGGCGGTAGCCGCCCCGCGCCCTACGGCGGGGGCGCCGGCGCGGCCTCGTGCGCCGCGGGCACCCGCGTCGTCGACAGCCAGACCGTGAAGGTCGTGCCCTGGCCGGGCCGGCTCTCGACCTCGATCCGTCCGCCCATCTGCTCCAGGCTCTCCTTCGAGATCGAGAGGCCGAGGCCGGTGCCCGTCAGCTTCGTGGTGAAGAAGGGGTCGAAGATCCGGCCGAGGTGCTCCGGCTCGATCCCGACGCCGGTGTCGGAGACGTCGACGCCGACCAGGCTCGCCGCGTCGTCGGTGCGCGTCCGGATGTGGATCGCGCGCTCCCCGACGGGTCGCTCGGTCATCGCGTGCGCGGCGTTGACGAGGAGGTTGATGAACACCTGGCAGAGCCGCGACTCGCTCGCGAGCACGCCCGGCACCTCGTCGAGGTCCACGCTCACGTGGACGTTCTTGGCGACCTCGGGCCCGGCGAGCCGGAGCGCCGTCTCGATCACGGCCCGGACGTCGACGTAGAAGAGCTCCTCGGCGCCGGAGCGTCCGAGCGCGCGGAGGTCCCAGACGATCTGCTGCATCCGCCCGGCGCCCTCGCGCGCGTCGAGCAGCGCCTTCGTCTTGCGCGCCCCGGGAGGACATCGATCGCTCAGCGCGAAATCGAGGTTCGCGAGGACGTAGGTGAGGGGGTTCATGATCTCGTGGGCGACGCTCGCCGAAAGCATGCCGATGCTCGCGAGCCGCTCCTTCTCCGCGACCCCGGCGATCATCCGGCGTCGCTCCGTGACGTCGCGCGCGACGACCATGACGTGCTCGACCCGCTCGGCGCCGGGAGACTCGACGATGGGCACGAGCGTCGTCTCGTACCAGGTGTTCGCGCCGCTCGCCCCCGAGCCCCGCAGCTCGAGCCGGACGACCTCGCGCGCCTCGAGCGCGGTCTCGAAGCTCCGCTGCCAATCGTCGCGGTAGTCGGCGTCGATGAACGCGTGGCTGTGGGCGCCGATGACGTCTTCGATCGCGAGCCCCGGGAGGATGCGGCTGACCGAGACGACGCGCGCGTCACGGCCGACGATGATCACGATGTCGGGGAGGTTCGCCGCGAGGGACCGCCACATCGCCTCGCTGCGCCGGATCTGCTCCTCGGCGCGCTTGCGCTCGGTGATGTCGAGGAAGGTGACGATCGCGCCGGTGAGCTCGCCGTCCGCGCCGCGCGCCGGCACGGCGCGGAAGACGGCCCACGACGTCGTGCCGTCCGGCCGCTGGACGCCGATGGTCACGGGCTCCTGCGGCTCCCCCGTCGCGAGGACCCGCGCCACCGGGTACTCGGAGACCGGGCAGGGCGAGCCGTCTTCGCGGAGCGTCGTCGTCTCGAAGTTGCTGATGAAACGCTGCGTCAGATCGTCGAAGCGGTAGCCCAGGATCCGGAGCGCCTCGGCGTTCGCCTCCACGACGGAGCCGTCGGTGGCGACGTGCACGACGCCGCCGGGGACGGCGTCGAGGATCACGCGGACGAGGCTCGCGCGCCGCTCCAGGTCCACCCGCGTCCGCTCGGGGTCGATGCCGAAGGGGCGCGGGCGCGTTTCCACGTTTTCAGTGGTACCGGCTACTCGACCGGGTGTCGACGGTCAGAGGGCGCGCGCGAGGCCGACGCCGCCGTCGACCGTGACGGCTGGCGATCAGTTGCCTTCGTGGATGCCGCCGGGGAGCTTGTCGCGGCCTTGCCGGACGCGCTCGTTCCACGTCTCGGGCTCGCCGTTCGGAACCTCGACCATGGAGATGCAGCCCGGCACCGGACAGACGAGCTGGCAGAGGTTGCAGCCGACGCACTCCGGCTCGTCGATCCACGGGACGCGGGCGCCCGCGACGGCGCCGAGCGGCAGGGGTCTCGGCGCCTTCGCCGGTCCGTGCGCGTGCGCGTGCGGCGGGCGCGGGCGGTCGTCGGGGCCGGTGAAGATGCACTGGTGCGCGCCGTCATGACACGCGGTGACGCAGAGCTGACAGCCGATGCACGTCTTCGCATCGATGCTCGCGACGAGCTTGTACGACAGATCGAGGTCGCCCCACTCCTGGTAGCCGCCGACGGCGCGCCCGCGGAGCTCGCCGACGCTCTTCATGCCCTGGGCGTCGAGGTACTCGGACAGGCCGTCGATCATGTCGCGGACGATCCGGTAGCCGTAGTGCATGACCGCGGTGCAGACCTGGACGCTCGTCGCGCCGAGGGCGATGAACTCCGCCGCGTCGCGCCAGGTCGCGATCCCGCCGATGCCGGAGATCGGGATCATGCCGGGCTCGCGGGCGAGCGCCGCGACCATGTGGAGGGCGATCGGCTTCACCGCCGGACCGCAGTAGCCGCCGTTGGTCGACGCGTTGCCGACGCGGGGGAGGGGGACGAGCCGGTCGAGATCGACGCCGACGATGCTCTTGATCGTGTTGATCAGCGCGATGCCGTCGGCCTTGCCGGCGACGGCCGCGGCGCCGGCCTCGACGATGTCGCCGGTGTTGGGCGTGAGCTTGACGAGGACCGGCGTCTTCGCGAACTCCTTCACCCAGCTCGTGATCTCCTGGAGCAGCTTCGGCTCCTGGCCGACGCTCGAGCCCATGCCGCGCTCGCACATCCCGTGCGGGCAGCCGAAGTTCAGCTCGAGGCCGTCGACGCCGGCGTCCTCGCACTTGCGGATGAGGACCTTCCAGTCGTTCTTGGTCTCGGTCATCAGCGAGGCGATGACCACGTTCTTCGGATAGCGCCTCTTGACCTCGCGGATCTCGCGGAGGTTGGTCTCGAGCGGGCGATCGGTGATGAGCTCGATGTTGTTGAGCCCCATCAGCTTGCGCCCGTCGTAGTCGACGCCGCCGAACCGACTCGTGACGTTCATGATCGGGTCGCCGAGCGTCTTCCAGACGGCGCCGCCCCAGCCCGCGTCGAACGCGCGCATGACCTGCTCGCCGCTGTTCGCCGGAGGCGCCGACGCGAGCCAGAAGGGGTTCGGGCTCTTGATGCCCGCGAACTCGATGCTGAGATCCGCCATCTTCTTCTCTCCTCGCGCCTACTTCCCGGCCCAGCGCGCCAGAAGCGCGCGCGCGGCGTTGCGGCCGTCGGCGACGGCGTTGACGACCTCTTTGCCGCCGTTGATGCAGTCGCCGCCGGCGAAGACCTTCGCGTTGCCGGTGACGCAGGTGGCCACGTCCGCGACGACGACGCAGCCGCGCTTGTCGAGCTCGACGCCCGGGAGCGCCGCCGCGACGGCCGAGAGCTTCGACTGGCCGATCGCGAGCGCGACGAGGTCGCACGGGATCTCGTGCTCGGTGCCGGCGATCGCCCTGGCGCTCGCGTCCGTCCTGGCGACGCGGAGCGCGGTGAGCTTGCCGCCGCCGTCGCGGACGAAGGCGACGGGCTGGACGTGACCGACGAGGCGGACGCCCTCCTTGCGCCCGCCGCTCATCTCGTGGGCGTAGCCGCTCATCTCCGGGACGCCGCGCCGGTAGCACATCGCGACGTCGGCCGCCCCGAGCAGCGCGCACTCGCGCGCGACGTCGATCGCCGTGTTGCCGCCGCCGACGACGAGGACCCGCTTGCCCGCGACCTCCTCGCGGTGGGCGCGCGTCATCTCGAGCTTCATCTTCTCGATCCACTCGGTGGCGCCGTAGACGCCGGGGCCGTCCTCGCCCGGGATGCCGAGCTTCGAGTCCGCGCCGAGACCGACGCCGATGAACACGGCGTCGTAGGTCTCGAGGAGCTTCTTGCCGGAGATGCGGCCGGGCCCGTCGTCGGCGCCGACCTCGATGCCCGTCTTGACCTCGACCCCCAGCGCGGCGACCCACGCGACCTCGTGGAGCGCGTCGTCCGCGTGGAGCTTGTACGGGGCGATGCCGGTCGTGTTCAGGCCGCCCGCGTAGGCGCGCTTCTCGAAGACGACCGCCTCGTGCCCCTCGAGCGCGAGGTAGCCCGCGAACGCGAGGGACGCGGGGCCGCCGCCGATGCACGCGACCCGCTTCTTGGCGACGCCGACGTCGACCTTCTTCACCAGGACCGGGGCCTGGCCGGGGCGCGTCGCGGCCTCGGTCGCGAAGCGCTGGAGCCGCCCGATCTGGATCGGATCGCGCCCCCAACCGGTGTAGACGCAGTCGCCTTGGCAGAGGACCTCAACCGGGCAGACCCGCGCGCAGGAGTAGCCGAGGAGGTTCTGCTCGAAGATCGTCCGCGCGCTGCCGCGGACGTTGCCCGACGCGATCTTCTTGATGAACGTGGGGATGTCGATCTCCGTCGGGCACGCCTTGATGCAGGGCGCGTCCGAGCAGTAGAGGCAGCGATCGGCCTCGGCCTTCGCCTCGGCCTCGGTGTAGAGCGGCTTCTTGTCGGCGAGCTCGTTCTCGAGACGATCCTCGGGCAGCTTTTCGAGCGTCATGGGTCCTCTTGACGGAGCGATCAGGCGAACGCGGCGAACGAGTCCTCGAGGACCCGGAGGCCCTCCTCGATCTCCGACTTCGTGACGTTCAAGGCAGGGGCGATGCGGACGACGTTGCCCCAGAGGCCGCCGCGGCCGATGAGCAGGCCGCGCTTCTTCGTCTCCTCGAACAGCCGCGACGTGCTCGCGGCGTCCGGCGTGCGGTCCTTCACGGTCTCGTCCTTCACGAGCTCGAGCGCCTGCATCAGGCCCTTCCCGCGGACGTCGCCGATCACCTTCGGGTGCTTGCGCTTCAACGCCTCGAGCCCCTCGCGGAGGAGCTTGCCCATGACCGCGGCGTTGTCGGCGAGCTTCTCCTCGACGATGACGTCGATCGTCGCGTTCGCCGCCGCCGTCGAGATCGGGTTGCCGCCGAAGGTGGCGATGTTGCCGGCCTTCCAGGAGTCGGCGACCGGCACCGTCGCGAGGCACGCGCCGATCGGCAGGCCGTTGGCGATGCCCTTCGCCATCGTCATGATGTCGGGCTCGACGCCGGCGTGGTGCTCGATGCCCCACATCTTCCCGCCGGTGCGGCCGAAGCCCGTCTGGACCTCGTCGCAGATGAAGAGGCCGCCGTACTTCTTGACGATGTCGGTCGCGACCTTGAAGTAGCCGTCGGGCGCGACGACGAAGCCGCCGACGCCCTGGATCGGCTCGGCGAGGAAGCCGGCGATCTCGCCGGTCGTCGTCGTCTGGATCAGCTCCTCGATGTCCGTCGCGCACTTCATCCCGCAGTGCTCGTGCGTGGCGTTGAACGGGCAGCGGTAGCAGTAGGGCGAGTGCGCGTGCTTGATGGCGGCGATCTGCGTCGGCACCGCGCGGTACTTCGAGTGGGCCGTGAGCGACTGCGCGAGCATCGAGCGGCCGGAGTAGCCGTGGCGGAGCGCGATGAGCTCTTGCCGGCCCGTCGCGATCTGCGCGAGGGCCACGGCGGTCTCGTCGGCCTCGGTGCCGCTGGCGGTGAAGAACGCCTTTCCGGCCTTGCCGATCTTCCCGGGCGCGAGGTCGAGCAGCTTCTGCGCGAGCTCGACGATCCCGACGGTGGGGTAGAGCGTCGAGACGTGCCCGAGCCGGTCGATCTGCGCGTGGAGCGCGGCGTTGACCTTCGGGTGCGCCTGGCCGACGGAGACGGTGAGGATGCCGCCGAAGAAGTCGAGGTACTCGCGGCCGTCGAGGTCCTTGAGCCGCGCGCCCTTGCCCTCGTCGAGGCAGACCGGCTCGTCGTAGAACGTGCCCACGCTCGGGAAGAGGAGCTCCTTGTGCTTCGTACGGAGCTCCGCGCTCGTCCACTTTCGATCGCTCATCCTCACTCCTCGCCTGCTTCCCGCGGCGCCTGCCGTCGCGTGGCCTCCCCCGCGAGAAAGCCGACAGTCTCTCGCAACTTATCGTCGTGTCAAGAGAAGGGTCCTCGCGCGGGGGACGTCTCCGCGCGTCATCGTCGTCCGACGCGGCGACCCGTTCGGAGCCCGCGCGCGCGAGGCGCGGCAGGAGCGACCACGTCGCGCGGCGCGTCGAGGCCGGAGCTCTCGACCGCGCGCGCGAATGTGGGAGAATGCTCGCCTCACGACCACCTCTCACCCGGCGAGCTTGTCCATGTCCCAGAATCTCCCCACGGTCGGTCACTGGATCGACGGTCAGACCGTCCTCGGCTCGCAGCGCTCGCAGGAGGTCTGGAACCCCGCGACCGGTACGGCCGAGCGGCGTGTCCTCCTCGCCGACAAGGCGACCGTGCAGGCGGCGATCGCGTCGGCCGAGAAGGCCTTCCCCGCGTGGCGCGCCACGGCCCCGTTGAAGCGCGCGCGCGTGATGAGCCGCTTCAAGGTCCTGCTCGAGCAGCACGCCGAGGAGATCGCGGCGCTCCTCACGGCCGAGCACGGCAAGGTGGCGAGCGACGCGATGGGCGAGGTCCAGCGCGGGATCGAGAACGTCGAGTTCGCGTCGTACGCGCCCGAGCTCCTCAAGGGCGAGCACACCCGCAACGTCGGCCCGGGCATCGACTCGTGGAGCGAGCACCAGGCGCTCGGCGTCACGGCGGGCATCACGCCGTTCAACTTCCCCGCGATGGTGCCGCTCTGGATGTGGCCGATGGCCGTCGTGTGCGGGAACACGTTCGTGCTCAAGCCCTCCGAGCGCGACCCCTCGAGCGCGATGCGCGTCTCTCAGCTCGCGGTCGAGGCGGGGCTCCCTCCGGGCGTGCTCAACGTCGTGAACGGCGACAAGGACGCGGTCGACGCGCTCCTCGACGACCGGCGCGTGCAGGCGGTGAGCTTCGTCGGCTCGACGCCGATCGCCGAGTACATCTATGCGCGCGGGTGCGCGACCGGCAAGCGCGTGCAGGCGCTCGGCGGCGCGAAGAACCACGCCGTCGTCATGCCCGACGCCGACATCGACAACGCCGTGAGCGCGCTCATGGGCGCGGCCTACGGCTCGTGCGGCGAGCGCTGCATGGCGATCCCGATCGTCGTCGCCGTCGGCGACGCCACCGCCGACGCGGTCGTCGCGGGGCTGACCGCCGAGATCGGCAAGATGAAGGTCGGCCCGGGCACGGACGCGCGCAACGACATGGGCCCGCTCGTCACGAAGCAACACTTCCAGAAGGTGCGCGGCTACGTCGAGCAGGGCGTGAAGGAGGGCGCGAAGCTCGTGGTCGACGGCCGCGGCGTGAAGGTCCCGGGGCACGAGAACGGCTACTTCCTGGGCGCGTGCCTCTTCGACCACGTGACGCCCGAGATGGTCGTCTACAAGGAGGAGATCTTCGGCCCGGTCCTCGGCGTCGTCCGCGTGAAGACGCTCGAGGAGGCGATGCGCCTCATCAACGAGCACGAGTACGGCAACGGCACGTGCATCTTCACGCGCGACGGCGAGGCCGCGCGCTACTTCTCCGATCACGTCCTCGTCGGCATGGTCGGCGTGAACGTGCCCTTGCCGGTGCCGGTCGCGTACCACTCGTTCGGCGGCTGGAAGCGCTCGCTCTTCGGCGACCTGCACGCGTACGGACCGGACGCCGTCCGCTTCTACACGAAGCGCAAGACGATCACGCAGCGCTGGCCGTCGGCGGGCGTGCGCGAGGGCGCGGTGTTCTCGTTCCCGTCCGTGAAGTAGCGCGGGCGCGGGGGCGCGGAGGGCGCGCGCACGGCGAGGCGAGCCGCAGGGAGGCGAGGCGAGCCCGGACGGCAGGAGGACCGCCGCCCGCGGCTCGCGTCGTCGCCCGCTCAGGCCTTCGTCAGGTCGCCGTACGCCTCGGGACGCCGGTCGCGGTAGAACTGCCAGGTCTTCCGGACCTCCTCGATCATGTCGAGATCGCAGGTCGCGACGACGAGCTCCGTCTTGTCCTCGGAGCCGACGGCCAACATGTTGCCGCGCGGGTCGACGACGTAGCTCGTGCCGTAGAACTTGCCGATGTTCCACGGCGCCTCGGTGCCGACGCGGTTCGACGCGGCCACGAAGTAGCCGTTGGCGACCGCGTGCGCGGGCTGCTCGAGCTTCCAGAGGTACTGCGAGAGGCCCGCGACGGTGGCCGACGGGTTGAACACGATCTCGGCCCCGTTCAGCCCGAGCGCGCGCGCGCCCTCCGGGAAGTGGCGGTCGTAGCAGATGTAGACGCCGACCTTGCCGTACCGCGTCTGGAACACCGGGAAGCCGAGGTTGCCCGGGCGGAAGAAGAACTTCTCCCAGAACTGGCTCGTGTGGGGGATGTGGTGCTTCCTGTACTTGCCGAGGTACTGCCCGTCGGCGTCGATGACCGCCGCGCTGTTGTAGTAGACGCCGGCCTGCTCGCGCTCGTAGAGCGGCACGACCATCGCCATCTCGTACTTCTTGGCGTAGGCCTGCATCACCTCGGTCGTCGGTCCGGGGATGGCCTCGGTCGCGCCGTACCAGAAGGGGTCCTGGCTCGGGCAGAAGTAGGGGCCGTTGAAGATCTCCTGCAGGCCCAGGATCTGGACGCCTTGCTTGCCCGCCTCCTCGATGAGCGGCAGGTGCACGTCCATGGCGGCCTTCTGCGTCTTCTCGATGCTCCAGCCTTGCTCGTAGGGGGTCGCAGCCTGGATCAAGCCAACCTTCACGTTGCGCGGCATGTCTCCACCTCGTGTCTCTGCTCGTGAACCTGGCCGGCGCCCGGGCGGCGCCGACGGCGAGGTGGAGAGTCGTATCAGAAAACCGCCGCGCGGCGCCGGGCGACGGCCCGCGGACGCCCGGCGAGGGCGCGCGGGCGTCCGATCCGCGCCGCCGCCGGGAACTTTTCCGGATCCCGCCGTACTCTAAGAGAATGCACGGCTGGGAGACGCTCGACACGGCGCGTTGTGCCCGTTGCCGGGTCTACACGGAGACGGGCGAGCTCACGCTCGGCGGCGACGGTCGGCCCTACTGCAGCCCGTGCGGCGGACCGCCCGTCCCCGCGGCGCGCCCGCCGCGGACGTCCGGGGACGAGTGGGTCGCGCCGGCCCCTTCGCGGCTCGAGCACCGCGCCCGCGTCGTGATCGGGACGATGCTCCTCGCGACGATCGCGTTCCCCCTCGCGGCCTGCGTCAGCCAGCTCTGACGCGCCGAGCGCGGTCCCCGCGATCGTCGATACGGCGTCGGCGCGTCAGGGACGCGGTCCGGGCCAGGGATCCGGGCCGCCGGGCCCGCGCGGCGGCGGCGGCGGCGGCCGAACGAAGATCGGCCCGCCGAACCGCTCGAGCGCGAGCAGGACGATCTCCTCGAAGCCGGGCTGCCCGAGGTCGGGGATCCGGAAGGTGCCGTAGCAGGTCGCCTGTCCCGGATCGACGTACGCCTCGGGATCGTTGCAGATGTCCCCCAGCGGCCCGCGGAGGAAGAGACCGGACTCGCTGATCGAAGGCGCCTCGCACGGGTTGCCGCCGCCGGGCCCGTATTTGACGCGCTGCTCGCAGCGCTTCACGGCGGCCGCGCGGACGGCCTCGGGGTCCGGCTTCGCGCCGCACGCGTAGCCTTGATCGGGATCGACGAGGATGAGCGCGGGATCCGGGCAGCCGTTCATCTGCGCGTGGAGCTTCTGGCACTCGTACGTCTTCCAACCGTTCCGGTTGCACTCGCGCAAGAACTCGCGGGCCGCGGCGAGCGTCTGCGCGCACGGCGAGTCGCCCTGGGTGGGGCGCCCCACGCTCGGCGGCTTCTTGTTCGGGTCCGCTTGAGCCTTCTCCTTCGCGTGGATCGCCTTGCCAGCGGCGTCCTTGGCCGCTTCGTTCGCCGCCTTGTACGCGGCCTCGGCGGCCTTGATCGCCGCCTCGTCGCCCGAGGCCTTCGCCTCGCGGAGCCGCTGCGCGGCGGCCTCGGCGACCTCGTACAGCGCCCAGAAGCGCTCGTTCAGCTCGCGGGCCTCCTGGACGGCGAGCTCCTTGAGCCGCTGCGCCTCGGCGCGATCGAGGCCGTAGTACTGGCCGGGCGCGCCGCCCCACGTGTAGTCGCCCCATCCGGGGATCGTCCCGTAGCCGGAGCTCTGACCCAACGTCGGATCGCCGGCGGAGCACGCCGACGTGATCTGCGCGGGGTCGAACGACGAGCCCTCGGGCATCCCGGGGATCCCGTCGCCGAAGCCCTTCTTGTCGTCCTCGACGAGCTGGGTCTCGCAGTGATCCATCGCGAGGGCGACCGAAATACCCTGCCAGACCTCGTGCAACAGGCACGAGTAGAGGCTCCCCTCGGCGAGCCGCCCGCCCCGCCCGAGGATCTCCTCGGTGCGGCGGAGGCGATCCTCGTCGATCCTCGAGGCGTTCGTCCCGAGGGGAGGGGAGGCGTCGTCGACGGCGTCGCCCGCCGGCTCCGCGCAGGCCGCGAGGAGGAGCACGAGAGGCACGAGGAGGGGCGCGGTTCGCATGGGCACCGTGCTCAGCAAGACGCGCGCCCGCGCCGCGCCGCTCGTTTTTCGGCGGAGGGCGCTCCCCCGCTCACCGGCTGCGCAAGCCTCGCGCAACCCGTCGCGCCGCGATGGCGCAAGGCTCGCGGCGGCGGACGAAGCGCGCCGGACCGCCGCGAGAGGGACCGCGACCGCGCCGGGCGACGCGGAGGGCGCGCCGTCGACGCGGAGGCGCCCTCGCCGGACGCGGGCCGCCGCGCGGATTCAGGGCAGCGTGACGGCGTAGAGGCCGCTGCCCTGCTGCGCGACGCGCGAGTACACGAGGCGCTTGTCCTTGGCCGCGAACTCGCCCTCGGGGACGCTGTCGGCGATCTTCGACACGTCGCCGGACGCGCCGTCGACGTGGCCGAGCTCGAGGACCGTGAACTGGCTCGGCGCCTGCCCGACCAGCTTGGGGTTCGACGCGAAGACGGCTCCCGTCCCCGGGCCGACCGCGACGGCGGCGACGGCGTCGGTGAGGGTCCTCGTCGGGCCGCCGGCGGACGGCATCGACTTGAGCTTGGCGCCGTTCGACGTGACGTCGCCGAGGAAGAACACGAACGCGGAGCTCCCGCTGAAGCCGATCGGCACGCCCGCGGCCGTCGAGACGATCGAGACGGCGGCGGGCGCCGCGGCCGTGTGATCGACCGCGTGGAAGTCGATGAGAGGGCTTCCCTGCTGTCGATCGAGCTTGTGGAAGAGGACGGACTTGTTGTCCGGGCTCAGGCGGAGGAGGCCCTTCACGTCCGCGCCGACGATCGAGCTCACCACCGGCGGGGACGCGGTGGTGGCCTTCTTCAGCGCGTTGCCGGTCGTTCGGAAGACGATGCCGCTGCCGTCGGGCAGCATCGCGCCGTCGGCGACGTTGTCCTCGAAGCTGCTCCGCGTGACGGGCGCGCCGACGTCGATCAGCACGCCGGCGCTGTTCGCCGCGGCGATCGTGAAGACCTTGGTGCCCGCGCTGTCGGCGATGTAGATCGGCTTGAGCGTCGGCGCGCCGCTCGCGGCGTCCAGGCGGAGGACGGTCGACGGCGAGGCGTTCGCGACGGTCACGAGCTTCGCGTTCGTCGCCGCCGTGTCCGTGCCGGTGCAGAACGCCGCGAAGAACGCCTTGCCCGAGAACGACATCCGCGGCGGGCACGCGCTCGCGGCGAGGTTCATCGCGTTGCCCGTGTTCACGTTGGTCCCCGTGAGCGTCACGGCGTTGGTCGCCGCCGCGGTGTCGCGTACGCCGATCTGCGCCGAGAGCGGGGCGCCCTGCGGGGTCGTCGTGACCTCCTGCGTGAAGGCGACGCGGGCGCCGTCCGCGCTCGCGCGGAAGAGCCCGCGCACGATCGAGCCGGTCGCGACGTTCTCCCGGAGCCCGGTCGCGCGCGTCCACACGTGCAGCGTCCCGACCGCGCCGTCCACGTCCGTCCAGAGCCCGAGGGCGCCGCCGTTGACGAGGTAGTCGTCGTCGTCTCCGACGTCGGCGATCTTCGTGGGCGCGCCGCCCGCGAGCGGCACGGCGTGGAGGCTGAGGCCGGTCTGCGCGACCTCCAGGTAGACGACGTCGTCGCCCGCGATCCCGGCGAGGATGACGTTGCCCGGAACGAGCGCGTCCGACTTGAGCGTCGGGACGTCGCCGCTCGAGCCGGCGTCTCTCCGGTCGTCGTCGTCGTCGTCGTCCCCGCTCGAGCCCGACGAGCTCTTCCCCGACGAGCCGCCCGGCCCGGCGTCCTCCTCGACGTCGACGCCCGAGGCGTCGCCGTCGGTCCCCCCACACGCGGCGCCCGCCAGGAGGAGACCCAGCGAGACGACGCTACCCAGGATGAGCTCTACGCGCATGGCGGCTCTCTTACCGTGCCCGCGCCGAGGGGCAACCTCTTCGACGCGCCGCATCGCGCGGGCCGGGCCGGGATCCGCTCCAGGACCGCGGCGCGCCGCGGATCCCCACGGCGCGAAGGCCGGCTCGCCCGCCGGCCCCGGCGCGCTCGCCGCGCGGCGGTGGTCACTCCGGTGGCCAGACCGACCGGACGCGCGACGCGGCGATCCGCGCGGACAAACGCGGCGCGGGCTCGGCGTTGAGCGTTGCCGGACGCGTGAGGGTCGGGACACAATGTTCGAAGCGCCCGCGCGTTCGATCGCCGGGGCCTTCTCGAAACGAGACCCCGGTGAGCGACGAACGACAGAGAGAGCGCCCGCGCGGCGCCGCCGACTCCGGCGTCCAGGAGCCGCCCTCCTCGTCGCGCGATCTCCTCGATCTCGTCCGGTCCGCCGAGGAGGACGCGCGGCTCGCGCTGCGCAAGCGCACGCCGGCGATCGCCACGACGCCCGCCGCGATCCCGAGCGACGCGTCGCCGCCCGGCGGCGCGGTCGAGGAGGAGTTCGTCGACGTGGGCGACGAGGCCGTGGACGCGCCTCCGTCGATGCCTCCGCTCCGCGCCGCGACCCCCGCCGTCGCCTTCGCGTCCGCCGGCGCGGCGCCGGCGCGGCGCGCCGAGGACGCTCCGCGCGGGTGGTCGCCGCTCGTCGGGATCCTCCTCGTGCTCACGCTCGCGGTCGGCGCGCTCGCGCTCGTCGCCCGCTGACCGCGCGGGTCACGGGGGATCCGCGCATCCGGTCGTGAAGGCGTCCTAGAGCCTCGCGGCGCGCGGCGCGTCGCGGGGGTCGGCGAGGTCCACCGGGAGCGGCTCGTCGAGCTGGACGCCGACGCGGTAGCGCCAGAGCTCCGGCGAGGAGATGGGGTTCTCGTCGACGCGGGCGACGCGCCCGACGACGTCGAGCCCGAGCGCGCCGGCGTGGACCTTGATCTTGAGCCGCTCGCCCTTCGCGAAGTGGGTCGGGGTCACGATGAGCAGCCCGTTCGCGCTGAGGTCGCGCGTGACGCCGTGCCGGGCGGGCTTGTTCTCGGAGTCGAGGGCGACGGCCAGGACCGCCGGCGTGCGCGGCGTGCCTCTTCGATCGTCCCGAACGCTGCTCGAAGCCATCATCCGTTTTCCTCCAACGAAAGCCCGGTGATTCCCTGCCGACTCAGAGAGGCCTGCGGTAGCACGCGTATCCGACATGTGCACCGCTGCAGCGCGTCATCTTCGCCGCTTTTCGACCAACTCCGCAAGAAAGCGGCACGTTTCGGGTCCGAGAAACGGCGGCCGCGAACGGGGAGGTCGGGATCGGGGCGCGGGCGCGGCGCCTCGAGGCCGGGGCCGGCCGGCGAAGGCCGGCTGGACCGCGCTTGGGCGCGGGCGCGACGTCTCGAGGCCAGGGACACGCCGGGCGCGCCCGGCGCGGCGCGACACGGTCACGGCAACGACACGGTCACGGCCGCGTCGAGGAACCGTCGCCCGAGCCGCCCGTCAGGAACGACGTCAGCAGGGCGTCCCATCCGGTCCTGGCGCACCACGCGCGGGCCGTCTCGAGGTACTCGGCGGCCGACGCCGGCGACGCGTCGAACGGCAGCCCGATGCCCAGCTCCTCGGGGACGGCGCCGGACGCCTGTACCGAGACGTCGACGAGCGCCGCCACGACGAGCTCCGCGGCCGTCGTGACGGCGGCGTCGTCCGCCGTGCGAGCGAGCTCCGAGGCGAAGCGCGCGTAGCTCGGCGCCCACCCGGCCTCCGCGCTCGACGCGGCGACCGCGATCGCGTCGACGACCCGAGGCAGGACGGCGGGGCGCTCCGCGACGGCGTGGACGAGGGACGCCGTCGCGCTCGCGAGCCCCTCGAGCTTGTCGGTCCGGATGGCCGCGTGCGGCCGCGCGTTCTGCGCTCCCGCGGCCGCGGCCTCGAACGCCGCGAAGTCCGTCCCGGTGGCCGACGGCGTCCGCGCGAGGAACGCGAACGCGTCGGGGTACGCCCAGCTCGTCCCGTCGTGGTCGGCGCGGTTGGCGACGTAGACGCGCGCCACGTCGCGCGCCGCGTAGGCGACCTCGACGCGGGCCGGCGCGTACGAGTCGAGCCCGAGCACGTCGAGGGCGCCCGAGATCCCCGCGTCGGCGAGGCCGGCGCGGACGGCGGCGATCATCGCGCTCGTCGACATCGCGCTCGCGCCCGCGCGCGTCCCGTCCTGCGTGTCCCCCGCCTCTCCGCGGGACCACACGATGAGGCCGTGGCGCTCCGCGGGGTGCTCGCGGTACGCCCGCGCGAGGGCGGCGCGGAGCACCGCCGGATCGTCGAAGTCCTGCTCGCGCTCGCGGTGCACGGTCGGCGCGGCGCCGCCGCCGGGGAGCGTGATCCAGTCGCTGCCGCTCGGGAAGCGGCGCCCCTCCCGATCGGTGAGGCCGGCGTTCCAGTCCGCGAGGACCACGACGTGGACGTCCTCTCCCAGCGGCGCGTCGTTCATCCGCGCGAGCTCCGCCTCGAGGTCCGCGGAGCGCCCGTTGTCGCCGTTCGCGTACACGAAGACGGTCCAGCGCGCCTCGCCCCGCGCCGGCTCGTCCGCCGACGGCGACCACGACGACGGCGCGTCGTCGCCCGCGTGCTCCGCGCCGTTCGACGCCCCGGGAGGCGCGCCGGCGGTGCCCGCGGCGGGCGCGCCGACGGTGCAGCCCCCCGCGGTCGCGAGGAGGAGGACGGGGAGGGCGAGGCGAGCGAAGGCGGCGCGCATGTCCGACTCAACGGCAGCGCCAGCGTCGCGTTCAGCCCGCGCGGCGGCGTCGTGGAGGGGCAGGTGGGCGCGGGCGCCGACGTCCGAAATCCGCGCCGGCACCTGTGGATCGCGGCCCCGGTGCCGTAATCCAGTGCATGCCATCGAGCACGAAGAGCACGCCGCCGCTGCAATCCGGCCGGCATCCGAAGTACCGGAGCGTGCCTCCCGGACCGAGCGCGCACGCCGGGCCGCTCCCCGCCTCCGGAGGTCCCTGCGTCCTGGTCATCGACGACGACGACATGGTCCGTCGCGCGCTGGTCCGCGGCCTCCGCCGCAAGTACGCGGTCACGGACCTGCGCGACGCCGAGAGCGCGCTCGCGCTCATCGAGGCCGGGGCGCGCTTCGACGCCATCCTCTGCGATCTGAACCTCGGGGGGATGTCCGGCCCGGACTTCTTCCTCAACCTCGACGACGATCAGGCGAGCCGCGTCGTCATCCTCAGCGGCAACCCCGACGGGATGGACGACCCGCGGTTCGCCGGGCGCGAGCCGCGCTTCCTCGAGAAGCCGTCGCCGATGGCGGCCATCGAGGCGGTCCTCGTCGACATGTTCGACCACGGCGCCCGCGCGGCCTGAGACGCCGGCGTCGATCGCGTCACGCCCGCGCGCGGCGCGCGGCCCGCGTTCACGGCGCGCAGAGGTCGGGGAACGGCCCCGCGCCGCAGCCGCCCTGATCGGGGAACCTGCACGCGCCGCCCGGGCAGAAGTTCTTCCCCTGGCCCGTCCGGAGGAAGGCGTCGAGCTGATCGTCCGACGCCTGGAGCTTGCGGATCATCCCGTGCGGATCGTCGCAGTGGCTCATCGGCACGTTGCACAGCGGCTCGTCCGGCAGCCCGAAGTCGTACTCGGCGTAGACCGAGCCGGCCTGCGTCTCGGGCACCTTCTCCAGCCCGAAGACGTCGCGGAGCCCGGTGTCGAGGTGCTTCGCGCCCACGGCCCGCGCCATCACGTGCGCGCCGAACGTCGTCACCTGGTGATCGCCGAGGGCCGCGGTCATGAGGACGGAGTGCGCGGGCGTGTTCGGGAGGCCGCCGCCGAGGTACTTCGTCCAGCCGTTCGGCTCCACGCGGTCCCAGAGCATCTGGGTGAGCGCGAGGACGAGCTGCTGGTCGCGCGTGTCGGGGTACGTGCCGCGGAGCACGAGGAAGAACGGCGCGAAATCGACGCTGCGGTTGAGGAGGAAGCCGTAGGGCTGCCCCATCACGCTGAGGACCCCGCGCTCGACGTCGGTCGACGCGGACATGTAGACGCCTCCCGCGATGCCGCCCTGGCTGATGCCGTGGTAGTAGCGCTCCGCCGGATCGATCGCCGCGCCGTACGTCGGGTCCTTCGCGAAGCGCCGGCTCATCATCCGCATCGCGAGGAGGGAGTTGAGCATCCCCTGGTGCATGCGATCGAACATGGTCGCGATGCCGTGGAGCTGACCGCTCGAGAGGACGTTCGCGATGTGCCCGGAGTCGTCGTCGGACATGCCGACGAGATCGACGCCGAAGATGACGTAGTTCTTCTCCGAGACGAGCTTGCGAAAGTTCGCGGCGTCGATCTGATTGCGCGAGCCGAGCAGGCCGTGGCCGTACTGCAGGAGCGCCGCCGGCTTCGTCAGCGCGCTCTTCGGGATGATGACCCGGAAGGGCACCTCGTACGTCGGGCGCGCCGGGTTCGGCTCCGGCATCCCGTCGGCGCCGAAGACGAGGCTCGCGCCGGCCTCGGGCTTGTCGAGGTAGAGCGGCGCGGTCATCCGTCCGGTGATGCGGTAGGCGACGAGATCGGGCTCCCAGTCGTCCTCGACGGTGTCGATGACGTACGCGGGGCCGTCCTCGCCCGCGAGCGCGAGCGCCTCGTCGCGCATGTGGAGGAGCCACCCGGTCACGTTCTCCCGGCTCGCGGTCGTGAAGTCCCAGGCGAGCTGCAAGGTCTCGCGCTCCACGCCCGCCGCCGCGAGGCGCTGGAAGATGTCCTCGTAGAGCCCTCGCCGCGCGTCGACGGACGGCTCGCTCGAGGCGATCGAGTCGCGGAGCGCCCGGAACGCCGGCGTCGGCGCGAGCTCGCCGTCCTCGCCGCGCACCTTGCGGATCGCCACGACGTAGCGGCGCGCGTCGGCCAACGGGACGACGGGCCGGAGGATGAACGTGACCTTGTCTGGATCGGCGCGGCTCATGTCGAGCTCGGCGAAGTGCGGGATCCGCTGGCCGGTCTCGGCGTCGAGGATCACGGTCGGCGAGTCGGGCTCGAGCGATCGCGGGAGCGTGGCGAGCGACGGGAGCCCCTCGAGCGTCGCGCCCGGCAGGTGCGTGAGGATCCCGGTGCCGGCGCCGAAGCCGTCGCTCTTCGACCAAGGCGCGCCGGTGGTCTTCTGACCGTTGACGGCGGCCGGGAAGGACGCGTCGTCGATCTGGACGCGGCGGCCGGTCGGCGTGTCGGCGGCGTCGACGGTCCAGACGTTCGAAGGGAAGGGGTAGCCGCACTGCGTGGGGACGAGCGGGTCGCACGTGAGGTGCGCCCACTCGACCTTCGGCGCGAACGGGCCGACCTTCGTCTCCGAGTCGTCGGAGCTGCTGCATCCCGGGCCGAGCGCGGCGAGGGCCGCGCCGAAGAAGAAGAGGGGGCGAAGGCTCATCGCCGAGGGAGATACCACCTCGCGCGGGTCCGCCGCGTCTCACGTGCGCCGCGGCGCGGCGTCGCTCGGGCCGCGCCGCGGCGCCCGCGGTCGAGACGTGGATCGCGGGCGTGGACAACGCGCGGCCCATCCGCGCCGGGCGCCTACCTTTACACTGTAAAATTATCGAGGAGAATCGGGCGCCCGCTCCCGGGCACACCGGTTGCGTGAACGCCGGCTCATGGCAGATGCGCTCGCTCGGCTCGGCTCGCTCGCTCTCGTGACGTTGCTCGTGGCGTGCGGAGGCGCGGACGACGCCGATCCGGCTCCGCGCGCGCCCTCGTCGAGCGCCGAGCCGGATCAGAGCGCCCTGCGCGATCTGATCCGCGGCGCGAGCGCGCCGCCGACGCCCGCCGAGCAGGCGCCGACCGAGATCGGAGAGGAGACGCAGATCAAGACGGAGGACGGCGCGGTCCAGGAGTGCGTCTACAAGCGCTTCACCGGCACGGCGCTCTACGAGACGCTCGTGTCGTTCGACCCGAACGCCGACTCGATCTGGCCGGGCGCGATCACGCAGACGCGGACGCTGCCTCAGGGGCTCGCCGCGCCGATCGGCCTCACGCGCCGACCGGGGACGATCACGATCGGCGACGCGACCATCGCCGGCGGCGCGCACAGCCGGACGCTCGAGCGCCCGAGCCTCGCCGCGACGCGCGAGGCGGTCGCGGAGATCCTCGCGCAGGGCGGCGTGCGCCTCGCCGCGAAGAGCAACTACCTCGCCGAGACGGCGTACTCGATGAACGAGGCGAGCCTGAAGATCGGCGTCGACGTCAGCTGGATGAACGGCAGCGTGAAGGCGAACTTCGCCGGCAGCTGGCTCGCGAAGAAGACGACGATGGTCGTGCGCTTCGTCCAGGCCTACTACACGGTGTCGTTCGAGGCGCCGTCGTCGCCGGAGAAGGTCTTCGGGCCGTACGTCACCGCGGACGACGCGCGCCCGTACATGGGGCCGGGGAACCCGCCGGCGTACGTGTCGAGCGTCACCTACGGGCGCATGCTCGTCATGAAGATCGAGAGCGACGAGAGCGAGCGCGATCTCCGCGCGGCGCTCGACGTCGCGTTCTCGAAGGGCGCGGTCTCCGTCGACGCGCGCTCGAAGGACGTCCTCCAGAACAGCACGTTCTCGGTCTTCGTCCTCGGCGGCTCGCCCGACGACGCCGCGCGCATCCAGGCCGCGAACGCGGAGGACCGCGCGGGCGCGCTCGCGGCGTACATCGAGGCGGGCGCGAACTTCGATCCGGCGTCTCCCGGCGTCGCGATCTCGTACACGGTGCGCCGGCTCGCCGACAACGAGACGATCAAGGTCGCCTCGACGATCGACTACCAGGTCCCCGTCTGCACGCCGGCGGCCGTGAACGTGGCGATCGATCTGAAGCGCCTGTTCGTCCGCCGGGACGGCAGGGCGGGACGGGCGAGTACGAGCTCTGGCTCGAGGCGTCCGGCTCTCCGGGCGGCGCGCTCCCGCCGACCCCGGGCGAGGAGGACGCGAGCCGCCGCGAGATCCTCGCGAAGGGCACGAGCGCGATCGACGACGACGCCGCGATCGCGCTCGACCTGCAGCGCTTCGCCCGCGTCAACGGCCAGCAGGGCGCGACCATCACGCTCGGCGGCCGCCTCCGGAGCGAGGCGAAGGGCAAGCAGTGCGAGATGACGCGCACGCACGCCTACCGCTTCAACCCGAAGACGGGCGCGGGGGAGTGGACGAACACGGGCGACAACGTCCTCCACTGCGCCGCGAAGGACTCGGCGCTCCTCGGGAACAACGCGCTCGACGTGGACCTCGAGTACGCGTTCACGCCCTGACGCGAGAACGGCGCGGCGGCGTGCGGGCGGCGCGGGTCGGACGGGGCGACATCGGGCGGTCAGGTTCGCGGGAACGGCGCGACGGCGCACGATCGGCGCCGCGGGAACGGCGCGGCGGCACGTGGTCAGGTTCGCGGGAACGGCGCAGGGTGGCGTCGTCGACGGGAACGGATCGTCCTCGTCCGCGGCGGAGCGCGGGGGAGCGCTCGACGACCGCGGTGCACTGCCGAGCCACGTGCTCCACCGCGGCGGCGAGGACGACGGCGTTGTTGTGCTGCGTGTCCTTGGCGGCGAAGAGGAGCGTGACGACGCCCTCCGCGGCCCGCCGTGCGACCTCCTCGACGAGAGCGCGGCTCTTCGTCCGCGCGAGCTCACGGAGGTAGCGCCTCCGGAACTCGGCGAAGCGGCTCGGCTCGTGCCCGAACCATCGCCGCAGCTCGTCGCTGGGGGCGAGCTCCGCGAGCCACGCGTCGAGCCGCGCGTCCTGCTTCTTCAACCCGCGCGGCCATAGTCGATCGACGAGGATCCGCGTCCCGTCGGTCGGGCTCGGCGCTTCGTAGGCACGCTTGATCTGGAGCATCGGGACGCCTCCTCGCACGCCTTCGGCGCCTTGCACACGGCGTGCACCGCCATCGTGCGCGCGCGCCGCCGGCGCGGCGAGCTCATCGTCGGCGCAGCCCACGCTCTTCCATAACGTGGGCCGATTGTCATTACCCCTGGGGGTAATTGACGCTTCTTTGACGTTCGCTCTAGATTCGCGCGCAGTGGGGAGATGGGGCGCGACGAGGCACTGCGGTCGATATGTCGTGCCCTCCTCGAGAGCCGCGCCGGCAGCCAGGCCGAGGCGAAGTGGCTGCACGCGCTCGTCGCCGAGCTCGTCGAGCGAAAGCTCGTCCACCCGAACGCCCCCGTCGAGGAGCAGCACGCCCTCGCGCGCGAGTTCGCCGCCGTGATGGTCGCGGAGTAGACGCCCGGCGACGCGCGGACACCACCTCGTGCGCTCGACGCTCCGAGGACGTGCGCGCGCGGACGACGCCGGAGACGAGGCGTCCATCGGAGACGAGGCGTCCGCCGGAGACGAGGCGTCCGTCGGAGACGAGGCGTCGCTCGGAGACGAGGCGCCCGCCGGAGACGAGGCGTCGCTCGAGCGGACGGACCGCATGGGAGGACGAAAGAACGCGGAAGGTGGGAGCGGCCGAGTACGATGCCTCGTTCTACCATGGCCCATCTTCTCTTCGCGTCGCCGCCCTCACCCTGACGAGCCTCGTCCTCCTGGGATGCGGCACGACGTTTCGACCCGTCGCACCGACTCGAGTGGACGTCGTGGACGCGCACATCGACGTCGTCGAAGCGCGCGTCACGGACGCCGGAGCTTTCTCGAGCGCCTTCGCGGCGGAGGTCGTCCTCCGAACGCGGATGCCCGTCGGTACGCGATTGCGGCAGCTCATGTTCGTGAACGCTCGGCTCGGCGTGTGTTCCGGAGGCGGCATCGCCGCGACCGCCATTCGCCTCGACGACGCTTCGATCGACGCGGGCATATCGATTGACGTCGCCGGGGAGCACCGGATCGTCGCGACGTTCGCGAACGCGGGGTCCGACATGCTCGCCGGCCCGTCGCGATCGATTGGTACGACGACGTCGACGGCGAGCGACGCTGCGGCCGGATCGCCCTCGTCGATTCGGAGCCAGGGCACGCGTGGACGAACGAGAGCCGGTGGTCTTTCGGCCTCGGTGGACGTCTCGTCGTGCCGTTCGCGCCGATCGGTTACGTCGCGGGGATCTTCGACTTCCCGGCCTTCGTCCGGTACCGCTTGAGCGACGGCGGAGCGTTCGTCGGCTCCCTGGGTGTGGCCGGGACGTCGATATGCCGCTCGAGCGCGTGCTCGAAGGCGTCGAACGGCGGAGACAAGGGCGGCTTCTCGATCCCCGTCGGGGTCGGGTACGATCACACGTTCTTCCATTCGGGCGCGTTCGCCCTCGGGCTGGGGGCGCGGTACGCGTCGCGTCTGACGTGGGTGGCCTTGCGGACGGGCACCGACGCGATCTTGATCCACGAGCTTACCGCCGTCCCTCGCTTCGCGCTCGTCGGTCCTCGTCGCTGGCCCTCCGGGCTGCCCGGAACCTCGCACGGCTCGAGCCTCGACCTCGAGATCCCCGTCGGCCTCTGGGCCGGAGATCGAATGCGCGACACCTCGTTCGTGCTCGGCGGGAGCCTCTCGCTCAGCTCCGGGTTCTGATCCGCAGACGACGAGGAGCGCCGAGACGACAGGGACCGGTCGAATCGATCCCGAAGAGCTCACCCGCACCGTCTCGAACTTCTCGATCGAGAGGTCGCCGCACGCGCCGTCGCGGAACGATCGCGACTTGAGGTGACCTTGTTCTTAAGGCCTATTTTCAGAGCGGGACACGGGATTCGAACCCGCGACATCCAGCTTGGGAAGCTGGCACTCTACCAACTGAGTTAGTCCCGCAGACGACGCGTTCGTAGCGCTAGGCTCCGTCAATGTCAACGGCTCACGCCTCCGCGCGGAGCTCGGCTTGACCTTCCGCATCTCGGGTTCGTGCCCACCCCCTTGTACAACGCTTGTGCCCTGCCGCGCCTTGCCCGGCGGCGGACACCAGCGACACGACGTTGTCCTCACGACGACCCGGGGCAGCGTCGCGGACGTACGAGGAAGGGCACGCCATGCTTCGAGGCTCGCTCGCTCGGGGCCGCCGCGGATCACTCTTCCGACGTCATGACAACGGCGTTCCATCATGGCGCGAACGCTCCGGCGCGCGACGTCCTACCTGCCGGCGCGATGCGGGACGCCGCCCCGGGCCGCAACGGGCACCCGTCGTCTCTCTCGCGGACCGTGCGAGCTCGCCGAGATCTACGCGTCGGCTCCGTCGGCGCACGCCACGACGCATTCCGCTTGGCCGAAACGGGTTGGACGCCCCGTGCGCCTCGGCGACCGCATCCACGTGACTCGAAAACGCTCGTCACGGAGCGAAAGCGCTGCAGGGCCGTCTTGGGGCGGTGGGGCCGGCCGTTTTGGGAAGGGGGGCACTCGACCGACCGAGTTCGTCCCCGCGGTGCGAAGCCGTTCGTCGCGTTCGGCTCCCGACGACCACGGGACGAAAAGAAACGGCCCGGGTCACCGCGTGATGGCGTGAGCCCGGGCCGTCCCGCTTTCGATCGTTCGATCGATGTTTGCGCGGCGCAGAGGGGGTCTCTCGTTCCGACTCCCCCGGCGTCAGCCCTCGGTTCCGGGGGCCGCGACGCGTTGCCGAGCGGACGCGTTCACGTCTCGCAGGACAACGACGACCGTGCGCTGGGTTCAGCGTACGTCGCTACGTCTGCTCTCCCGGATGAGAGCCACTACGTTCATGCATGTTGTCGTTCCTCCTCCGGTCGTGCCGGCGCCCGCGGGCCCAGCGGACAAGCCGCCGCCTCGCGCGGACGTTTCCTTTGGGGGGCCGAGATGCGTTTCAAGCAAGGTGACCCCGGGGCTGTACCGCGCTTGCGGAGGTGATCCTCCGCCGGACCAATCCGGGACGTCGTGCCCCAGCGCGGCGTGTCATCAGAGTCTAACACCGAAGCTCGGATGCAACAGGGGGGCGGGGCGATTCATCCCGCTCGCCGTCGCATCGCGATCTCACCGCGCGACCGCGCGCGGCCCGACACGTGCTTGCAGCTCAGCGGCTCGTCGCGCCGCGGCCCAAAGCACGGTCCGACACGTGCTTGCAGCTCAGCCTTCCTTCGTACGCTCGAGCCCCCGGCCTTGTCCGCGTGTTTGCGGCTCCACGATCGTCCTCTGTCGAGTCGAGTCGCACCCCTCACCGCGCTACCGCGCTGACCGCCCGTGGCCCTACCGCCCGCGATGCGCCGCCCCCCTCCGCACGACCAACGCGCGAGCTCGCCGTGCCTGCCGCTCGCGCGCGCTGCGCCGTCGGCCTACGCCGCATCGCAGCCTCACCACATCATCAACGCGCGAGCTCGCCGTGCCCTTGCCGTCCGCCCGTCCGTCGCAGCGTCGCCGGAGCACGGCCTGCCGCTGACGAACCGCTCCTCGCGCGGGCACGCCGCGCGCTGCGTGCGCCTCACCGAGGGGGCGACTTGAACGCGCCGGAGACGTCGTAGTGGACCTCGCACGGGAGCGCGTCGAAGCCGCCTCCGGCCGTGGTGACTTGGTCCGAGCAGTCCGACTCCGCCGTCGGCGCGAACGTGAAGACGAGCTTGCCGTCGAAGGCCGTCGCCAGCGACGGGTCGCTGGTCGGCGCCGCGTCGGCGCCGAGGAGCGTGAGCGCGAGGACGTCGGTGCGCGCGATCGCGCACGCGTCGCGCGTCGCGCGCGGATCGGCCGCGCGGACCTCCTCGACGATCTCCGCCTCGAGCTGGGCGCGCGCGGCGGCGTCGACCCGCCCCTCGATCGGAACTCCGCCCTGGATCCAGTAGAGCGTCGACCCCTCGTGGTTCAGCTTCACGTCGAACTCCCACGGGTTCGGCGTGGCGCCGCACGACGTGTGCGTGAGCGCGGCCGTCACGTGGAACGTGCCGAGCTTCGTGCCCGGGCTGTACGGGTCCTTGCCCGAGCAGGCCGCCACGAGCGAGAGCACGGACGCCGCGGCCGCGAGGGAGCGAAGCGCGCGCGGGCGGGGCGTCGAACGGCGGGAGCTCATCGGCCTGGCCTCGTGGTATCCAATCGGTGGCCGCGAGGCCAAGTTCGGAGACTACCTGCGTGACCCCCTGGGACATCCGCGCGATGTTGCGCGCGCTCGGCGCGGCCGTCCTCGGCCTCGTCGTCGTGTGGCTGGTCACGGCGGCGAGCGACGAGGGGCAGCTCACCGCCGGCGCCCGAGCCGGCCGCACGCTCCCGGTCGCGCCGCTCTGCAGCGCCGTCGGGGCGGCCCTCGCGCTCGGGACGGCGCGCGTGCGCCAAGAGGTGCGCGCCTTCGAGGCGCTCGGCCGATCGCCCGCCGTGACCGGCCGCGCCGCCGCGCTCGGGGCGGCGCTCCCGTCCGTCCTCGTCGCGCTCGCCATCCTCGCGATCCCGAGCGTCGACGTCGCGGCGTTCTATCCGCGCGCCGCCGTCGGCGACACCTTCGTCGCCGACGAGGACGGGAGCTTCGTCAGCCCGACGCTCGGCGTCCGCGTCGAGCCCGACGGCGTCACGCAGCCGCTCGACGACGAGGCCCGCGCGCTCGCGCCGGACGACGGGCTCCCGCGCGGCGC
>JAHBWF010000040.1 GCA_019637105.1 Labilithrix sp.
GGTGGCCCCGCTGCTCCGGGCGTAGAGCGAGAGGCCGCCGAGGATCGTCCCGACGAGCGCGAGCGCGCCGAGGAAGCTCACGAGCGCGACGGTCGGGACGGGATCGCGCCGCGGCGCGGGCGGAGTCGCCGGGAGCTCGGTGCCGAGCGGCGTGCCTCCGCTCGAGGAGCCCGTCTCCGAGCCGTGCGCGCTCGAGGGGATGCCCGCGTCGCTCGGCGACGACGGGCGGTACGCGCCGTGCCCGCCGGTCCCCGGCGCCGGCGTCCACGGCTCGGACGCGGCGGAGCCTCGCTCGTCCGTCGGCGGCGGGACCGACTCGAGCGGCGCGAGCGTGCTCGACGCCATCTCCATCGCGGCGATCCTCTCGGCGCGCTGATGCAGGGCGTCGCTCGCGAGGCGCTCGGTCCACTCGCCGATCGCGCTCGGGTTGGCGAGGCCGATCTTGCGCTCGAGATCGATCGCCATCGATCGCGCGTCCTGGTACCGCGCGTCGACGTCGATCTCGAGCCCCCTCATGACGATGGCGTCGAGCTCCGGCGGGATGTCGGGCCGCACCTCGCTCGGCTTCGGGAACTGGCCCTGGACGACGCGGGTGACGATCTCGACGTCCTTCGAGCCCTCGTGGAAGCGCCGTCCCGCGAGCGCCTCCCAGAGGACGACGGCCGCCGCGAAGACGTCCGCGCGGCGGTCGACCTTCCCCCGGATCTGCTCCGGCGACATGTACGTGAGCTTGCCCTTGATCTGCCCTTCGCGCGTGACCTGGGCGCGTCCCGCGGCCTTGGCGACGCCGAAATCGAGGACCCGCGCGACGCCGTCGGCGCCCACGATGATGTTCTGCGGGGAGACGTCGCGGTGGACGACGTCGAGCAGCTCTCCGCTCGCTCCCTTGGTCTCGTGGGCCGCGTGGAGGCCGAAGAGCACGCCGTGCATGATCGCGCTCGCGATCTTGATCGGGACGGCCTCTTGCGTCGCGCGGCACGTGCGGAGGAGCTTCGAGAACGACTCGCCGTGGACGTACTCCATGACGAGGAAGAGCCCCTTGCTCGACTCGATGACGTCCACCATCGGGACGACGTTCGGGTGACGGATGCGCGCGACGATGCGCGCCTCGTCCATGAACATCGTCACGAAGTCCGGATCGGTCGTGTAGTGCGTGTGCAGCCGCTTTACGGCGACCGTACGCCCGAAGCCGACCGGGCCGAGCAGGCGCCCGAGATGGACCGTCGCCATCCCGCCCGACGCCAGCGCGTCGAACAGGGCGTAACGACCGATGATGAGCGGCTCATGCTCCGCCTTCGCCAGGGCGGCTTCCGACACGACGTGACAAGCCTAACAGGAGCGCGCGCATCCGGACAAAGCGAGGGCGGCGCCGGCCGGGCGCCCACACCTTCCTACGGTGGGCTCCCGACCCGCGCCGCCGCGAGTGGAGTGCGCGACGCCCGTTCTTACGGGCTGTTCGCGATGTCGTTCAGATCGGCCGCGTACGCGTACAGGAAGAAGAAGAAGTAGACCACGAAGCCGCGCGGCGGCTTCTGGATCCCTCGCATCTGCTTCGCCTTCGCCATCTCGGCGGGGACCATGACCCACATCCAGTAGTACTGGTAGAACGGGATGATCGCCGGCCACCACGCGAACGACGCGTTGCCCGTGACGGTCTTCAGCTCGTTCGTCATCTTGATGATCGAGAGGATCGCCACGATGCCGCCCGCGAGAGCGAACAGGTTGCCGATCAGGCCGAGCGCGCCGACCTCGGTCACCATCACGAGGATCGTCGCGAGGATGTTCCCGACGACGATGATGCCGAACGGCAGGAGCAGCGTCATGACGGGGTTGCGGACCGTGGGCTTGGCGCCACCGGGCGCCGCGCCGAAGCCCATCTGCCCCATCTGGCCGAAGGCGCCCTGCATCGCGCCACCGAAGCCGCCGCCGGGCTGCGGCTGACCGTAGCCCCCGGGCTGCTGCGGCTGACCGTAGCCCCCGGGCTGCTGCGGCTGACCGTAGCCCCCGGGTTGACCGCTCGGCGGCTGGCCGTAGCCGCCGGGCTGGGGCTGCTGCGGCTGACCGTAACCACCCTGCATCGGCTGCTGCTGCGGCTGACCGTAGCCGGGCTGCGCGCCGGGCTGCTGCGGCTGACCGTAGCCGCCGGGCTGCTGCGGCTGGCCGTAGCCACCCTGCTGAGGCTGTTGCGGCTGGCCATAGCCGCCCTGCTGGGGCTGTTGCGGCTGGCCGTAGCCACCGGGCTGCGGCTGGCCGTAGCCACCTTGCTGAGGCTGCGGGCCGGGTTGACCGTAGCCGGGCTGCTGCGGCTGGCCATAGCCGCCCTGCTGGGGCTGTTGCGGCTGACCAGGATAACCGCCGGCGGGCGGATAGCCGGGGGGGTAGTTGCCACCGGGGGGTTGGTTCATGGCGGATATCTTACGCTCGGTTCGCGCCCGGGATCACGTTTTGTTCGCGCGGCGCGCGGAGCGTCGAAATGACCACAAAACGGCCCAATCCAGCGCTTCTTCGGGGCCGCGGACGCGTCGTGGAGCGGCCGCGGGAGGTCGGAAAGCGCGCGCGAAACGGTCGTGCTCGGGCCGCCCGCGACCAGCGTCCCGAGTCGGACCATCGCGAGGCCCTCACGGGCGAAGCGGGCCTCGCGATGGTCCGACGAACCATGGACTCAGGACACTAGCGGCGCGGCGCCTTCGACCGAGGCGTGCGCGCAGGGCGCGCGGAGCTCGATGCAGGATGCACGGAAATGGCTGCAGACTGCACGACCGTCGCCGCGGCGCTCGCCGGGGGCGCGGCCGCCGCCGGCGCGAGCGCCGTGGCCTCGGGCGGCGGCGCGTGGGGGCCCGGCGCGAGCTCCTGGAAGCTCGACGCGACCGGCTGCCCCTCGACGCGCGACGCGCGCGGGCGCGCGACGCGGTGCACGAGGACCGCGACGGCCCCGGCGAGGAGGAGCGCGGAGGACATCACGAGGAGCGCCGCGCGCGCGCGCCGCCGGCGCGTCTGCAGCGCCGTCCAGCCCTGGACCACGAACTGCCGGCGGCTCAGCTCGCCGAGGTCGGGCTGCGTCTGGCGCTCACGAGGCAGGCTCGACGTCACGGCGTCCACGCTCGGCGGCGGCCCGTACGCCGGGTACTGACCGGTGGCCGTCGCTCCGCGCTGCGGCGCCGTCATCGCCGGCCCGAGGGCGGCGTAAGGCCCCGAGCTCATCGCCGGGGCCGTCATCCCCGCGTACGCCGCGTACGCCCCCGAGCCCACGGCGCCCACGGGCGGCGCCATCATCGCCGCGGCCTCCGGAGGCGAAGCGCGGAGCGCGGAGATCGACGAGAGCGATCCCACCTCGCGCTGGATGCTCGCGAGGCCGCTGAGCACGCCGATCGAGCCGAAGGGCGCGAGCGCCCGCGCGAACGTCGCCGCCGTCGGCCAGCGGGCGTCGCGATCGCGCGCGAGCGCCCGGTTGACGATGGCGGTCAGCTCGGGAGGGACGTCGCGCCGGAGCGCCGGCATCGGACACGGGTCCTCCGCGAGGACGCGGTCGAGCACCTCCTTGATGTTCGCGCCGACGAACGCCATCTGCCCGGTGAGGACCTCGTAGAGGATCGCGCCGAGCGCCCAGATGTCGGCGCGGTGATCCACGTTCATCGGATCTCGCACCTGCTCCGGCGGCATGTACGCCGGCGTGCCGAGGCTCCGCGTCTCCCGGGTGAACCGTTGCTTGCCGGTCGTCGCCTTCGAGATCCCGAAGTCGAGCACCTTCACGCGACGCGAGCCGTCGGGGCGCCGCGCGAGGAAGAGGTTCGCCGGCTTGAGGTCACGATGGACGATGCCGAGCTGATGGGCGGCGGCGATGGCGTCGCACGCCTGGAGCACGTAGTCGACGGCCTCGACGAGATCGAGCTGACCGCGCGCGACGATCTCGTCCTCGAGGTCGTTGCCCTCGAGGTGCTCCATGATCATGAACGGCACGCCGCTCGGGAGCATCCCGACGTCCGAGACGCGGCAGACGTGATCCGACTGGATGCGCGCGGCCGCGCGCGCCTCGGCGAGGAAGCGCGCGATCGACTCGTCGCGCGAGCCGAAGCAGTGCTCGACGAGGAACTTGATGGCGACGATCTGGTCGAGCGTCGTGTGCCGCGCCGCCACGACGAGCCCCATCGCTCCGACGCCGACCACGTGCTCGACGCGGTACTTGTCGACGATGTCACCGATGTTGACCGGTGCGGGCAGAGGGGACCGGGCGTCCTGGGCCACCATCGAAAAGCATAGCGGAGCGGACCTCGGAAGGAAGGCGGCGGGCGCCGAATTGAACTGAAATTACGTGGTCTCGCCGCGCTCGCCGCGGACGCCCGCGCGTCTCGCGCCGCGCGTCCCTGGGCCATCGCCCACGCTCGCGGGGCGTCGGCGTGGCTCGGCGCCCCCAAGCGACGCGGGGTGGATCGGCGCAAGAGGCCGACGTTGCTCACGACGCACAGCGCGCGAGGATCGCCTACCCGACGCGCTCGCCTTCACCGAACGCGCGGTCGATCCCCCGCGCGCGGCTCACTCCCCGCGCGGCGCTCACTCACGCCCGCGCGCGGCTCACCATCCGCACTGCTCGCCCTTGTTCTGATCCTTGAGCCACGCGCGGAGCGGGGCGAAGTACTCGACCAGCGCGGAGGCGTCCGCCTTCGTCTCGCCCGAGAGGACGGCGAGCGCCTCCGGCCACGGCTTGCTCTGTCCGAGCTCGAGCATCGCGCGGAGCTTCGCGCCCGCGTCCTTGTTGCCGTAGATGCTGCACGTGTCGAGCGAGCCGGTGTGCCCCGCCGCCTTGCAGAGCGCGCGGTGGAACTGAAACTGATAGATGCGCGCGAGGAAGTAGCGGATGTACGGCGTCGACGCGGGGATGTGGTACTTCGCGCCCGGGTCGAAGTCGGCCTCGCTGCGCGGCGCGCCGGGCGCGACGCCCTGGTACCTCGTGCGGAGCGCCCACCAGGCCTCGTTGTACTTCGCCTTCGGCGTCTTGCCGGCGAACACGTCCCAGCGCCACTTGTCGATCATCAGGCCGAACGGGAGGAAGGCGACCTTGTCGAGCGCCATCTTCATCTGGAAGTTGATGCGCCCCTTGTCGCCCTTCGGCACCGCGTCGAGCAGCCCGAGGTTCTTCAGGTAGTCGGGCGTGACCGAGAGCGCGAGCGTGTCTCCGATGCCCTCGTGGAAGCCGTCGTTCGCGCCCTGCTGAAAGAGGATCGGCAGCTTGTAGTAGTGGTGGAAGTAGTAGTCGTGCCCGAGCTCGTGGTGGATCGTGATGAGGTCGTCCTCGGTCGGCTCGATGCACATCTTGATGCGCAGGTCGTCGTTCCACGAGACGTCCCACGCGCTGGCGTGGCACACGACCTCGCGGTCCTTCGGGCGCGTGAAGAGCGAGCGCTCCCAGAACGAGGCCGGCAGCGGGTCGAGGCCGAGCGACGTGAAGAAGCGCTCGCCGAGCTGCACCATCTTCTTCGGGTCGTACTTCTTCGCGACGAGCTTCTTGTCGACGTCGAGCGAGCCCTGCCCCGGGAACGGCTCGACGAGGTCGTAGATCGCGTCCCACTGCTGCGCCCACATGTTGCCGAGGAGGTGCACGGGGATCGGCGACTTCTCGGGGACGCGCTCCTTGCCGTACCTCGCGCGGAGCTTCTTCCGCGTGTAGCAGTGGAGGTCGTCGTAGAGCGGCTTGACGTCCTGCCAGAGGCGCTCGATGTCCGCCTCGAACGCGTCGGGCGTCATGTCGTAGCCGGAGCGCCAGAGCGCGCCCATGTCGGCGAACCCGATCTCCTTCGCGCCCTTGTTGCCGAGCTCGGCGTAGCGCGTGTAGCGGTCCTTCATCACGGGCGCGATCGAGTGCCAGCCCTTCCACGCCTCGAGCAGCTCGTCGTAGCTCCGGCTCTTCTTGAGCACGCGCGAGAGGTCGTCGAGCTTGAGCGGCGTCGTCGCGCACTTCTTCGCGCCCGCGGGCGCCGTCGGATCCGTCTTCGGCGCGGGCGCCGGCTTCGCGCTCTTCGCGAGGGCCGAGCCCGGCGGCGGGCAGTACTCGCCCTTGCCGTAGACCGCCGTCATGCCGCTCTGGATCTCGGCGAGCTCGCGACGCTCGTCGGCGTTCGACGGCGCCGGGACGATCTGCGCGAGCTTGAGGAGGAGGAGCTGCCGGCTCACGGCCGGATCGATCCCCTTCACGCCGTCGAAGCGACGCGCCTTCTGGATCGCGTCCGTGACGTACGCCGCCGTCGCCTCCTCGCCCGCCGCGGCGAGCGCCTCGGTGTCGTCGGTGATGAAGCTCTGGTTCACCCAGCCGGCGCGATCGCGCGCGGTCCACAGCCGGCGCAGGTCCTTGTCGACCTGCTCGATGAACCTCTTGGCCTCCTCGGGCGAGGCGGCGGACGCGACGGCGGGCGCGGTGGTCGGCGGCGTCGTCCCCGGGTCGGGGCACGTCGGGCAGGGCGCGGCGGGAGGCGGGGTCTCACCGCCGCACGCGGCGGCGAGGGCGACGGAGAGGACGGGCGCGAGCGAGAGGAGGAGCCGGCGACTCATGAGGGCCGCGCTTCTACCGCGATGGGCCTTCGAAGCCAACGGCGGGTGTCCGGCGGGCGGCGCGGGTCGTTTGTCACGTTGTCATCGGCTGCGTTCGTGAGCCCCGCTCGCGCCGCCAAGTTGTCGGGCGCGGCGCGCGCGGGGCCGTCGAAGCGCGCGGGCGCCCCGCCGCGAGGAGCGCGGAGGCGCCGGAGATCGCGGCGGTTTCGCGCGAGCGCGAGCGACGTCTCCCGCGCGCGGACGGCCGGCGGCACGACCATCGCAACCGCGGCAGGTGCCATGTTGCTGCGCAAGCTCGCCTCGCTCGCCGTCCCGACGTCGGTCGCGCTCGCGGCCTTCTCGCTGGTGCACGCGACCGGATCGCTGGTGGACGCCGCCGCCGCGCCCTCGTCGATCGCGCCGTTCGCCGAGGCGCGGGCCGCGACGGACGCGAGCGGCTCCGTCGCGCCGCGCTCGGCGGGGCCGCTCCTCGAGCGGAACCCGTTCGAGCACGCCACCGGCTCGCTCCGCCGCGACGAGCGCGCGGCGGACGCCGAGGTCGATCCTCGCGCGGCGCCGCCGTGCGAGGGCGTCCGCGCGGTGGCGGCGGTGCGCGGGGAGGAGCCGGAGGCGTCGTTCGCGGCGCTCGACGTCGCGGGCGAGGGCGTGCTCCGGAGGCGCGGGGGCTCCGTCGCCGACCTGCGCGTCGTCTACATCGGCGCCGATCGCGTATGGCTCGAGCAGAACGGCGCCCTCTGCCAGGCGCGCGTGCTCTGACGCGCGCGGGCGGGCGTCACGGCCGATCGGCGAGGTACGCGTCGACGGCGTCGCGGAGGCGCTCGATCCCGCTGGCGACGCGCTCCGGCGGGACGCTCGTGTAGCAGAGGCGCGCGAACGAGCCCGCGTAGGCCGCGCCGAAGGCGTCGCCGGGAGCGAGGAGCACGCCGCGATCGACCGCGCGCTCGAGGATGGCGTAGAGCGCGCGCTCGCCGCCGCGCTCCAGGATGGCGGGGCCGAAATCGAGGAACAAATACGTCGCCCCCTCGGCGGCGAAGAAGCGGACGGGGGCTCCCGCCAGCGCGGCGACCGCCGCGTCGCGCGCGGCCCGGTAGACGTCGCGCGCGCTCGTCGGGAAGGACTCGTCCGCGAGCGCGGCGACGGCGGCGCGCTGCATCGCGACGGCGACGTTGAACGCCGTGTGCGTCGAGACGCGGCGGGCCGCGGCGATCACGCGCTCCGGCGCGGTGACGAAGCCGACGCGCAGCCCGGCGAGGGCGTGGCTCTTCGAGAGGGAGTGGAGCGTGATCGTCCGCTCGCGCATCCCGGGCAGCGCCGCGATCGACGGCGCGAACGCGGCGCCGGTGAAGACGACGTCGGCGTAGACCTCGTCGGCGAAGACCCAGAGGTCGTGCTCGCGCGCGAAGGCGGCGACGCGCTCGATCTGCGCCGGCGAGAGCACCTTGCCGTCGGGGTTGTTCGGCGAGATGAAGTAGACGGCCTTGGTGCGCGGGCCGAGCGCGGCGGCGAGGAGCGCCGCGGGATCGAGCGACGGGTCCTCGTAGAGGCGCTGCGAGAGGGCCACCTCGACCGGCAGCGCGCCGCACGCGCTGAAGATGCCCGGCGCGAGCGGCCAGTAGGGCGCGGCGAGGATCACCTCGTCGCCCGGATCGAGCACGACGCGCGCCGCGCAGAAGAGCGCGTGGGTCCCGCCGTTGCCGACGAGGACCTCGGACGCCGGATCCACGTCGATCCCGCGCCGCGCGAGGACGCGGGCGATGGCCTCGCGCAGCAGGGCGAGCCCCGCGGTCGGCCCGTAGCGGTGGAGCGAAGCGTCGTCGGGATCGAAGCCGCCGAGCGCGCGCCGCGCCTCGGCCGGCGGCGCGACGTGCGTGTCGCCGATGTGCAGCGGGATGAGCTCTTCGCCGCGCGCAGCGAGGCGATCGATCCGCGCCTGGAGCTCGGCGAAGACGGCCGGCCTGATCCGCCGCGCGGCGTCCGAGAGCCCTCGCTTCGTCATCGCCCTCGCGCGAGGCCCGCCGTCAGAAGCCGATCTGTCCGCCGACCTCGGGGCCGACGCTCGGCGCGAACGCGTTGAGGAAGGCGAAGTTCGCCCGCAAGCCGAACATCAGGGCGAACCGCGGGTTCACCGTGTAGCGGCCGCCGCCGCCGAGCGCGATGAACGCCGGACCCGCGATGTGCCAGGCGTCGACGTCCCTCTTCGTGGGCGTCCCGCCCGGCGGGGCCTCAATGACCTGCACCGGGATGCGCGTCTCGAACTGGCCGATGCCCGCGCCGCCGAAGACGTAGGGGGCGAGGCCCTTCTTGAAGAGCGCGTCCTGTCCGTGGACGTAGGTGGCGCGCAGCTCGAGGTGGATCGGCACCGCGAAGCGCTTGCCGTCGACCTCCGCCTCGCTGCCCGTGTAGCTGTTGAGGACGAGCCCCAGGCGCCCGCCGAGGAGGACGTTGGGGGTGACCGCGTAGTCGAGCGTGAGCAAGAGGCGGATGTTGCCGAGCGCGCCCCCGCCCGTGACCTTGTCGGAGCCGCGATCCTGCGACAGGACGATCGCGTTGTTCTCCCCGGCCTGCGCCGGATCACGCGAGGGGTAGTCGCTGCCGTCGCTCCGCGTGCAGTAGTAGTTCGAGTCGTTGAGGGGCGTGGCCTGCGGGGTGAGCTTGCAGACGTCGTCCGCGCTCGGGACGAAGGTGTAGTCGAGCGCGCCCGAGATGCCGACCCAGAGCTTCGGGCCCTTCTTCGTGCCCTCGTACTCCGTGCACTTGTTGTCGGCCGTGCACTGGTTGCTCTTGCACTCGCTGTCCTCTTCGCAGAACTCGCCGCCGTCCTTGCCGACGGGCTCGACCTTCTCCGGGCCGACCGTCGCCTTCTTGCAGCCGGGGAAGTTCGGCGGGCAGTCGCCCGTGTCGGCGCACTGCGTGGGCGGCGACGCGTTGGGGAGGTGCGGAGGCTCCTCGACCGCCTCGCTCTTCACCGGGACCTTGTACGGGTTGTTGCGGTCACCGCCGGTCGCGACCGGGTCGTTGTTCGCGTCGAAGCCCTGGATGTAATATTGCGTCGTGCCCTGCTGCACGTCGGCGCAAGGGAGGAGGCCGCCCCAGCCCTGCTCGCCCATCTTCTTCAGCTCGACGGTCTTCCACTCCGTCATGCCGAAGCCCTTGTAGCGGGCGATGACCTTGGTGAGCTGCTCCTCGCCGCCGTACTCGACGTACACGGGGATCGCCGTGCGGACCTGCTGCTCCGCGGCGGGCGTGTGCGCGAAGTCGCCCTCGGGCTGCCCCGCCGGGGCCGCGCCGCCGTTGGTCGGGGCCGCGGCCCCGCCGCCCGCCGCGCGCTTCTTCGCGTCCGCGAACGCCTGCTCGAGATCCTTCGTCTTGATGTCGGGATCGAGCGTGACGGCCGGATCGAGCTTGATCGCCTCGACGAAGTTGGCGATGCCCTTGTCCTTGTCGATGCCGCCGCCGATCTGCACGACGCCGAGGTCACGCTTCAGGCGCGAGCGGAGCTGGGCGCTGCACTTGTCCGTGCCGCACTGGCCGATGGCCTTCTCGAGCTTCTCCGCGGCCTTCGTGAATTCGGTCGCGAGGTAGTCCTCCTCCATGGCCTTCTTCTGAAGTGCCTTGGCGGGACCCTCGGCTTTTCCCTGCGCGACGGCGGCGGGCGACGCGAAGAGGAGCGCGAGGCCGACGGCCAGCGGGACGAGGAAGGAGCGCAACGTCGACGCTTTGAAGGAGCTCACAGGCCGCTCCATTACACCGGTTTCGGATTTTTGGGGGTAGAAAGCGATTGCGCCACGCGTCGTTGCCGTCACGCTAACGTCTCGCGCATGGACGCGCGGCTGTCGGCGTCCGCGGACGCCCCACCTCGTTCGTTCGTCCGCCGGCTCCCGGACGAGCGCGCCGAGCGCCCCTCGAGCGACGGCGAAAAGGAATCGGACCGAAATCCGAGGCTTGCCGTCCCCGGTGACGCGACGTCCGAGCCCGCCTCGAGCGCGCTCGGGGCCCGCGTCAGGGACCGGTCGCCTCGGTCCGGATGAACTGAACGCGCCGGTTCAGCGCCTTGTTCGCGGCGCTGTTGTTCGGCACGAGCGGCTGCGCCATGCCGTAGCCCTTCGCCACGAGGCGGGCGTCCGGGACGCCCTTTCGCACGAGGTACGCCTTCACCGAGTCGGCGCGCTGCTGCGAGAGCTTCTGGTTGTGGGCGGCGGCGCCGACGTTGTCGGTGTGGCCCTGGACCTCGAGGGTGATCTTCGGGTTCGCGGCGAGGACGTCGTACACCGCGTCGAGGATCGGGAAGCTCACGGCCTTGATGGTCGCCTTGTTCGTGTCGAACTGGATCTGCTGGGTGATCCGGATCTCCTTGGCGGTCACGACCACGAGGCTCGGACAGCCGGGGCGCTCGCCCGTCGGCTGGCCGGGCGTGTTCGGACAGAGGTCGTCGACGTCCTTGACGGTGTCGTTGTCGTTGTCCTCGTCGGGGCAGCCGTCGTCGTCCTCGAAGCCGTCGGGGTCCTCCGGCTCGTTGGGGCACTTGTCCTTCTCGTCGGGGATGCCGTCGGCGTCGTTGTCGGGATCGGGGCAGCCGTCGTCGTCGAGGTAGCCGTCCTTGTCCTCGGGCTCGAGCGGGCAGGCGTCGCGCGAGTCGGGGACGCCGTCGCCGTCGGTGTCGGGGTCGTCGGGGCAGCCGTCGATGTCCTCGTAGCCGTTGTACGTCTCGCGCTCGTCGGGGCAGGAGTCGAACTCGTCGAGGATGCCGTCGCCGTCGCGGTCGCCCTCGCGCGCGAGCACCGGCTCGGCGCCGCACGTGTCCGCGGGGCTGTTGGCGAAGGCCGCCTGCGCGTTGGGCTCCGCGATCTCGAGGTGGCCCTGGGCTCCGGAGAGGTTGCCCTGATCGAGCCGGACCTGCGCGAAGAGGAGGTGCGACTTCGCGAGGGCGAGCTCGCGCGGCGCGCAGCGCATCGCGCCGTTGGCCTCGGCCTTCTTCACGACGGCGTCGATGCCGTCGATGCGCCCGCGCGTGACGGGCCCGGCGGCGCACGAGGAGCCGACGACGATCGCGACGACCCCGCACGCGAGGACGCGCGCGCGGCGGGACGCGCCGCGCGTCGTCGTCCGCGCTCGGGCCGCCGCGTCGCGCGCGCGGGACGCCGCGCCGGCGAGGCGGCGGTTCACTGGTCGCCCTCGCCTCGCTTCGAGGCCTGGACGAGATCGATGGCCTTCTGCGCGTACGTCTCGGCGGTCTCCGCGTACGTCGCGGCGTCGCCGTAGCTCGCCTCGGCCGCGTGCAGGTGCGCCTCGCGGAGGTGCTCCTTCGCGTAGTAGTACTCGTACGGCGCCGCGGACTCGGCCCCCATCGCCCGCGCTTGCTCGAGGCGGGCCTCCGCCGCGTTCACGGAGACGGCGTAGTAGACGCCTCCGCAGCCCGCCTGCATCCCCCCCACGCAGACCATCGCCGCCAGCAGATAGCCCCGCATCGACGTTACGAGACGTACCAGCGCCGGACGCACGGACACAAGGACAAACCTCGAGCCGAGGGCGAGCGAGCCCGGAGGGTCCACGCGCTTCGGAGCGAGGCGGGACCCGGGCTACGGAATCCGGGCTAGAGGCGGCGGAAGACGCCGACCACGACGCCGAGGAGCATCGTCGGCTTGAAGTCGACCGCCCGGACGAGGATGGGCGCCATGGCCTTGTTGGCCGGCTGGAAGCGCACGTAGTCCTTCTCCGGGTAGTAGTACTTCACCGTCGCCTCGTCGCCGATCAGCGCGACGACGATGTCTCCGCGGTTCGCCGTGAGCTGCTTGCGGACGAAGATGTAGTCGCCGTTGAGGATCCCGGCTTCGATCATCGAGTCGCCGTGGACGCGGAGGCCGAAGACCTCGCGCCCGCCCTTCAGCAGACCGCGGTCGACGCGCACCGTGTCGATGACGTGCTCTTCCGCGAAGAGCGGCAGGCCGGCGGCGACGCGCCCGAGCACCTGGACGTCGATGACGTCGTCGTCGTCGCTCAGCGGAGGCAGGCCGGAGAGGCCGTTCGACGCCTCCGCCGGATCGGCATTACTGTTCGCGTGTGCGGTGGGGCGAAGCGCGCGCGACTTCATGTCCTCGCGCGTGAGGTAGCCCTTGCGCTCGAGCGCGCGCAGGTGATCGTTGACGCCGTTGGTCGAGCGGATCCCCATTCGCGCGCCGATCTCGCGCAGCGTCGGCGGGTAGCCGCGGTCGGCAATCGACTGGCGGATGAAGTCGAGCACCATCTGCTGACGCTGCGTGAGTCCTTGCACGTTGTTCAGCGTACTGAACACGCGTACCCGAGTCAAGGAACGGGGGGCGTTTCCCGTTTTTCCTCATGCTTTCCGCCTATTGCGAAGAGCCTATCCGCAGCTTTTCAACAAGAGGATGAGGGTTGCCTCCCCCCGTCTCCGAGCCCGGCCGGCGACCTCGGAGGGCTCACTTCCAGAGCTTGGTCAGGATCTTCCCCTCGAACGGATCGCCGTGACACGTCTCGCAGCCGTGGTCCTTCTTGTCGGCGCGGCGCATCGTGTCGACGTAGCTCTCCTGCATCCACGCGCCGAGGGCGCGGAGATCCCGCCGGTCGAGGATCTCGGCGCGCCCACCGTGACAGCTATCGCAGTAGAGGACGCCGCCGCCCTCGAGGGCGAGCCCGCGCGTGAAGTCGTTCCACATGTGGGTGGCGATCTTCTTGTTCGCGGTCGGCGCGCGGAAGTCCTTGTCGTGGCAGTGGCTGCACGTGACGCCGAGCGCCTTCGTGAACGTGTTCATCACGTCGCGGAGCGTCTTGGCGTCGAGCTTGTTCAGCGGCGGCAGCGCGGTCGGATCGACGCCGATCTCGCGGAGCTTGTCCGCCATCGCCGACGGCGCGACCGGCTTCATCGACGGGGCCGGCGGCACGGGAGGCGGCGGCGTCATCGCCGTTTCGCGGGGCCCGGCCGTGACCCGCCCGTGGAGCCGACGTCGCGGGCGGTGACGTCGCTCGGCGGATCGTGGTCGGCGGCGTCTGCGGTCGGGTCCGGTCGACCCCTCGCCGGGTCCGCACGCCGTCGCTCGCGGCGAGCGCGGCGCCGGCGACCGCGCCGGCGAGCACGCCGCTCCGGACGACCGGCGTGGCGACCGTCGATCGGGCTCGCCCGATCACCCGCACGAGCGGCGCGAAGGTCATCAGAAGCGCCCGCTCGTCGACAGGAACGTGAGCTTGTCGTTCGTCTCGCGGAGCCGCGCCGCGAGCATGCGGACGCAGCTCCAGAGGACCTCGTAGGCGAGGTCCTTGTGCAAGAAGAGGAGGTCGTCGAAGGCGTCCTTCGTGATGACGAGCAGGCGGCAGCGCTCGTGCGCGAGCGCGCCCGCCGAGCGCGGCGACTCGTCGAGGAGCGCCATCTCGCCGAAGACCTCGCCCGGACCGAGGACGGCGAGGGCCTCTTCGCCCATGCCGCCGACCTCGCGCGAGATCCGGACCTTGCCCTCGAGGATGATGTAGAGCTTGTCGCCGGGATCGCCGTACTGAAAGAGACGCGTCCCGTAGGCGAGCGTCTCCTCCGTCGTGACGTTGGCGATCATCGTGAGCGCCTCGGGGGTCAGCCCGTCGAAGAACGGCACCTTCGCGAGCTGCGCCTCGCGCTCGGCGCCCGACGCGTCGCCGCGGTTCTGCTCCTGCACGGCCGGAGCGGCCGAGTCATTCGCCACGGTCGCAGCGTAGCCCTCCGACGATGCGGCCGTCCAGATGCGATCAGTGCGACGAGTTCGCCGCGAGCCAGCGCTCGGCCTCGAGCGCGGCCATGCAGCCCGTCCCCGCGGCGGTGACCGCCTGGCGGTAGACGAAGTCCTGGACGTCGCCCGCGGCGAAGACGCCCTCCACCGAGGTCTGCGTCGTGCCGGGCTTGGTCCGGATGTAGCCGTTGTCGTGGAGCTCGAGCCAGTCCCTGAACAGGTCCGTGTTCGGGGTGTGGCCGATGGCGACGAAGAAGCCGGTCACGTCGACCACCATCTTCTCGTTCGTCTTGTTGTTGCGGACGCGCACGCCGGTGACCTCGCCCTTCGACACGTCGAGGATCTCGTCGACCTCGGTGTTGTAGAGGACCTCGATCTTCGGGTTGGCGAGGACGCGGTCCTGCATCGCCTTGCTGGCGCGGAACTCGTCGCGGCGGTGCACGAGCGTGACCTTCGAGCAGAGACCCGAGAGGTACATCGACTCTTCCATCGCGGTGTCGCCGCCGCCGATGACCATGACCGGCTGCTTGCGGAAGAACGCGCCGTCGCACACGGCGCAGGCGCTGACGCCCTTGCCCTGGAGCGCGGTCTCGCTCGGGATGCCGAGCCACTTCGCCTGGGCTCCCGTCGCGATGATGACCGTCTCGGCGGTCCACTCCTTGTCGTCGTCGCCCGCCCAGACCTTGAACGCGCCCTTCTTCGAGAAGTCGACCTTGTTGACGTCCTCCGTGCGGATCTCGACGCCCTGGTGGACGCCCTGATCGCGGAAGTGCTTCATCAGCGTCGGCCCGGCGATCTTCTCGGGGAAGCCCGGGTAGTTCTCGACGTCGTTCGTGATCATCAGCTGGCCGCCGGGGATGCCGCCGCGCGCGAGCCCCTCGAACATGAGAGGCTTGAGGTTCGCACGAGCCGCGTAGATGCCGGCGGTGTGGCCCGCGGGGCCGGACCCGATGATGATGACCTTACGAGGCGCTTCGCTCATGGCACCGGAGCATAACACCAAGACGAGGCGCCGCTACGGTCGCGCGTCGACGAAGCTCAGGCGGTCAGAAGCGGTACGCGAGGCCGACGTTGATGACGTTGAGCGCGTTGGTGATCGTGCCGAGGTTGACCGGCCAGCTCGTACGGTACCGCTGGGTGCCGTCGCTGCAGCGGTTCGGCCCCGTGACGGTGGCGTCCCCCGGGCACGGCGCCCCGGCGAGCGCCCCGATGCCCGTCGCGCTCCGATCCGTGCGCGTCTGGTCGGCGAAGAACGTGTGGCCGTAGCCGGCCATGATCTCGATCGCGTCCGTCCGCGCCGGATCTTTCCCGAGGCGGATGCGGTACGTCCCGCCGAGCGCGAAGCCGATCCGCTGCGACGCCGCGAAGTCGATGTGCTGGAACTGGTCCCGCCCGGCGCCGGTCTCGATGTAGGCGCCCGCGCGGAGCGCGAGGCGATCGGGCAGGACGTTGAAGTCGCCGCCGAGGCGGATGCCGAACACGTCGCGGTACTGGCGCGGCTGATCGGCGTTCGGCGGGATCTCGGAGTTGATCCCGGAGACCGGCAGCCGCCCGGCCCCGCTCGGATCGCTCGGGAAGCGCACCTCGAGCGCGTCGATCGCGGAGTTGTTCGCCCAGGTGAGATCGAGCTCGACGTCGAACAGGTCGTTCGCGAGCGGATCGCGCCGGTAGGTCTTGCCGGTCGACGCCTGGGTCTGCGCCTCCTCGAGCGAGACGCGCGGGCGGTGGTAGCGGAGGCCCACCTTCGCCTCCATCGGGACGGCGAGCTTCACCTTCGCGTTGTCGCCCTTCCCGCACTTGCCCTCGTCCTGGGGACGGCCGGTGCCGCAGTCGCTGAAGATGGTGTCGCCGTAGCCGACGCCGCTCTCGTCGCCGCGCGCGTTGGCGGCGGTGTAGAAGCTCGTCGCGGTGCCGACGTCGCCCACCGCCTTGATCGCGTCGGTCCACTGGTACCAGCCGGCGACGTCGATCTCCGGCGACACGCTCCAGAGCCCGCCGGCGCTGACGCGCGGGATGAAGTAGTCGCGGACCTGGAGGTTCGCGCGGACGTCGTTGTCGCTGGTCTGGCCGCCGCTGTTCAGCGCGACCGTGGCCGCCGCGTTCTTGATCTTCGCGAAGCCCCAGCCGAAGCTCACGCCGAGGCGCAGGTTGGAGACGACCTCGTACCCGACGCCGACCGTGGGGAACAGGATGATCCCGGCCTGCCGCGCGAGCAGGTAGCGCTGCGGGGCCGCGCGGAGCGTGCCGCCGCCGTCCTCGACGAAGTCCGGCCAGTTCTTCTCGCCCGCCGACGACGGCCCGATGACGAGCGCGCCGATCCCGAGGCGATCGTTGATGCGCAGCGTCCCGCCGATCTGCGGGTTGAACGCCGGCTCGACGTCGTTGCACACCCGCGGGAAGCGACCGTCGCCGCCGGCGAGGAGGTCCACGCTCGTGTCGCCCGCGGCTTTGACGCGGGAGAAGCACGTGTGGTGAAAGATGAGGCTGTTCTGGATGGTCACGCGCGAGGGCTGACCGGCGAGCCCCGCGGGGTTGAAGGTCGTCGCGAGCGGATCGCTCGCGCGCGCGACCCACGCCCCGCCGCGCCCCATCTGCTCCGACCCGTTGTCCGGCACCTCGGTGACGTTCGACGCGCGAGCTTCGCGAGGAGAACAGACGAGGGCCGCGAACGTCGGGACGACGAGCGAGGCGGCCCACAGCGCGTGGCGGGTCCGGCGGTGCACGGCGGCAACGCTAAACCGTAGGCTCAGCTCGCACAATTCAGAACGGCGCGGCGGGCGCGATCGATCCGCCGCGCCCGCACCCCGCGGCGAGGATGGCGCCGCGCGTCAGTCGCGGACGGGCGTGGCCTTGAGCGACGCGCGTCCTTCCTTCACGTAGACCGAGAACTTCACGCGCTTGCAGCCGTGCCGCTGCATGAGGGCGTCGCGGTTCTTCTTGAGGGTCTGCTGGAACTTCTCGAACGTCAGGCCGTCGGTGGGCTCGCCGCACTCACGCTTGGTGCGGATGAAGTCCTCGTAGACCTGCTGCCACTCGGCGGCGGGGTCGAGCGCCGGGTTCGCGCCGCTCGCCGCGCTGATCAGATCGGCGGAGGGCTGGGCCACCATCGTCTGCTCGTCCTCGTCCTTGCCCGCCTTCTTGGGCGGCGCGGCTCCGCCCGTCGGGAACGGGGCCGGCGCGTTGTGCGCGCCGATCTTCGCGGCCTGCGGCGACGCGGCCACCGTGGCGCTGTGCGCGCCCGCGGCCGGCGGAGGCGCCCCGGGGTAGCCCCCCGTGGGCGGCGGCGCCCCGGGCATGGCCATCGTGCGATCGGGCTGGCCGAACGCGCCCGGCGCCGACGGCGCCGCGTTCACGGGCGGCGGCGGACCCGGCCGCGAGTTCGGCGGCGGCGGCGCGCCGGGGAAGCGCCCGTTGTTGCCGGTGGCGGCCGGGCTCGCGGGGTTCGATCCCGCGAAGCTCCCCGGGCTCGACGGCACCGGCTGCGGCGGCGCCGAGCCGTCGGGCAGCGGGAACGAGAACGCGCTCATGTTCGGCTGCGCCGGGACGGGGCCCAGGATCGACTCGAGGTCCGCCGGCTTCCGCGCCGTGCCGCCCCCCTTCTCGACGACGCGCTGGATGCCGGCGTTGATGTCGGTCGCGATCGGCCGGTAGCCGCCGCGGAACCGCGGGAGGTTCAGCGTGTCGATCTGGCCGCTCTTCAGCTTGTCCGCCTGCACCTTCATCTCGCGCATCGGCATCGAGTGCTCGAGGAACGAGAAGAGGAAGCCGAGGACGGCCGCGGCGCCGAAGATGACGCCGACCAGCCAGAGCTTGACGTTGCCCTTGTCGGTGTCGTCGGCGCCGGCGATGAAGCCGGTGGGCGAGCTGATCGCCACCTTCGGGCGCGCGACCGCGAAGCCGCCGCCGAGCTCCCACGCGTCCCCCGGCAGGCGCACGAAGAGGACGCCGCCCTTGTCGTCGCCGAGCGGCCGGACGTCAGTGCGCCCGTTCTCCTTGAAGCCCTTGTCCTCGCCGACGGCCTTGAGGTCGCTCCCGAGCGCCTCGAGCGAGGCCTCGTCGAAGCCGTCGGTGCTCGCCGCCGACGCGACGCGCTGGCCGAGCGCGAAGAACGCGAGGTTCGTGCGCGTGCGCTTGCCGATCTCCTTGGCGAAGGAGTTGTCGACCCACCTGAGCCCGACGACGGCGCCGATCGGAGGCTGCCCGACCTCGTCCTCGACCGGGCGCGTGACCACGCGCGCGATCTTCCCGCCCCACACCCACGTGTCGTCGCGGAGGAAGCCGTGGAGCGCGTCGAACACGGCCGGGTAACCGCCGAGCTCGAACTCGGCGAAGCCGTTGACCGCGTCGTACCCGACCTGCGAGACCAGGCGGCCCTCGCGATCGGCGATGAAGAGGACGTCGTTCTTGTACTCGGGGGGGAGCTTGTCGTTGAACGCGGCGAGCGCCTTGATCCCCTCCTCCTTCGAGGAGGCGGGGATCGCGTCCTTGCCGTTCGCGCCGCGGATCGCCTTGGCGATGTTCGGGTCGACCGCGGGCAGGAGCAGGACGTCGAGGCGGCGGCGCGCGTCGACCTGGAGCGCCCAGCTCACGACCTGGCTGTCGGCCTTGAGCGTCTCCTCCATCGCCGCCTGGTTGCGGCGGTTGTACTGACCGACGGCGAGCGCGACGATGTAGTACGCCGCGGCCAGCAAGAGGGCCAGGATGACGTACCAGATGCGCGACAGGATCATCATTTGGCGTCTGTCCCTTCGTCGAGCTTCAGCGGCTCCTTGAGCTCGACGACGCCGCGATCCTTCGCGGTGAAGTTGATCTGCTTGCCCACTTCACGACCGTTGAAGAAGGCCTTGAGGACGTAGTCCGACGGCGGCAGCGAGAAGACGAACGCTCCGTCGCGACCGGGGTACGCGACGCCGACGACCTGCGGGTCGACGACGACGAACGTGCGGACGCTGGGGTAGAGCTCGTCGCGGACCTCGTAGCGGCCCGGCCCCTGCGCCGCCCAGGTGCGGACCGCGTTCGGCTGGAGATCGTCCGGCTGGAGGAGCACCTGGCCGGTCGCGCTCATCACGTAGATGCGGTGCTTGAACGGGTCGAAGTTCTTGAAGGCGAGCTGCGTGTTCGGCGTGACGACGATGGTGGTCGGGAAGACGCGCCCCCCCGTCACGGTCATCCGGAACTCCTGCTTCTCCTGGTTCGCGCCGGTGGTGGCCGCGATGCAGATGTCGCGCGAGGGGTTCGCCGACAGGACACGGTACTGCGCGGCGACGGACGGCGACGGCTCACGCCACGTCCACCGCCGCGCCTCGGGCTTCGCGGCCTCGGCGTAGACCTCGGGAATGAGCTTCTCGTAGCCGCTGATCCGCCCCTTGACGTTCGGGGTGCCCGCCTGGCCGGAGGCCGTGAGCAACGCGAACGCAGCGAGCGCGGCGAACGTGAGTGGAGCGACGTTTCTTCGCATGGGCGCCAGCGAGGGTAACCCAAAAACGCTATCCTCTTCCATGTGCTGCTCGACGACGACGCGGCGAAGCCCCCGGACGGAGACGGGGGGCGAGCCCCCGACGACGGCGGCGACGCCGAGCGCCGCGACGCGGTCGAGCCTGGGGGCCCGTCCCCCGGCGCGCGGCGCCGCCCGGCGCCCGCGCGCGGCGACGATCCCGGCGCGGCGCAGCGCGAAGACGACGACGAGCCGCCGCCGAGCTCGACCCTGGCGCGCCCGCCGATCGTGCTCGCGCCGCGCGGCGACCGGCCCGACCCCCTCGTCTTCCGCCAGGGCGCACATCCCCCCTTCGGCATCCGGTGGTACGGCGTCACTTCACTCTTCGGCCACCTTCGTAATTTCGCCTCCCGCGCGATCGCCGCCGAGTCGGTCGACGCGCGCGACTGGATGCGCCCCAACCCTCCGGACGAGCTCCTCGCCGCGGCCGGCCGGGTGCTCCAGGCGCGTGGCCGCCTCGGCCGCGCGCCGGCCGACGCGCGCACCCTCACCGAGGCCCTCGGCCGGCCGATCTGGATCGACTTCGCCGCCGACACGGGCGACGATCGCGACGTCAGCGCGCGCGTCGGCGCGATGCTCGCGTCGACGTACGACGCCGACGACGGCGACGGCGCGCGGATGCTCCTGCCGCGCGGCGACGTGCTCGTCTTCGGCGGCGACGTGTCGTATCCGGTCGCGACCGCCGACGAGATCTACAGGCGCCTCGTCTTGCCGTGGAACGAGGAGCTCCGCAAGGTGGGGGCGAGCTCGAGGAAGCGCGTCCTGCTCGGGGCGCCGGGCAACCACGACTGGTACGACGGCCTCGACGGCTTCGGCCGCTTGTTTCGCCGGCGCGTGGACGAGCCGTTCCGCGCCGACGATCACGACACGACGCCGCGCCTCGACAAGCGGCTGCAGAAGCGACCGGGCCGCAAGGTCGGCCTGGTCGCGCGGACGATCCACCTCGACGAGGTCGGCGGCCTCTACGGGCTCGCGATCGGCGCGTTCAAGTCGGTGCGCGCGTTCTTCCGCGGCACGGCCGTCAAGCGCCGGCGACGCCTCGTGCTCCGCGGCTACGAGCCGATCCAGGAGGCGAGCTACTTCGCGCTCCCGCTGGCGCCGGGGCTCGATCTATGGGGCGCGGACCGACAGCTCGGCCGCGTCGACTTCCGCCAGCGCGCGTACTTCACCAAGCTGCGCAAGCGCGATCCGGAGCGCGCGGTGCTCTTCGTCGCGGGCGATCCGGCGATGGCGTACGGCCACCGCAACGATCCGGGCGCCAAGATGCTCGCGGCGTGTCGCCTGAGCCTCGAGCGCGATCGCGTGCTCTTCCTCGCCGGCGACTTCCACCACTACGAGCGGCGCGCCGTCGGCCGGTCGCTCCACGTGATCGCCGGCGGCGGCGGGGCGTTCCTCCACGGGACGCGCATCGCGCCTTACCCCGAGCCCGCCGGGCCGCCGGACGCCGTCTACCCGGACGGGCCGGCGACGCGGAAGCTCGCGCTGCAGGTGCCGGTGAAGCTGATGATCGGCCGCGCGGGGCTGCTCGTGCACCTCGCGCTCGGCCTCCTCGCGTCGATCGAGCTCGGCGCGGCGCACCGGGGCACGGGCGCGCTCGTGACGGCCTCGGTCGTCGTCTCGACCGTCCTGACGCTCCTCCTCTACTTCATCGCGATGCAGGGGCACGGCACGCGGGCGGAGCGCGCGGCGGTCGCGGTCCCGTTCGGCGTCGCGCTCGGGCTCCTGCCGGTCCTGCTCCGGACGGCGGTGCCCCACCTCCCCTTCCACGCCGAGGAAGGCGCCGTGCTCGTCGCGTGCGCGTTCGCCGGCTCGTTCCTCTTCGGCGTCTACCTCACGGCGCTGACGCTCCTCGGGCTCGAGCACCAGCAAGCGTTCACCGTCCTCGGGCACCCCGGCTACAAGCATTTCGTCCGCCTGTGCGTGCACCGCGACGGGAAGATCGACGCGTGGGTGATCGGCAAGGACGACGTCCTCGCCGAGGGCGATCCCGTGCTCGTCGACCGCTTCTCCTGGGACCCGGCCGCGCCGCCGAAGACGGACGCGTCTCCCTGAGCGCCCGAGCCGCGCCGCGGCCCGAGCGCGACGGCGCGGCTCGCGAGCCGGGGCCGGAGCTCCGCCGCGCGCGCATTTTGCCTGCGGGCCGTCTTTTCGGCAGTATCGGGGCGCCGCGCTCCGGACCCCGTCCGCGGCGCCGTCAGGGAGGCCATCGTGAGACTCGGCATCGATTTCGGAACGACGCGCACGGTGGTGGCCGCGGCCGATCGCGGCAACTACCCCGTGCTCGGCTTCGTCGACGACGCCGGCGACTCGCACGACTGGATCCCTTCGGTCGTCGCCGAGCGCGACGGCGAGCTCCTCTTCGGCTTCGACGCGCTCGCGGCGCGCGCCGGCCGCTCCGGCGAGGTGAGCGTCGTCCGCTCCTTCAAGCGCCTGCTCGCGGGCGCCGACGCGGCCTCCGCGGCCCCGGTGAGGATCGGCGCGGTCGAGATCGCCGCCGGCGAGCTCGTCACGCGGTTCCTCTCCGCCGTACGCGACGCGGTGCTCGAGCGCTCGACCGTCTCGGAGCAGGCGAAGAGCGAGGGGATCCGCTCCGTGGTCGCCGTCCCGGCCAACGCGTCGGGCGCCCAGCGCCTCCTCACGCTCGACGCGTTCCGCCGCGCCGAGCTGAACCCGACGGCGATCCTCAACGAGCCGTCGGCCGCCGGCTTCGAGTACACCCACCGCCACCGCGACACGCTCACGACGAAGCGCGATCACGTCGTCGTCTACGACCTCGGCGGCGGCACGTTCGACGCGTCGCTCGTGCGCATGCGCGGCGCGAGCCACGAGGTGCTCGCCACCGCCGGCGTGAACCGGCTCGGCGGCGACGACTTCGATCAGGTCATCGTCGACCTCGTGCTCGCGAAGGTGAAGCTCACGGCGTCCGACGTCGACCCGATCGCCCTCCTTCGACTCCGCGAGCAGTGCCGCGAGGCGAAGGAGCGCCTCCACCCGAGCTCGCGCAAGCTGAGCGTGGACCTCGAGGCCGCGCTCGGCGGCGCCGCCCCCGAGGCGGAGGTCACGATCCCGGTCGCCGAGGTCTACGAGGCGTGCGCGCCGCTCGTCGAGGCGTCGATCGAGGCGATGTCGCCCGTGATGACGAGGCTCGCGGGGGCCGAGGGCGACGGCGGAGGCCCGTCGGAGCGCGACGACATCGCCGGCGTCTACGTCGTCGGCGGCGCCAGCGAGCTGCCGATCGTCGGCCGAGCGCTCCGCGCGCGCTTCGGGCGGCGCGTCCACCGGTCCCCCTACGCCTCGGGCGCGATCGCGATCGGCCTCGCCATCGCCGGCGCCGACGCGGGCTTCGAGCTCGTCGACCGCTTCTCGCGCACCTTCGGCGTCTTCCGCGAAGGCCACGCCGGCTCGGAGATCACGTTCGACCCCATCTTCACGCGGGACACGGTCGTCCCGGCCGCGGGCGCGGGGCCCGTCACCTTCCGGCGGCGCTACCGCGCGGCGCACAACGTCGGGCACTTCCGCTTCCTCGAGTGCAGCTCGGTGAGCGACGACGGGCGGCCGCGCGGGGACATGGTGCTCTCCGGTGACGTCCTCTTCCCGTTCGAGCCGCGCCTCGGCGACCGCGAGCTCGAGGGTGTCCGCGTCGAGCGGATGCCCGACGCGGCCGGACCTCGCATCGAGGAGGAGTACGCCCTCGACGAGCACGGGCTCGTCGCGGTCACGATCAAGAACCTCGACGCCGGCTTCGAGCGCGTCTTCCAGCTCGGCGCCTAGCGTCCTGGCGCGGAGCGCGTCACGTCGGCCGTCGCCGCGGACGAGGCCGCGTCACGACCGGGCGCTTGACCGGAGCGCCGCGGCGCGCCTTCGCGTAGCAGACGACCTCGATGTTGTTGCGCTCCGCGTCCTTCACGAACGCCGCGAAGTAGTTCGGCCCGTAGCTCGGTCGCGGCCCCGGCGGCCCGTTGTCGATCGCGCCGGCGTCCATCGCGGCGTCGTAGAACGCCTGCACCTGCTCGCGGCTCGCGACGCGGAGCGCGTAGTGCCCGCCGCCGGACGCCTTGCGATCGCGCACCAGCCAGAAGATCTTCTCGCCGTTCGCGCCCATGCCGCACGCGTCGGCGAGCTCCATGTTGACGGTCATCCCGATCGCGCCGAGCGCGGCCTCGTAGAACCTCCGCGCCTCGCGGAAGCGGCGTACGGGCACGGAGATGTGATCGAGCTCGACGGCGCCCTTCTTCACGGGTGACCTCCCGGCCGAGGGGATGCGAGCGCGATGCCGCTCGATCCGCGCGACCTCCGGCGGCACGCGCCGCCGCGCGAGGCCCGCGATCGACGATCGTGCGCGCGCGCCCCGTACCGCGCGCGGCCTGGCACGGCGTCCGCATCGCGAGGTCGTCGCACATGCACGATCGCAGGATCTCCGCTGGGACGCGCGACGCAGCTCTGTAGCAGAGGTCTACACGTGCGACGTGCTCGCGGCGTCGTCCACGCGCCCCGCGATCGCAGCGCCGACCACCACGAAGCCGCCCGACGAGGACGAATTGAAGCTCGACCGACGATCCCGGAGCCGCGCGTCGCGCGCGCTCTCGACGCTGACGCTCCCGCTGACGCTGCTCGCCTGCGCGGGCCTCGCCTCCCGCGGGGACGACCGAGACGAGGCGCCCGGCGGCGGCCCGGGGTCGACGCCGCCGGGCTCGTGGGACGCGAGCCGCCCGGTCGAACGACGGCCCTTCCCGCGGACGACGCCGTCGCTCGGCGGATACGCGCTCGTCGACGCGTTCCCGTCGTCGGTCTCGCTCACGCTCCCGAGCGCGATCGTCTGGCCCGACGTCGACGGCGCCGCCCCCTTCGTGCTCGAGCGGACCGGCACGATCGTGGCGATCGAAGGCGGGGCGGCGCGACGCGTGCTCGACATCGCGTCGAACGTCGCGCTGGTGAGCGAGAGCGGCGCGCTCGGGATGGCGCTTCACCCGGCGTTCGGCGACGGCTCGGGGCCGAGCCCGTACGTCTACCTCTGGTACAACGCGCGCGGGACGCCGAAGAACAAGCAGCGGCTCTCGCGCTTCACCTGGAGCGCGGCGAGCGGCGCGTTCGATCCCGCGTCCGAGGCCGTGCTCGTCGAGCAGGAGGAGGAGCGGCCCGAGCACAACGCGGGCCGGCTCCAGTTCGGGCCGGACGGCTTCCTCTACTTCGGCAACGGCGACGACCTCGTCTCCGACAACCACCAGCGGATCGATCGCGGCCTGTTCGCGGGGATCTTCCGGATCGACGTGGACTCGCGCGGAGGGGCGGTCAGCCACCCGCCTCCTCGGCAGCCCGCCGCCGGCACGACCGGCGGGTACTTCATCCCGAACGACAACCCGTTCGTCGGGACGCCCGGCGCGCTCGAGGAGTACTTCGCCCTCGGCCTGCGCAACCCCTTCGGCTTCTCGTTCGATCGCGCGACGGGCGCGCTCTGGGCCGCGGACGTCGGCGACACCTGGCGCGAGGAGATCGACCTGATCGTCGCGGGCGGCAACTACGAGTGGCCGCACCGCGAGGGCGACGTCCTGCGCGGCGGTCCGCCGACGACCATCGGCGCGCCGCGCGCGCCCGCGTACGTGTACACGCACGCGGAGATGGGCGACCTCAGCGCCGTGCTCGGCGGCTTCGTCTACCGCGGTCAGGACCTCCCGGAGCTCGCCGGCAAGTACGTCTTCTCGGACTGGCCCTCGAACCGCGTCTGGGCGCTCGACCCGACCAAGACGCCGCCGACGCGGGCGACGTTGATCGACGACCAGTGGCGCCGGGTGCCGGCGGCGCTCGGCGAGGACAACCGCGGGGAGATCTACGTCATGCACGGAGACTCGATCGCCAGGCTGGCGCGCGCCCCGAAACCCGCGGACGTCCCGCGGCGCCTCTCGGAGACGATCCTCTTCGAGGACGTCGCGACGCTCACGCCCGACGCGAGCCTCGTGCCCTACGAGATCAACGCGCCGCTCTGGTCCGACGCGGCCGCGAAGCGGCGCTGGATCCGCGTCCCCGCCGGCGAGCACGTCGCGCTCTCCGCCGACGGCTCTCTGACGGTCCCCGTCGGGACGATCTTCGTCAAACACTTCGAGCTGCCGGCGTCCGTCGCGCCGAAGGCGCGCACGCGCCGGCTCGAGACGCGGGTCCTCGTCGTCGGCGACGAGACGACCTACGGGCTCACGTACCGCTGGGACGCCGAAGGCACCGACGCCGAGCTGCTCCACGAGAGCGTCGACGAGGTCATCGAGGACGCCGCGTCGGGCGAGCCATTGACCTGGAGCTACCCCAGCTTCGGGCAGTGCTGGTCGTGCCACCGCGCCGAGAACCGCGTGCTCGGCTTCACCGCGCGCCAGATCCGGTGGGCGACGGAGACCGGGGAGAGCCAGCTCTCCGCGCTCGCGGCGCGCGGCGTGCTGTCGGAGGGCGACGTCGCGGCGTGGCCGCCGGCGCTCGCCGCTCCGTCGGACGCCGCCGCGTCGCTCGAGGAGCGCGCCACCGCCTACCTCGCCGCGAACTGCTCGGGCTGTCACCACGCCGGCGCGAGCTACCTCGGCGGCGGCGAGACCTGGAACGCCTCCCCCGGCGTCGCGCTCGCCGATCGCGGGCTCGTCGGCGCGCCTCACCACAACTACCCGACCGCGAACGCGCTCGGCCTCGGCGCGGCGCCGCTCGTCGCTCCCGGCGACCCCGACGGCTCGTTCCTGCTGGCGCGCATGAAGAGCACCGACCCCGACCTGCGGATGCCGCCGCTCGGCCGGAGCGTGGTCGACCCCGAGGGCGTACTCCTCGTCGAGCGGTGGATCCGATCGCTGCCGGCGAGCGATCCCTGAGCCCGCCCGGGCGCCGCGCGCGCCTCAGGCGCCGGACGGGAAGAAGAGGACGAAGCGCGCGCCGCCCTGGGGGGAGCGCTCCGCGCGGATCTCGGCGCTGTGGTTGTCCATGATGTTGCGCACGATCGAGAGGCCGAGCCCGGTGCCGCGGCCTTCGCCCTTCGTGGTGAAGAACGGCGTGAAGATGGAGGTGAGGTGCTCCCCGGCGATGCCGTGGCCGTTGTCCTCGACGGCGACGACGATGCGCCCGTCGGGCGCGAGCGTGCTCGAGACCGCGAGGCGCCCGCCGATCGCGGGCATCGCGTGGCACGCGTTCGTGAAGAGGTTGACGAAGACCTGCGCGAGCTGCTCCGGCATGCCGCGCACCGGCGGCAGGTGATCGGCGAAGACGCGCTCGACGTTCGCGCCGTGCTCGGCGATCACGTGCTCGCAGAACGCGAGCGCCTGCTCGATGACGTTGTGGATCGCGACGAGGACGGGGACCTCGCTCGACGGACGCGCGTAGGCGACGAGGTCCCGGGTGAAGCGGAGGATGCGGGTCGACGACTCGCCGATGCGGCGGAGCCGCTCCAGGCTGTCGGGGTCGCCGTTCGGCCCCTGCTTGCGGATGAGCCAGTCGGTGTACGCGACGATCGACGTCAGCGGGTTGTTCAGCTCGTGGACGACGCCGGCGGCGAGCTGGCCGAGGCTCGCGAGCTTCTCGGCCTGCATCATGTGCGAGCTGAGCGCGCGGAGCTCGCGCGCGTCCGCGGTGGCGCGGGCGTGAACGCGCGCGAACGCCAGGCCGCTGCTCATCGCCAGCACGCCGCGGCGGACGACGTGCATCATCGGCGAGCCGTCGACCTCGAGCTGCGGATCGTCCGACGCGAGGTGCAGCGTGGTCGCGGCGCCCTCGACCTCGAGGACGCGCTCGAACTGGTAGCCCGGGAAGAGGCGCGTCGGATCCATCCCGACGGCGCGTCCCTCCTCTCCCTCCGGCACGTACTTGAAGAGGCGCTGCTCGGGCGGGTAGAGGTCCGGCGTCGACGCCGACGCCGGCGGCTGCGGGACGAAGCAGGCTCCGACGCCGCACTCGGGGAAGATCTCGCTGAGCGCGCCGACCAGAAACTCCACGACCGCCGCTTCGCCCGACGCGACGGGCATCTCGCACACGGCGACGACGAGGCGATCGAGCCAGGCGGCCTCGACGCGGAGCGAGGCCGCCGCCACGCGCGACTGACGGCTGATCGGAACCGACGAGACGGTCACGCGTTCTTCGGGGCTGAAGGCTCCCTCGGCCCCCTCGGCGCTGAAGGCTCCCTCGGGGCTGAAGGCCCCCTCGGGGCTGAAGGCTCCTTCGGCGCTGAAGGCTCCTTCGGCGCTGAAGGCCCCTTCGGGCTCGTCTTTGTTGGACTGGGCCATTCGCTACTCCCGCTCTTTCTCTGTCGGCTTGGCCACGCGCTCCGACCGTTGAGGCGCCCTCTCGGACCGCGGCCCCGCCGGAGCGGGGCGCGAGCCCGGATGAACCTCGGTCCAGTCCCCCGAAGCGCGCCGCGACTCGGACCGCGGCGCCTCCTCCTCCCCCACGTCCACCGGCACCGCCACCGGCACTCCCTCCTCGCTCGCGCGATCGAGATCGAGGATCTTCTGCTTCCCGACGTAGCTCTTCGTCTCGTACTTCGTGATCTTCCCGATCTTGCGGACGATCTCGGCCATCCGCTCCGACTCGCCCTCGATCACCTCGGCCGCGCCGAACGCCGGCGTCCCGGCGTCGAGCAGCCGGCGGAGCAACGTGGCGTAGTTGCGGACGCTCGTGAGCGGCTGGTTCAGCTCGTGCGCGGCCGCGCCCGCGAGCTCCGCGACGATCGCCTGGCGCTCCTGCGCGAGGAGCTGCTCCTGCGCCTGCTGGAGCCGCTGCTCCATGCGCATCTTCTCGCGGAGATCGGTGAAGATGCCGACGCTGCCGACCGCCGTATCGCCCTCCATGATCAGCGCGCCGGCGAAGGAGACGGGGACGGCGACGCCGTCGCCGTCGATGATCTCGATCTTGAGGTCCTCGATCCGCCCTCCCCCGGCGCGGATCGCCTTCATGATCTTCTTCGCCGTCCCCTCCGGGTAGAGCGAGCGCACGTCGGTGCCGACGACCTCCTGCGAGCTCCTCCCGTAGATGCGCTCGGCGGCGCGGTTGAAGAGGATGACCCTCCCGCGCATGTCGCAGCTGATGATCGCGTCGAAGGACGAGTCGATCACGCGCTGGAGGAAGTCCTTCGTGTTGACGAGCTCCGCCTCGACGGCGCGCTGCTGCGTGACGTCCCGGAACGACGCGAGGACGGCGCCCTCCTCGCGCAGCACGCTGGCGGTGTTGACGTTGACGATGACGCTCTTGCCGTCCTTCGTCTTGAGGCGCACGTCGATGTCCTTCGGGAACGTCCCCTTGAGGAACGCCGCGCGGAGATCGTGCGCGAGGCTCTCCTCCTCGGACGCGAAGATGTCGCCGAGGCGCCGCCCGCGGAGATCGCCCTCGTCGTAGCCGGTGATCTCGCGCGCCTTCGGGTTCGAGAAGAGGAGCCGGCCCTCGGGGTCGAGGACGACGATGCCGTCGGCGGAGCTCTCGAAGAAGTCGGCGTAGCGCTGGAGCGAGCGCATCCGGCGCTCGGCCTCGAAGCGCGCGACGGTGACCTGCTGCGTCTGGTCGCGCAAGGACTGCAGGACGCGCGCGTTCCGGAGCGCGATCGCCATGGCGCTCGCGATCGTCTGGCAGAGCGCGAGCTCGCGGCCGCCGAACTCCCCCGGCTGCTTGGACCGGAGGAAGAGGACGCCCATCGGCTTCGCCTCGTAGAGGATGGGCAGGATGCAGAGCGAGGAGAAGGTCGCGCCCTGCTTCGACGTGCGGACGATCTCCATGAGCGGGTGGGTCGCCGCGTCCTCCACGACCAGGGGCGCGTTGCTCGCGAGCACCTGCTGGATCTCGGGGTACTTCACGAGGTCGATCGGCAGATCGCGGAGCTGCTCGTCGTCCGAGGCCGCGACGACGTAGCCGACGTTCTCCTGATCGCGGACGAGGACGATCGACACGCGGTCGACCTTCGCCACCTCGGCGAGGCGCTGGACGACGGTGAAGAGGATGCCGCGGAAGTCGAGGTTCGACGCGAGCGCCTGCGTCAGCTCGAGCACGACCTGCGCGTCCTTCTCCTTCTTGCCGAGCTGCTCCATCGCGGTGCGGAGCCTGAGCTGGCCGCGCACGCGGGCGACGAGCTCGACCGGCTTGAAGGGCTTCCTGACGAAGTCGTCGGCGCCGGCCTCGAACGCCCTCGCGATCTCGTCGTCCGCGTCGAGGGCCGTGAGGACCACGACCGGGAGGTCCCGCGTCTCGGGCCGCGCGCGGAGGATGCGGAGGATCTGGTAGCCGTCCGGCTGAGGCATCACGAGGTCGAGCAGGACGATCGCCGGGTGCACCCGATCGATCTGCGCGAGCGCCTCCGCGCCGGAGCCCACGGCGACGTACTCGAGCTTGGCCTTTGCGAGCGCCTGGCCGAGGACATGGCGGCTGACCATGTCGTCGTCGACGACCAACACCGGCCCGGTCACCGCAGTGTGGGGCACATGGGAAGTCTATCGGTCCGGAAGAGCCGACGGCAATGGAATGGCGAGGGTGTGGGTAGAAGGCGCATCCGGCAGCTCGACCGCACCGCGGAACCGCGTGACGGCGGAGCTCCGCCGCGGCTCGGCGGCCGCGGGCGCGCCGCGAGCCTCGTCACCGAGCGACACGGCCCGCCGGCCGCGGCTCGGACGAGCCGGCGGCGGCGCGGCTACTCGTCGAAGAGCTGCTTCTGCTTCGCGGAGGGCGGCGGCGTGACGAACGGGACCTTCAGGTGCTCGTAGGCGCGGCGGGTCGCGACCCGGCCGCGCGGGGTCCGGCCGAGGTAGCCCTGCTGCAGGAGGTAGGGCTCGTAGACGTCCTCGACGGTGTCGCGCGGCTCGCCGAGCGCGGCGGCGAGCGTCTCCACGCCGACCGGGCCGCCGTCGTAGTCCTCGATGATGATCCGCAGGAGCCGCCGGTCCATCTCGTCGAAGCCGGCCGGATCGATGTCGAGGCGCTCGCACGCCCGCGCGACGATGGCGTCGTCGATGGCCCCCGAGCCGAGCACCTCGGCGAAGTCGCGGACGCGCCGGAGGAGGCGGTTGGCGACGCGCGGCGTCCCGCGCGAGCGCCGCGCGATGCCGAGCGCGGAGCCCGGCTGGATCGCCACGCCGAGGAGCGCCGCGCTCCGCTCCACGATCTTCGCGAGGTCCTCCTCCGGGTAGAAGTCGAGGCGGATGATGTGCCCGAAGCGCGAGAAGAGCGGCGCCGTGAGGAGCCCCGTGCGCGTGGTCGCGCCGATGAGCGTGAACGGCTGCACCGGGATCTGGATCGACGAGGCGAAGGCGCCGTCGCCGGTCATGACGTCGATGTGGAAGTCCTCCATCGCCGGATAGAGGCTCTCCTCGACCACGGGGTTCAGGCGGTGGATCTCGTCGATGAAGAGGATGTCGTTCTTCCCGAGCTTCGTGAGCAGGCCCGCGAGGGCGCCCTTGTGCTCGACGACGGGGCCGTTCGTCACGTGCAGCTCGACGCCCATCTCGTGCGCGAGGATCTGCGCGAGCGTCGTCTTGCCGAGGCCCGGCGGCCCGGAGAGCAAGAGGTGGTCGAGCGGCTCGCCGCGCCGGCGCGACGCCTCGACGAACACCCGGAGGTTCTCCTTGTGCTTCGTCTGTCCGATGTAGTCGTCGAGCGTGCGCGGCCGGAGCGAGCGCTCGAAGGGCGCGTCGTCGTGCTGCGCGCCGGGGTCGATCACCTCTCTCGGCGCGTTCTCGCGTGCCTCGCGCTTTGCCATCGCGACCGAGTTATCGGCGAGCCGGGCGCGCAAGTAAAGGCGCGCCGCGGCGCGGAGCTCCGCCGGGCGCGGTCGGCGGGATCGCGCGGCGACCGAGGGGCGCGATACGCGCTCCTCGGCCCGAGGGGGAGCACCTCCCTATCGTCGAGCGTCGCAGCCGGGGCCGCGCTACGATGACGACGATGGACGAAGAGCACCCGGCGACCCGCTTGGAACCGTCCGTCGCGACCCTCCGCCGGCGGGCCAACTTCGCTATCGGCGCGCTCGCGATCACCATGCTCGTGCGTGGATGGGACTTCGTCGCGCTAGCCTGGTCGGTCGGCCTCGTCGAGGCGGTCCCGGACACGGGCGAAGGCGCAGGGCCGGAGCTCATGGCCAGCCTCGAGACGGCCGACAAGCTGGTCGACGCGGGCAACGTCGCGATCCCGATCACGTTCGTCGTCACCGCGATCCTCTTCTTACGGTGGGCGCACCGGCTCGTCGCGTTGACGCGCGACCTCGGCGCCGTGCTGATGTGGCGCCCGGCCCAGGCGGTGTGGGCGTTCTTCGTTCCCTTCGTCAGCTTCGTCCGCCCCTACCAGATCTTCTCGTCCGTACACGCGGCGCTCGATCCGGAGAAGGTCGCTGCACCCGCGCCACGCGTCGATCCGTCGGCGCAGGTCGATTACCGGAGCGTGGCCTTCGTCGAGCCCTCGCGCGCGCGGAGCCTCCCGGCCGCGCTCATCGGCGTCTGGTGGGGTGCGTTCCTCGTGATGAGCCTCGGCGCGCGCCTGCTCGGCATGGACAAGACGCCGGCGGAGAGCGTCGCCGCCGTGGTCTCGGCGTACCACCGGGCGATGTTCGTGAGCTTCGTGGCGGTGGTGGCCGCCGCCCTCGCGACGAGCGTCGTGCGCGGGCTGACGGCCCGCGTCGAGGAGCGGTTCCGCCGCGTCCGCTGGTCGTCGCCCGAGGCGCTCGCCGCGCAGCGGATCCGCCTCGGCTGAGATCGCGAAGGGGAAGCGGCGGCGATGTCCGCGGGCGAGCTCGCTCGGCGGCTCGAGCTCCTCGAGCCGGTCCCGCGACGTCGCCGCGGCTCGCGGGCGCTCGCCCTGTTGCGAGCGCGGCGCCGGGTTCGAGTCACTTGACGGTGACGACCTTCACGGCCCACTTGATGGCGTCGTCGCGGTTGTTGTCCTGGAACGCGACGAACTCGTTCGCGGGCACGCCCGACGCGGTGCGCGTCGCGGCGCCGGGCAGCGGCGGCATGACGCCGATCTCCTTGAGGTTGTGATCGCCTTTGCTGTCGTAGCGGAACTCGAAGCCCTGGATGCCCGAGCGCGCCGGGAACGTCACGCCGGAGTCCGGCGCCCGCTGGCTCCCGGTCAGGACCAGATCGCCCGCGACCACGTCGTTGGGGATCCATGCGTACTGGATTCGGACCGCCGCCTGCGGAGCGCTCTTCGTCCAGGAATCCGGCTCCAACACCCATCCGTCAGGCGTGCTATCGGTGGATAGACTGCCAGAGAGCCGGTCGAGGTCCAACGACGGCTGGATCTTCGCTTCCTGCTTCGGATTGAATGCTGGCCCCGCCGGTCCGAGCGCCGGGCTGTAGTCGCCGTCGATGAACGACACGCGCGCCATGTTCGTCGCCTCGTCGAGCCAGATCCCGATCATCCGAACTTTGTAGTCGTTCCTGTCGGGGAAGCGGAGCTCGAAGCCCGTGAGCACCAAGCGGCTGTTCGCCGGACGCTGGGTCGGGAGCTTGATGAAGCTCTGTTGCCACATCTTCGCGGCCACCTCACCTCTCACGCCGCCGCCGGTCAGCGTGATCCACGTCGCCGCGGCCTTGTAGCGGTCGTCGGCCTTGCGATCGCGGTACGTGACGTAGGCCGTCTGAGCCCCCGTCGGCCGAAGCCCGATACGCTGGAACTTGTGGTCGCCGTTGCCGAAGCGGAAGTGGAAGCCATTCAGGATCGGAGTGCCCGCGAGCGAGCCGTTGGTCCCGACGTTCACGGTTCCGCCCCCCGTCACGTCCGTGCTCAGGTTCGCGATGTTGGTCCGCAGCGAGGGCGGCGCCAGCGGAGGCGTCGTGGGCCTGTCGCCGAGCGGTGCCTTCCGGAAGCTCTGAGCGTCGGCGTGGGAGCTGACGAGCGCCGCGCCGCCGAGGAGAGCGAGGAAGACGAAGGACGTGCAGCAAGCTGATTTCATTGGGCCTCTCTCGTAGCGATGTCCGCCATCGCGCGCGCGGAAGGCCCGTCCATTCGAGCTCCGCCCGAGTCGGACGCAATGGTGGCGCGCTCCATTCATCGATCGAAATAGGTGATTGGATGACAGGCTCGTCGCTCCGCTCATGTCCCTTCGTCGCCAGGTTGCATGTCCAGCGCGCGCACGATCGCGCGACGACGGCTGCCGTGCGGACTGCATCGGGCTGGCGGAGGAACCTGTCGGACCTTCCCTGCCTCGACGGCCCAACGGTCCGCCGGCGCGCGTCATTCGACGTTGCCCAGCGGAAGCGGACGCGATCAGCGGAGCGAGCGTTCCACCGCCGCAACGACGTCCGGCGGACGGCGGGCGCGAGGGCTCGACCACGGCCGTCGCGGTCGAGCGCGGGCTCGCGCACGTCCGACCGCTCGCGCCATCGGAAGACGACCTCAGGCGAGCCCGACGCGGGCGAGGCCGGGGAGGACGACGTCGCGGACGGCGGCGTCGATCACCTCGCCGTTCTCCGCCGCGGAGAGGTGACCGTGCGCCGGGATGCCTTCGGGCGGGAGATGCTCGTCCGGCTTCATCCACTCCGCCCGGTTGACGGCCACGACCCTCGGCGCCCACGCGCGGAGCGCGCGGCGCACCGACGCCGAGATCGCGTCCGAGCCGAGGTGGGCCCAGCCGAGGCGCGCGTGATCGATCTCGTCGCGTAAGTGATGGCGGTTGGCGACTCTCGCCGTCGGCGTCGTCGCGGCCTCCCAGCACGACCGTATCCACTCCGACGCGATCGACTCGTTGACGCAGCACATCCCGAGGCAGACGAGCGCGACCTCCGTCGGCTCGTCGCCCGTACCGAAATCGGGTAGCGCGCCGTCGCGCGGCCCCGGCACGTCGACGTCGACGCCGAGGTAGCGCGCCGCGAGACGTACGCAGAGCTCGCCGTGCCGCCGCTCGTCGTCGATCGCCTTCTCGGCCAGCGCGACGACGGCGTCCGCGGCGCCGACGTCCCGAAGGCGCGGGAGGAGCGCAGCGAACGCGACGGCGACGCCGAGCTCGGCGGACGCGCGGTGCCTCCAGTGTCCGGCGATCGCGAGGCGGAGGGGCTCCGGCAGCTCGTCCACGCTCCGATCGTCCGGCAGCCGCAAACGCGACATCGATTCGGCGCTCACTATCGATTCGGCGCTCACTTGATGAGAGCGCAGGGAGGTGTCGGGCGGTCGGAGCCGTCCGGACACGTCCCTGCGTCCGTCGGCTCGGCGTCCCTCGGTGGGCCAGCCTCGGCCGGAGTGAACCCCGAGCTCGACGAGCGAGCGTCGGATTCCGTCGAAGCGTCACCGCTGCGCGGCGGGTCGCTCCGCTCCTCCTGACCGCCGCACGCGGCGAGCCCCTGCGTGAGCGAAACCCCCGCCAGGACGACGGCAGAAAAGAGGGGTGAGCTTCGCATCCGTCTTCCTTATCTCCGCCGTCTCGACGTCTTCGTCTCGAAGTCTACAGCGCGCCCTCGCTCACTGCGAGGCGCAGTTTTCGAAGCGGAACTGGGCGATCGCCTGGCACGACGAGCCCGCGCTCGTCGCGCTCGGGCAGGTGATCTCGCCCCAGACGCGTCCAGGGCCCACGCCTTGAATCGCCGAGGCGTAGCGGACGACGCAGCCGTCCTGCTGCTCGTAGGTCGTCCCACCTTCGCCGCGCGAGAACGCGCCGTCGATCCCGGACTGCTCACCCGACGGCCCCATCTTGCCCACGACGCGGAAGCGGCCTCCCGCCGCGCCCGCCAGGAAGATCGCCCCGTCGACGTCGAACGCGCCGGCGCCGTCCGACGCGACCGCGCAGGTCACGCGGAGCGTGTTCCCGTCGATCACCTCCCCATCCCGGACCGGCGTCGCCGGCGTGAAGCTGCCGATCGCGAAGAGGGGCCCCGCCTCGTCGCAGTCGTCGTCGGTGCCCGCCTCGAGGCGACCCTCGAAGATGACCTGCGAGGTGGCCGCGGGCGGATCGTCGGCCACCGATCCGTCGAGCGCGGTCGGCCCGCCCTCCCCCGAGTCCGACGAGCCGCCTCCCTTGCACGCGGTCCCCGCCGTCGCGCCCAGGACCAAGAGGCCGACCGCGACGCGCATGGGCGAAGAGTTCATGGGAAAGAAGTAGAGCACATGCGGCTTCGTCGAACTGGGCACTTCGGCGACGTCGACGAGCGTAAAAGGCTGTCTTTCGAAGTAGCGGCTGTCACCCGATTCTGGAGAGGACATGCGGCGCCGCCGTGCTCCGCCTCAGTCCGGGGCGATACCTTCGCCGAGCGAGTCGAGCCGGATGCGAACGGCCTCGGTGTTGGCGTAGCTGGACCAGGCGTGGAGGTACACGTGCTCGCACGTGATGCCGAGCGGCTCGGCGAAGTGGAGCTCCCCTTGTTGCGCCTCGGAGTCGTCGAGGATGGGCCACGACCTGCCGTCGGACAGGCGGATCAGACGAAAGCCGCTCTGCCCCCACCCCGTCGGGATCTCGGGGTAGCTCTGGATGGCCGCGTATCCGCAGCCGACCGCGTACCGGTGTCCCCATGCGGCGCGCGGCTCCGACCGAACTCGCCGTTTGGTGGCGTTCACGGTGGCCGGGTCGAGCGAGTACTTCGCCGTCCAGTGCTCGTAGGCATCGAAGACGAGCGAATCGAAGTTCGTTCGGCCACGTCCCTCCAGCCACACCATGTCGATCCCGTCCGTCGTGAAGCTCTCGACGCCGCGCGTGACGTCCCTTCCGTCATCGAGCAGCGTGAAGATGCCGCGCTCCTTCGTCCAGACCTTCACCGCCGAGCGACGCGTCGTCGCTCCGACCCAGTACAGCGTGTCTTCCTGAAATCGGTACCTCGAATAGTAGAGATCCTTGTCTTCGCCCTTTGGCGAGATCGTGGCGACGAGCTCGCCGGTCGCGAACGAGTAAACCCGATCCGGAATCGCGGCCTCGATGAACAGCGAGCGGCCAACAGCATACTCGTGCGAGTAGAAACTGCTCGGCTGATGGCCTTTGGGAAAGTAGACGCGAGGCTTCAGGCCTTCAAAGGAGCCTCCGATCGCCCCTCCGATCCTGGTCTCCGTACCTGGCGAGTCGTAGACGCGCAGCAGGATGTGTCCAAAGCGAGCCACGTCGGAACCGCTCGTCCGACAACTTCCGGAATCGTAGAGCGCCGTATGCACCGGCCCGTCAGCCTCGGCGACCATCGTGAACCCGGCACCGGTCGGGAGCACACGATCGAGAAGCAGATACGCCTGGGCATCCTCGACGTGGACCGACCTGAGATAGACAGCACCCCCCGCTTGTCCGCTCGCCGCCCACGGCGTCGCCATCCGTTCGCAGACCATCCCGGGCGGCCCCGACGTTCCCGCGTCGGTCAGGTTCGCAGCGTCCGTGATCACGCTGCACGGCTCCCACTCGACCGGTGGCGGCAAGTACTTCCGCTCCGTCGCGTAGTAGAAGCCGCACGAGATGTCGTACTCGCTGAGGATCTTCCAGCCCTCGAGCGGACTCGGCGGCTCCTCCGGTTTCCACTCCGGCTGCGTGCTCGGACGCCCCCGATCGGCGCCCGCGTCGGCAGGCGCCGCGTCGGTCACCTGCCCGCCGCCGCCGTCGCTCCCGCACCCACCGGCGGACGCGAGAAGGACCGACACGGTGCCCGCGGACACCGCCGCCGCCGTCCGAGTCGCCGTCGAACGCTTCACGGCAGGTACCCACCCTGGCACGAGCGGCTCAATTCGCACGAGCGGCTCAATTCGCACGAGCAGCTCGATTCGCACGAGCGGCTCGCCCCGTCGACGAGGCGCGGCGTGGTCGTCCTCCGCCGCTCGAGCGCTGGGCGGGAGACGGAGCCGGCGGTCGCCGAGGACGGTGTGCGCGTCGTACACGACATCATGATCCCCCTCCGAACGAAGACGCCGCCGATCCTATACGCCCCTCGGAGAGGGGCGCGCGCTCGAAGCGGAAGCTCGTCAGGGCACGATCGTCACGTCGAGCGTCGCGACGCCGCTCGCCCCGTCGAGGCCGTCCATGAAGAGGAAGTACTCCTTGTTGGCGGTGACGGGGAACGTGACGACGTCGTGGACGACGGACGGACACGTCGAGAGGTTGGACTTCTTCAGCTCCGACGTCGGGTCGGCGCAGACGGTCCGCGCGTGGACGAGCCCGCCCACGAGGCCGTTGATCCGGGCGGTGAGGAGGCCGTTCGTGTTGGGGACGACACGGACGACGCCGTCACGCGCGTTGCCGCCGCACGCGCTCACGTAGCTGGGGTTCAGCTTGCTCGTGTCCAGGGTGAGGACCCCGCGGCGCGGCTGGTTCCCCGCCCCGGTCAGCGTCATCGGGACGCCGGGGCACGTGTCGGCGGCGGCGAGCGGCTCGAGCTTGCACGTCGCCGAGCAGCCGTCTCCGGAGACCGTGTTGCCGTCGTCGCACTCCTCGGTCGCGCTCGGGACGAAGAAGCCGTCGCCGCAGCCCGAGGGCGTGAGCTCGAGGTCGAGCGTGAAGCGGCCGAAGTCGTCGGCGCTCGCCGTGTCGACGACGACCCAGAGCGTCTCGCCCGCGGCGATCGGCATGGCGAGCGACTCCGTCGCGCCCTTGGGAGCGTCGTTGCCGCACGCGAGCGGCGTCCCGCTCGTCGCGCATGGCTTGCGGAAGCCGAGGACCGCGTCGAACGCCGCGCTGTCGACGCGCGCGCGGAGGACGCCGCCCTCGGGCGCGGTCACGGCGAAGTACGCCTCGCGGCCGGGCGCCTGACAGACGTGATTCGTCGTGGTCGTGAAATTGTGGGTCGCGTTGTAGCCGGTGGTGCCGCGCGCGAGCGTCGCGGCGTAGGCGCCGGCGACGCCCGTAGGCGTGAGGGTGACCGCCTCGGCGGCCGCGCACGTACGCGGGCCGTGCGTCTCGAGCTGGCACGTGGACGAGCAGCCGTCGTCGTCGTCCGTCCCGCCGTCGTCGCACTGCTCGCCACCGTCGACGATGCCGTTGCCGCAGACCGCAGGCGAGACCTTCAGGTCGAGCTTGAAGGGACCGCTCGACGGGGTGCCGCTGCCGACCGCGCTGTCGACGAAGACGTAGTACGTCGTCCCGGCGACGACAGGCGCCGTGACACGCTTGGGGACGCTGCCGAGCCCGTCGAGGATGAACGGATTCGTCGACGCGTTGGCGTTGTAGCTGCAGGCGAGCCGGCTCGCGCTGTCGGCGCAGGTGCCGTGCACGTAGACGATCGAGTTGAACGGCCCCTTCACGTCCGCCGTGAGGATGCCGTCGATGTCCGGGGTGACCGCGTACACCACGTCGGGCGCCGCGGCCGAGGCGGTGCCGCAGCCCGAGAAGCTGTTCGTCGCGCCCGCCGTCGAGTTCGCGATGGTCGCGGTCCGCGAGCCGTCCCCTTGCGTCACCAGCGTGAGCGGGTGTCCGGGGCAGCTCCCCGCCGCCGGACGCGCCTCGAGCTGACACGCCGCCGAGCAGCCGTCACCGTCGACGGTGTTGCCGTCGTCACACTGCTCGTCTCCGTCGAGCGTGCCGTTCCCGCACGCGCTCGGCGTCACCGCGACGTCCAGCGTGAAGGGGCCCGCGTAGTCGACGTTGCTCGCGCGATGTCCCTCGACGAACAGATAAAACCACTGGTTTGCGCTCACCGGGAACTCGAGATCGAGACCTCCGGGCTCCTCGCGCTGCGTGCAGCCGAGCTGATACGTGCTCGCCCCACAATCGGAGCGCGCGTGGAGGTTCGCCTTGGTGTAGCCCGCGTTGAGGTGCGCCTTCGCCGATCCGGCGACGTCCGACTTGAGGGCGTAGACCATGTTCGGGCCTTGCCAGTAAAAGCACCCGATCGACTGCTGCGTGGCCGCGCCCTGCGTGGCGGTGTTGCCGGCGAAGCTCATCTTGCGCACCGCGCCCGGGGCGCCCGTGAGGACGAACGGCTGGCCCGGGCAGTTGTCCACGACGCCGCCGGCCTCGAGCGTGCACTCGCCGGAGCAGCCGTCCCCGTTCTGCGTATTCCCGTCGTCGCACTGCTCGGGGAGCTCGGCGACGCCGTTGCCGCAGACCGCGCTCGAGACCTCGACGTCGAGCGTGAACTCGCCGCCCGTCCCGCCGTAGCCGTCGACGACGAGGAACGTCGGCGCGCCGGCGAACACCGCCACCTCGAGCGTCGTCGTGCCTCCGGCCGTCGACTGGATCCCCTTGCAGCCGGTCTCGCTCTGCGCGTTGGCGCACGTGGTACGGGCGGAGACGATCGCCGGGAACTCCGCGGTGATCGTCACCGTGGCCTTGCCCGACGACGGCGGTGTGATCGCGTAGACGACGTCCCGACCGGATCCGCCCCCGCAGGCGCTGCCGAAGTGGTTGTAGGCTCCGTTCGTCGTACCGACCACCGAGCCGCGGAGGAGCTGCGGCTGACCGGGCTCCGGGGTGAGCGCGAGCGTCTCGCCCGGGCAGTAGTCCGCGGGAGAGGTCGACTCGATCTTGCAGGTCGAGCTGCAGCCGTCGTCGTCGACGAGGTTGCCGTCGTCGCACTCCTCGGCGCCCTCCTGCTTTCCGTTCCCGCACACGTTGGCAGGCTTGACCGAGCCGTCGCCGCTGTCGCTCTCCGTCCAAGCGTCGGCGGCGCCCGTGTCGGCGAGCCCGGCGTCCCCCCCGCCGTCGACGTCGTCGGAGAAGGTCGGATCGCTGTCGGCGGCGCACGCCGCGAGCGCGAGTCCCGAGGTGACGAGGATCGACGTGAGGAAGCTGGAGAGACGGCTCATGGCGTCACCGTGAACTGGATCTTGGCAGCGCCCGAGGCGCCGTTGATGCCATCGACGTAGAGGTAGACGGGGACGTCCTTCTGGACGGCCGTGGTGAAGACACCGAGGTTCGACGTGCAGCTCGCGCGCGGGATCTCGGTGGTGACGTCCGCGCACTGGTTGCGGCCGTAGAGCAGGATGTTGAAGTTCGCGGTCGCGCGAGCCTCGAGGACGCCGGAGACGTCGGAGACGACCCGGACGACGCCCTCCGGCCCGCTCCCGCCGCAGGCGCTCGACACGTTGCTCGCGAGGCCCGTCGTCTGCACGGTCGCGACTCCGCGCCGGGTCGCCGCGCCCGCTCCGGTGAGCGAGACGGTGTGACCGGGGCAGGCGGCGAGCGCGGGGAGCGTCTCGAGGGTGCACGTCGACGAACAACCGTCTCCGTTGACCGTGTTGCCGTCGTCGCACTCCTCGGCGCCGGCGACGAAGGTGTCTCCGCAGCCGGATGGAGCGATGTGGAGCTCGAGCGTGAAGCGCCCGCGCTGGACGGTGCCGGTGACGTTCTGACCGTCGACGACGACGCGGTACGGCTGCCCCGCGTTGACGGGGACGATGACCTGCTGGCCGCCGTTCGAGACCGCGGCGTCGCAAGCGAGCTGCGGGCCAGAGCCGGAGCCGCAGCCGTTGCGGACGCCGACGGCCGAACGGAACGTGGCCTCCGTGATGGTCGCGGTGAGCACCCCGCTGATGGGGGGCGCCACGTCGAACCAGGCGTCGGGGCCGTTGCTCGAACACGGCGAGAGCGTGTGCGTCGTCGTCGTGCCCGTCGTGGCGTGCGCGAGGTTGGTCGTACCGGAGACGATCTTCGCGGAGTAGGTCCCGTCGGGATTCGCGACGTACGTGACCGGCGGGGCGGTCGAGCAAAGGTCGCGCGCCTTCTCGGTCTCGAGCTGGCACGTCGCCGAGCAGCCGTCGCCGTCGTCGGTCGCGCCGTCGTCGCAGGTCTCGCCGCCTTCGATCACGCCGTTGCCGCAAACCGAAGGCTTGATCTCGAGATCGAGGACGAACGGTCCCTCGACGCCGGTGGTGTTGCCGTCGACCACGAGGTAGTACGGCGTCTCCTTGTTGACGGCCGCGAAGAACGTCTTGGGACCGTTCCCCGTCGCGGCCTTGGAGCACGCGCCCTCGATGGGCGCGGTCGCCTCGGGAGTGACGCACGCGGCTCGGAGGGAGGCGAAGAGGTTCGCCTGCCCCCCACCGACCGTGACCTCGAGGTAGCCGTCGATGTCGCTCGTGAGCTGGTAGACGACGTCGCGCGCGGCGCTCTGGCAATGCGCGGCCGTGGTCGACGACCACTTGCTCGCCGGCAGCGTCCCCCCGGCCTCGGGGACCGTCGTGCCGTGCACGCGCAGCGCCCGCGGCCCGGGCGCGGGCGCCTCGAGGCGGATCGGCTTGCCGGGACAGGTGTACGACTCGGGGCTGCGCTCGACCTCGCAGCTCGCCGAGCAGCCGTCGCCGTCGACGACGTTGCCGTCGTCGCACTCCTCGCCTCCGTCCACCAAGCCGTTGCCGCACGCCGCCGCCGTGAGGGTCGCGTTGAGGCTGTACAGCCCGGCGTTGGAGGTCGCGCTGCTGTCGACGAAGACGTAGACGGTCTGCTCGGCGAACACCGGCACGGTGCTCGAGAGCGGCGTCAGCGCGTCCGTCGCTCCTGCGCAGTCGAACTGGGAGTCGTTCGTCGTCCCCGCGCACTCGCGACGGATGTGGAGCAGCGCGTTCGGGTAGTTCGCGAGGAGATCGAGCTTGAGCGCTCCCGTGACGGTCGGCGTGATGGCGTGGATCGCGTTCGGCCCGGCGCCCGTCGACGCGCACCCCGTCGCGTTCCCGCCGCCGTGCGCGAGCGTGCTCGTGTCCCCGGCGAAGCTCGCGGTGGTCGTGACGCGGTAAGGCATGCCAGGGCACGCCGACGCGGTCGACGTGTCCTCGAGCGCACACGTCGACGAGCAGCCGTCGCCGTCGACGGTGTTGCCGTCGTCGCACGTCTCGGGGTACTCGGCCTGTCCGTTCCCGCAGAACGCCGTCTGCACCTCGATGTCGAGGAGGAAGTCGCCCTTGCTCCCGCCGAAGCCGTCGACCATGAAGTACACGGGCGCGTTCGGGAAGATCGGGAACGCGATCTCCGTCGCGGCTTCGGGCGTCGAGGTGTTCTTGCACGCGAGCTCGGTCTTGATGTCCTCGCAGCCGCTCCGCGCCGAGAGCACGGCCGCGAACGGCGAGACCAGGCGCGCGACCGCGCGGCCGACGGCGGGCGACGTCACCTTGTAGACCGCCTCGGGCCCCGAGCCGCCGCCGCACGTGGCGCCGTAGTGGTTGAAGAGGTCCGCGGTGCTCCCCGAGACGCTGGCCGTGTAGAGGGTGCCGCCGCCTTGCTGGGTGAGCGGGACCTCGACCGCGTTCGAGCAGAGGTCGCCGGGCCCGGCGGACTCGCGGCGGCACGTGGCGGAGCAGCCGTCGCCGTTCGACGGGTTGCCATCGTCGCACTCCTCGCCCTCCTCGAGCTTGCCGTTCCCGCAGCGGCTCCCCGGCGGACCGGTGTCGGGCGCGTCGGCGTCCGGCGTGGGATCGACGCTCCCGCCGTCGACGGACGCGTCGTCGGCCCCGGCGTCGGTGTCGAACGAGATGGGACCGTCGTTGGCCGCGCAGCCGACCGCGACGGGCGAGAGGATCAGCGCGGCGGCGAGCGCGCGCAACAGGAGCTTCTTCGGCAGGGACATCGCGCGTATCTCCGTCAGTTGGGGCGCCGGATGCAGCCGAGGACGACGTCGAGCTTCGGCTGGGCCTCGGCGGGCGCTCCGCGCACCATCTCGCAGGAGGCCGGGCAGAGGATGACCCGCTCGGGCGTCTTCGGATCGTCGTAGTAGAAGCCGCCGGTGGTCGCGCCGCACGCCGCCTTGTTCGCGACGCGGCGGACGTTGACCGTCGGATCGTTGTCGCCCGGCGTGAAGTTGAGCTCGACGGAGTCGAGATCCAGCACGCCCTTGTCCGGCGGGGGTGTCGGCAGGACGTACTCGCAGCCGATGGCGCTCGTGCGGATCGTCTCGAGCGCGTCGAGCAGCGCCTGCTGGGCCGCGGCGCCCCCGCCGACGTTGAACGCCGTCGGCGCGCCGCCGCCCGCGGCCGCGACCTTGTTCAGGTTCGAGAACGTCGCGCCCTGCATGCCGACCGCGAAGGTGCGGACCGACGGCTCGTTGCCGCCGGGCTTCGCCCCGCTCGCCGCGATGCCCGCGACCGCGTCGATCCCACCGCCGCAGCCCGCCGGATCCCCGTCGGTGACGAGGATGACCGCGCCCGCGTGCGGCTCGCTCTCGGCGAGCCACGTACGCATCGCGAGGATCCCGCCCTCGAGCGCGGCGCCCATCGGGGTGCCGCCGCCCGGAGTCGTCCCCGCCAGGCGCTGCTGGATGGGGAGCACGTTGTCCGGCAAGGGACCGATGGGCACCGAGAGGTTGGCGTACGTGCTCGGCTGGCACTGATCGCCCGCGACGGGCGGGAAGAACTGGAGCCCGACCTGCATCCCGACGACCTCGGAGCGATCGACGAACGAGCGGATGGCGTTCGTCGCGCTCGCCCACATCTCGGTCGACATCGAGCCCGAGCGATCGAGGAGCACGACCAGCGCGAGCGGCACGGCCTGTCCCGTCACGGCCTCGCTGACGCACTTGCCGCCATCCTCGGGCTCACCGGCGTCGAGCTCGGAGTCGAAGCCGGGCGCCGGCTCCTCCTTCGGCGGCTCCACGAAGGCGTCGCGCGAGCTCGAGGAGCACGCGACGGAGAAGATCCCCGCCGCGAGCAGCGCCGCTCCGACGATACCTACGAAGGAAGAGCGCCGCGCGCCGAGTCCGCTGTACATGTCGATCCTCATGGCGTCACCGTGACGGAGAGCGTGCCCGGGCCGGTCGCGCCGCCGAGGCCGTCGATGAAGAGGTAAGTAGGCACCCCGGCGAAGGCAGGGAACGTCAGCTCACGCTCGATCCTGTTCGGCGACGCCGGCGCGTAGGCGCTGCAGCCGAGCTCGCTCGAGCCGTCCGTACAGGACTCACGCGCGTAGAGGACGGTCGGCCAGATGCCCTTGAGCTCGACCCGCATCGTGCCGGTGATGTCGGACGTGACCGCGATGACGCCGTCTCGCGCGCTCCCGCCGCACGTGCCGGAGTAGTTGGCCGTGAGGTTCGCGGTCGACAGCGTCACCACCGCGCTCCGGACCTCGTTCCCCACGCCGGCGAGCGTCACGGCGTGGCCGGGACAGGTGTTCGCTCCTGCCAGGGGCTCGAGCTTGCACGCCGCGCTGCAGCCGTCGCCGCTCGTCGTGTTGCCGTCGTCGCACTCCTCGACGCCGCCGACCACGCCGTCGCCGCAGTCCTCCGCCTTGACCGTGACATCGAGGGTGAAAGCGCCGCGATCGTTGTTGAGGTTCGGCGAGTCGATGATGATCCAGTACGGCGTGCCCTGCGTGACGGGGTAGGCGAAGTGTTCGCCGCCGGGGCCGGCGGTGCGGTTCGAGCAGACGAGGAAGGCACCGCCGGTGCTCGGAGGACACGCCGAGCGGAGGGCGGGCGTCACGTTGTAGGTCGCGTCGACGTTGACGGCGAGCACGCCGTCGATGGGCGGTACGACCTTGAAGAAGGCATCGCGTCCCACGGTGGCGCCACAAGGCGCGGCCAGCGAGCCGGCGCTCGTGAGGTTCCAGTTGCCGCCGGTCAGGCGGGCGCTGTACCGATCCGTGGCGGCGTCATGAACGAGCGTGATGTCCTCGGCCCCCGCGCAGTCGTTGCGCGAGGGCGTGCCGAGCGGCTCGATCACGCAGGTGGCGCCGCAGGTGTCGCCGTCGACGTTGTTCCCGTCGTCGCACTCCTCGCCGCCCTCGATCCGGCCGTTGCCGCAGACCGATTTCTCGATTTCGACGTCGAGCGTGAAGGGCCCCTCGAAGTTCGTCGCAAACGTCGGCCCGTCGACGATGAGGTAGTACGTCTCGCCGGCGTTGACCGGTCCTTGGACCCTCTCCTCGCCGTTGCCACCGTTCGCGTTCCCGCACGAGATGCTTCCGGTGGTGGTCGTACTGTTCTGCGGAAGGCAATTCGACCGGAGATCGAGCGTCAGGTTGAACGCGCCCTTCGCGCGCGCGGTCAGGTAGCCGTTGAACGGCGGGACGAACTGGTAGATGGCGTCCTTGCGCGCCGTCGTGCCCGAAGCGCACGTCCGCGCCGCCGCGGTGAGCGGCGTCGTGCTCGCCGACGTACGGAACGTCAGCGGCCCGTCGGTCGCGTCGCCGGCGAAGGCGATCGTCGCTCCGGGACACGTGTCGATGCCGGCCGGCATCGGCTCGAGCGTGCAGGTCGCGCTGCAGCCGTCGCCGTCGGCCGTATTGTCGTCGTCGCACTCCTCCGGCGCCTCGAGCACGCCGTTGCCGCAGGTCGCAGGCGCGAGCGTCAGCTCCATCGAGTAGAGGCCCCCGTTGGGGAAGCTCGCCGTCGACTTGCTGTCGACGAAGAGGGTGTACGTCTGGTTGGCCGTGACCGGGAACGTGACGCGCACCGGCCCCGTCGGCTCCATCCGGCACTCGACCTCGGTGCCGCTGCTGAAGCACTCGCGGCGGACGTGGATCGCCGCCTCGGGCCACGCCGCGTGGAGCACCGCCGTGAGCACGCCGTCCATCGTCGGGGTGATCGCGTACGCCTGGTCCTTTCCGCCGGCGATGCTCCCGCAGCCGAACGCGCCCATCGTGTTCGACAGGAGGCTCACGTCACCCGCGAAGGACACGGTGCGCGGCGCGGCCGGATCGCCGACGAAGGTGTAGGCCATGCCGGGGCACGCGCCGACGCCCGGGTTTCCACCCTCCAACTGGCAGCTCGCCGAGCAGCCGTCGCCCGAGACCGTGTTGCCGTCCTCGCACTGCTCCGGGTACGTGGCGACGCCGTCGCCGCAGAACGCCGTGGAGATCGACACGTCGAGCTTGAACTCGCCGCTCTGGCCGGCGGCGCCGTCGACGATCACGTAGAAGCTGTCGCCGGGCGTGACGGGCAGCGCGATCTCCGTCGAGCCGCCGCCCGCCGGCATCGATTTGCAGCTCGTCTCGGTCGTCGGGCTCGTGCAGTCCTTGCGCACGTAGAGGAGCGCGGCCCACTGCGCGCTCAGCCGCACCACCGCGCGCCCCGCGACGTCGGCCTTCACGAAGTAGACGCGATCCTTGCCATTTCCGCCTCCGCACGTCGGGCTGTCGAGCGTCGCCTGCGCGGTCGACGTGTTGCCCGTCACGCTGCCGACGCGCGCGTCTCCGCTGGCGGTCATCGGGAGCGGCGTGCCGGGGCAGGCGCTCGCCGGCGCGGTCTCCTCCGTGCAGGTCGCGCTGCAGCCGTCGCCGCTCCGCGTGTTGCCGTCGTCGCACTCCTCGCCTGGATCTTGGTTGCCGTCCCCGCACGCGGGGCCCGCCGGCCCCGCCTCGGGCAGGACCAGACCGCCGTCGGCGCCGGCCTCGTCGGGCAGCAGCTCGAAGCCGACGACCTGGTCGGAAGCGCACGCGGCGAGCGTCACGCCCACGAGGGCGACGACGAGCGAGAGCTTCATGGAGAGCGTGCGAAGGGAAGAGGGTTGCTTCATCGTGTTTGGCCCGCAGCTCGACGGTGCCCCCCTGAAGGGGAGCTCGACACCGCCCTGCCTTCCTGTCGTCGCCCCGCCGACGCCCGGGTCACGGCGCGAAAATTTTGCGTGATCGATTTTGATAAAACCCTATCGACCCTAAAATTCCGCAGCGAGCGCGAGCTTGGCGATCGGTGCGCGGATCCCGCACCTCGGTCCAGACCTCCCCCGTACGTCCTGCGTCGTGACCGGCCAAGGACTTCGAAACGGTACGCGAGCACGCCGCAATCTCCGTCGAGCGGCCGGGGCGCGAGGTCAAATTGCTTCGACATTCCTACCATGGTAGGAATGTGCGATGAGCAAGCCGGCGGCGAAGCTGTCCGTGAGCGTCCCCAGCGACCTCGCGCGGTCGGTGCGCCGACGGGTGGGACCGCGCGGGCTCTCCGGCTTCGTCGCTCGGGCCCTGGTGCACGAGCTCGAGCGTGAGCAGCTCGGAGCGTTCCTCGAGGAGCTCGAGCGCGAGATCGGGCCCGTCCCCGACCGCGCCCTCACGCGAGCACGACGAGCATGGCGAGGACGCTGATCCTCGACTCCGAGGCGCTCAACGCGCTCGCGCGTGCCAAAGAGCGCCCGACTCTTGCCCTCCGAGCTCGCGCCATCCTGACCGTGGCCCACGAAGAACGCGCGCTCGTGCGCGTCCCTTCGCCGGTGCTCGCGGAGGTGTACCGCGGCGGCGCTCGCGACGCGCCGATCGATCACGTCTTGAACGACCGCGGGATCATCGTCACGCCGCTGACCGCGTCCATCGCGCGGCGAGGGGGCGCGCTCCTCGCGCGAGCGAAGCTGTCCAGCGCGCACGCCGTCGACGCGTTCGTGGTGGCCACGGCGATCGAGCTCGGGCCGGCGATCGTGGCGACCCACGATCCCGATGACATGAAGAAGCTCTCGGCGGGCATCCGGGAAGTCCGCGTCGTGTCGATCTAAAGATGACCTGAGGTCCCGATTGACATGAGGAAGCTCTCGACGGGCATCTCCGGGAAGGCTGCATCGTGTCGATCCGAAGATGGCCGAGCTCTCCGTCGAGCTCCGGCCCCCCTGCGCTCGACTCGCTTCACCTCACCTCTCACGAATCCTTCCGCCAGCCGAACGCCGGTAGGCGACTCTTAGGTAGGCGACAGGTAGGCGACTCCTCAACTCGGTCGTGAGACTCGGCCGTAGAGGCGCCGAGGGCTCGACCGCGTGTGCCTGCGCCGCGACGCTCGTGCCTACGCCGCCGCGGGTCCGGCGGCGCGCAGCTTTTGCATCGCGACGCAGACCTTGCCCGCCGATGCGCTCTTTGCGCCGGATTTTCCCGTCGATCGCGTCGGCACGAGCGGTGCTCTAAAGGAGGTGAGAACGGAGAGCTCTGATGAAGCCCGAAACCACCCCCCGCACCGTCATCGTCGCTGCGCTCGACGGCTCGGCCGCCACCGAGCAGGTCATCCTCACCACCCTTCGTATGGCGCGAGCGCTCCGCGCCGACGTTCATCTCGCGCACGTCGTCGACATCGGCGCCTCGGGGAGCGGCGCCGTCGCTGCGATGGAGGCGATGCGCGAAGGGCAGGCCCTCCTCGAGGAGGCGAAGGCGCGGATGTCCGAGGAGCTCACGTCGCGGATCACCGTGCACATCGCGCTCGACACCCCGTCGCGTTACGTCATCCAGCTCGCGAACGACCTGGGGGCGGACCTCGTCATCGTCGGGACGCACCGCAAGGGCATGCTCGATCGCCTGTTCCTCGGCTCGGTCTCGCAAGCGGTCGTCCGGGGCGCGCCCTGCCCGACGCTCGTGGCGCGCGCGAAGGAGCACGCCTCCACGCCCGAGATCGAGCCACCTTGCCCGGCGTGCCGCGCGGCACAAGAGGCGAGCGGCGGCGAGACGCTGTGGTGCGCGCAGCATTCGGAGAAGCACGCCCGCGCCCGCCTGCACTACGAGGTGCCGGCCTCGTTCGGCACTGGCGCGATGTTCCTCCGCCCCAACCCGTGACGGTGCGGCTCGCGCCCGCCTGCACGGACGAGGTGCCGGCGTCGTTCGGCACCGGCGCGAGGATCCTCCGCCCCAACCGTGACGGTGCGGCTCGATGACGAGGTGCCGTGTCGTTCGCACCGGCGCGAGGATCCTCCGCCCATCCGTGACGAAGTGCCTGTAGGTTCGGTCGGAACGCGCGCTACACACGCCGTGCAGCTGTGTACGTCGCCCCGGAAGAGCGGGGTCTTCCGGGGCACGAGCCTCACGCTCGCGGGTCTCCGCTCGAGCTTCGCGCTCGCGGGGTCAGCCCGTCAGCGGACTCCCGCGCAGCGAGTCGTGTACTTGAAGATGCCGTCCTCGGCGGTGATGAAGACCGTCTTGTCGTCCGCGCCGCCGAACGCAACGCCCGTCGGGCGCTGGTCCGCGAAGACGATCTGACCGAGGAGCTGACCGGCCTTGTCGTAGACCTCGACGCGCCCGGAGTTCGCATCGCCCGCAGAGGCCTCGGCGACCCAGATGTTGCCCGCCTTGTCGACCGCGAGGCCGTCCGGCGGAGCCAGCGTCGTGATGAAGTTGGCGGTCGTGAGCGTCACCGTCCCGGCGGCCGCGACGGCGTACTTGCGGATGCGGAGCGCGTCGGTGTTCGAGACGTAGAGCGTCGAATCGTCGTCCGTGAGCGCGATGCCGTTGAGGCGGTTGACCGCGTTCGCGTTGAAGGTCTCGATGCTCGTGACCACGCCCGCCGGCGAGACGCGGTAGAGGCCGGTCACGCCCGCGGGATCGCTCTGGTACTGCGGGTCCGTGAAGTAGATGTTGTTCGTGCCGCTGACGACGAGGTCGTTCGGGTTCGTCGAGCCCCCGATCGCCTGCGTCGTGCCCGCGGCGCCCGTCGCGAGGGTGGTCTTCGCGATCCCCGGCGCGGCACCCGCGAACGTCGTGAGCAGGTCCGTGGCCGTCGCCGCGTTGCCGATCGCGAGGGTATTCGTCGACGCCGAGCGAACGACCGTGGCCGCGCCGCCCGCCGCAGGCACGCGGTAGACCGCCGGCGGAGCCGAGTAGAGCTGCGAGAAGATGAGCGCACCGCCGTAGGCGTCGACCCACTGCGGTCCGTCGAAGAACGACGTCGCGAGGTTGAGGCCGTTGATCGGGAGCTCCGTCACCTCTGCGGCCGGCACGTCGTAGCCGCCGGCTGGCGTCTGACCGTCCGCGGTCAGCGGGTTGCCGACGCAGCTCGGGTCGACGCCCGCGTCTCCGGCGTCGCCCGCGTCTCCGGCGTCGCCCGCATCTCCGGCGCCCGCGTCTCCGGCGTCGCCTGCATCTCCGGCGTCCGGCGTCGCCCCGTCACCGCCGGTGTCCTCGTTAGCGTCGGTCGTCGACGCCTCGTTCGCCGCGTCTTGACCGTCTCCCGCGTCCTCGTCGATGACGTTGGGGTCGTCCGAAGAGTCGCTGCTCGAGCACGCGTACGCATAGAGAGCCAACGGAAGGATGGCGAAGGCGAGGGAGAGTCGACGGGTTCTCATTTAAGGGACCTCCGAGTCGACCACGTAGGCTAGCGGCGCGGTCCCTCTTCGAGAAGATCGAACACACCTCGCGCATCGATTTTCCGACCCGCAGGCTCTTCGACGTGTCGGCGCGTACGGCAGGCCCCCGCATTTCCGCGGCCCGCCACGGCTTCGCAGCCGCTACGACTCGCAGCCGCCACCACGGACGGCCGCCGCCACCACGGACGGCCGCCGCCACCATCGACGGCTGGGTACGGAGCGCATGGACCAAGCCGACGGGACGCTCACGCTCCAAGCCACCTGAACACCCGCACCCCAAGCCGACTAAACGGCCCCCTCGCACCCGACCGCCCCCCAAGCTCCAACCCGACGGAACCACCCGCGCCCCCCCCCGACGCAACCCCCGCCCCCCCACCCCAC
>JAHBWF010000041.1 GCA_019637105.1 Labilithrix sp.
TGCTCGAGGGGGCGGCGGGGCTCTTCGGGAGCGATCCGCCGTTCGCTTACCTCTGGTTGCTCCCGGCGAACGTCTTCCTTCCGGTCGTGCTCGCGCTCCTCGCGGTCGCCGCGCTCGCGTGGCTCCGCTGTCCGCGTCATCCGCTCACGTGGGCGACGCTGCCGTTCTTCGTCGTCCACAACCTGATCGCGCACAAGGAAGAGCGGTTCCTCTTCCCGATGGCCGTGCTGTCGACGGCGCTCGTCACGACGGCGCTCGGTCCGTCGTTCGCGCGCTCGCCTCGGCGGCTGGGCGCCGTGACCGAGCGCGCGGCCGCCTGGGGGTGGGCGAGGCGCCGCGCGTGGCCGGGGCGCGTCCTCGCCGTCGCGAGCTTCGCGGGGATGGCGCTGCTCGCGTTCGTGCCGCTCGGGTGGCACCACGACGTGCGCTTCACGCGCTTCGTCCACGAGACCGTCGGCGACGAGCTCCACGCGACGGCGTTGCCGGAGATCGACCTCAACCTCCCCGCGTTCCACCCGCGCGTCTACGACGTCGACAAAGCCGATCCCGCCGAGGTCGCGCGGCGGATCGAGGCGGGGACGGCGCGGCGGTGGCTCATCGCGGACCGTCCCGTGTTGCGGACCGGCACGAGCCTCGACGAGCACGCGACGCTCGTCTACTCGGAGCTGCCCGTGTGGCGCGATCGGGAGCTCACCGAGCGGGCGATGCGCCTCGTCGAGCGGTACAACGCGTCGGCGCCCGCGCCGCTGCGCCGGCTGCGGTTCCGCAGCCTCTACCGGCTCTCGCGCGAGGACGGCGACTCGCGCGCCGGCGATTCGGGCGCCGGCGGCTCGCGCGCCGGTGATTCGGGCGCCGGCGATTCGGGCGCCGGCGATTCGGGCGCCGGCGGCTCGCGCGAGGACGGCGAACGGCGGACCGCGCCCGAGTGACGCGCCCGCGCGGCCGATCGACGGAGCGGCCGCGCGCGGGATCTCAGTCCTCGGCGGTCGCGCGGGCGTAGAGCTCGAGGGCGACGGCGAGGCGGCGCTCGAGCGACGCGAGGAGGTTCGGCTCGGCGCCGGCGGGCAGCTCGCCGAGCATGCCGAGCGTCGCGCGCGTGTCGTCGAGCAGCCCGACGATCGGATCGCCGTCGCCGCCGACGGCGTACGAGAGCAGCGTGAGCAGGTCACGATCCTTCAGCTCACACGGCTCGGCGAGCCGGCGGCGCAGGCGCTCGAGGTCGGCGCGCTGAACGGCCCGCGCGCCGACGGCCCGCGGCGCCGCGCGCTCGCGGCTCGCGGCGTCGCGAGGTCCGGGCTGACCCTGCACGACGGCGAGGGCGTCGGCGCGCGACGGCAGCGAGCGTGGATCGATGACGAGTCGTTCCTTGGGATAGGCGGCCATGGGAGGTCCTCGTGCTTTCGTGGGCGCGGAGCTTCAGGCGCGGACGAGCGCGTCGGTGATGCGGAGCGCGACGCCCGCCTGGTTGTGCCCGACGCCGGAGCCGACCAGGACCACGAGATCGCCCGCCTTCGCGCGGCCGCTCTCGAGGGCGTCGTGCAGCACCATCGGGATGCACGCGGACCCGGTGTAGCCCCACTTTTCCATGACGGTGTGCGTCTTCTCCATCGGGAGCTCGAGCCCGGCCATCACCTTCTCGATCGTGCGCTTGCGCACCTGCGTGAAGACGAAGAGGTCGACCTCGGCGAGCGAGAAGCGGTTGCGCTCCGCGAGCATCTTCACGATCGCGGGCCAGCCCTCCTCGTTGATCGAGGGCGGGTAGCGGTCGTGCATGCGCACGTGCGTCCGGCCGGCGGCGATGGATTCGACGCTCGCGGGCTCGGCGGTGCCGCCGCTCAGGATGCCCCAGTGCTTGGCGTACGAGCCGTCGGCGCGGAAGGCCGACTGCAGGACGCCGGGCTCCTTCGACGGCTGGAGCAGCGCCGCGCCGGCGCCGTCTCCGTAGAAGAACGACATCGTGTCGTTCGGATCGGCGAGCTTGTGCATCATGTACGCGCCGATCACGAGGACGTTCTTCATCCACGGGTTGCCCGTCATGATCCCGTTCGCCGCGGAGAGCGCGGTGGGGAACGACGCGCACGCGCACCCGACGTCGAACGTTCCGGCGCGCTTCGCGCCCAGCTTGTGCTGCACGACGACCGACGTCGACGGCGTGATGTAGTCGGGGGAGTCCGTCCCGACGAGGATCAGATCGAGGTCCTCCGGGGAGACGCCCGCGCGCCCGAGCGCCTGGTTCGCGGCGCGGACGGCGAGGTCCGACGTCGCCCACTCCTCGGGGGCGAACCATCGCGTCTTGATCCCGGACGAGGCCTCGGTCTTGTCGACGAACTCCGGGTTGTCTTTCGCGAAGCGGTCGCGGAGGACGGAGTTCGGGACTTCGAGCTCGGGGACGTAGATGCCGGTGCTGCGGATCGCGGTGAACACGCCCAAGTTCTACATCGCTCGATGTTGCGGCGCAACATCGAGCGATGCAATCTCGGTCAACTTATTGCAATTAGTTCATAAAATGGTCTGTAGTCTCTGGTGCGACGCACCATCGTGTCACGCGAGCACGAACTCGGCGTCGAGGTCGGCGCGCCGCCAGCCCTCGAAGGAAGACCACCAGTGCCGCCGCGGGGCGCGCTGCTCCTGCGCGCCCCGCGCGGGCTTCGCCTCCTCGCCCGTCGCGGAGGGGGGGCGTGGATCCTCGACGAGGTCGAAGACGTCGAACGCGTCGAAGGTGCTCATGGGTGCTCCGAGCGACGGAGGTGCAGCCCTCGCGCCAACCCCTCACCACGCATGGAACACCCGCGATCTCCGGCGCTTCGCCGCCCCTCCGCGGCGAAACCGCTGTCGCGTACGCATCACTGTCTCTGCTTCCGACACGTCGTCGGAAGGCGGCCCGTATCGCAAGACGTCGCCGCTCGAGCTCGCCCTCGCCGGCGCGAGCGCGTCGCCGCTCGAGCTCGCCCTCGCCAGCGCGAGCGCGTCGCCGCTCGAGCTCGCCCTCGCCAGCGCGAGCGCGTCGCCGCTCGAGCTCACCCTCGCCGGCGCGAGCCGTGCGGGGGGCGTCGGGGCTCGAGCTCGTCGGCGCGGCGCGCGCGGCCGACTTCCTCTATCGTGGTCGCATGTCGGAAGGGATCGTCTTGCCCGCCGTCGCCCGCGGAACGCTCCTCGCCAAGCCCGAGCGCCTCGCCCGCCTCGAGCAGGCGCTCCCGCAGATCCGAGCCGCGCTCGCCGGAGAGCGCGACGCGGTGGCGATCCAGGCGACGCTGGCCTGCCTCCTCTGGGAGACGTTCGCGCAGGCGAGCTGGTGCGGCTTCTACCGGCGCGTCGGGGAGCGTACGCTCGCCGTCGGGCCCTACCAGGGCACGATGGGCTGCCTCCGGATCGACTTCGACCGCGGCGTCTGCGGCGCCGCCGCGCGCACGCGCGAAGCTCAGCTCGTCCCCGACGTGTCGCGGTTCCCCGGTCACATCGCGTGCGACGACCGGACGCGCTCGGAGCTGGTCGTGCCGGTCGTGGTCGGCGGCGAGCTCCGCGCCGTGCTCGACCTCGACTCGACGCACCTCGACGCGTTCGATCCCGCCGAGGCCGAGCGGCTCGCCGCGCTGATGGCGGACGCCTTCGCAGGAGCGACCTTCTGATGCCGTCCCCCACGCCGAGCCGGCGCGTCTCCTCCGGCGTGACCGTCGCCCTGCCGGCGGCGCTCGCTGTGCTCGTCGTCGCGCTCGCGGCGCCGGCGGCGTGCGCGAACGACGCCGAGCCGGGGAGCTGCTTTCGCGGTCACGACAACGCGTGCGTGGACTACGACCGCGCCCGGGCGGCCGCCGGCAAGCGCATGTGCGCCGGGATGACGTGGACCGCCGGCGAGAGGAGCTGCCCGCGGGACGCTCGCCTCGGCTCCTGCAACAAGAAGAGCGGCGCGGAGTGGATCTACGCAGGGCCGCCCAACAACTACGGCCCGGCGAGCGCGAAGAGCGCGTGCGAGCTCAACGGCGGCACGTTCGTCCCCGCGCCCTCGTCGAGCCCCTGACGCGACGGCGCGAGCCATGGCCGCGCGCCGTCGTCGAGCCCTGACGCCACGTCCACGCGAGCTCATGCCCGCGCGCCGCCAAACATGCGCCGATCGCGTCCGCTCCGTTCACGCCGGCCGTGAGAGAGCGCCGCGACGAGAGGCACCGAGGACGAGCCGCGCGCGCGCCGCCCGCGGTCCCGCTCGCAGCGGCCGGCGGAGTTGCGAAGCGGGCGGATCTCGTGCCTGAGTCCATGGCTCGTCGGGGAATGGCGAGGCCCGCTTCGCCCGTGAGGGCCATCGCGATGGTCCGACAAAGCCGAACGTCGGGCTCGGACACGTGACGTTCTCATACCCGTGCCCGAGTCCTTGCGGACTCGGGACGCTAGGGATACTTCGCCTTCACGTCTTCGCTGCAGGCGCGATCGCCCATCGCCTTGCACGCCTGGCGAACGAGGTTCGCCTCGTCGGGCGTCCCGTGACCGCTGCGGACCTTCTGCTCGAGGAGCTGTCGGACCGCGGCCGGCTCGCCGCGCAGCGCGGCCTCGCGCGCCTTCTCGTACGCGTTCACCGAAGGCTTCGGCGGGGTCGGGACGGGCGCCGGCGCCGGCGCGGTCGTCGTGGCGTTCGTGACCGTCGTGTGGGACGTGGGCGTCGTCCGCGTCGGGGGCGGCGTCGGCGCGATCGGCGCGGTCGCGACGGCGCCCGAGTCCTTGGGGTCCACGGTCGGCAGGTCCGTCGGCGTCGGCGACGGCTCCGGCGCCGCGAGCAGCTCGTTCGCTCGCTGCCTCATCGCGGCGTCCACGCGCGGATCGGCGAGGACTCGGCTCAAGGTCGCTCGCCGGCTCGCGCTGTCGGGGTCGACGCGCGCCTTGCTCAGCAAGGACTCGGCCCACGTCGACGTCACGTAGTGGAAGTCGGCGTGGTCGCGCCATGGCGAGCCGTCCGGGAAGGTCGACACCATCGTGTGCGCCTCCTCGCACTCCTCGACGGTGCACTTGCTCTTCGCCTGGGCGAGGATCGTCTGCTCGGTGTCGACGGCGCCGACGATCTCCGGGTCGGTCGGATCGACGGCGCGTTGGCGCAGGACGTAGACGAAGGCGAGGATGATCACCGCGCCCACGAGGCCCGCGCCGATCACGGGGACGGCGTAGCCGCTGAGGCCCTTCTTCGGCGCGACGAGCTCGGCTTCGCGATCGCTGATCGCCGTGAGCTGCTGGCTCTCGTTCGGACCGGGCACGAAGATCTGCCCGGCGCCGACGAACTTGAAGCGGACGTCGCCGAGCTCGATGACGTCACCGGCCTCGATGATGCTGCGCCGCAGCTCGACGGCGTTGACGCGCACGCCGTTCGACGACCCCTTGTCGACGATCTCGAACCGCCCGTCGCCCAGCGCGTGGACCTCGCAGTGCAGGCGCGAGACCGAGTTGTGGTTGACCGAGATCGACGCGTCCTCGGCGCGGCCGATCGTCATGCGCTCGCGATCGAGCGGGTACTCGACGCCCGGCGTCGGCCCCACGAGCATGACGAGGCGGTTCGGCCGCTCGGTGAGCGTTTGACCCCGGTAGGCCGGCGCGATCGGGATGGTCGCCTTGGCGTCGCTCGGGTCGACCGTCGTGATCGGGATGGTGGCGTTCTCGACCGAGGCGGCCGCGTCGTCCTGGAGGACGATGCGATAGTCGCCGATCTGAATGAGATCGCCGTGTTGGAGATCCTGGGTGTGCGCGACCCGGAGCCCGTTGACGAACAGCCCGTTGTAGCTGCGCAGGTCTTCGAGGACGAAGACGTGGCCGGCGCCGTTGCCCGAGCGGTTGCGGCGCACGCGGCCGTGCGTGCGCGAGACGTTGCGCTCGGTCAGGCGGATGGTGTTCCCCTCCTGACGCCCGATGGTGTAGTCATCGCGCGACAGGGGGACAACTGTCCGCTTTCCTTCGTCGTCCTCGATGACCAGCTTCCACATGGGAGCACGCGCGACCGGCCCCGAGGCTACGCAGGACCATCCCTGGGGGACGAAGTCGACGAACGAAAGTTTAGCGACCTGCCGCGACCGAAAGCAACGCTCTCTCTCGTCGTAAGCGAATGAATTTTTTCAAGCTCTCTGGAAGAGCGAGGCTCGTCCTGCTTTTTCCGCCGATTTTTGCGCTCGCCGCGGGCTGCGGGAGCTCGGCGCCGGGGACGATCGGAGCGGCGCTCGGTCAGACGACCGACCGTCGGTTGTTCGTCCGCTCGGCGCCGTCGGGTCAGGGCGCCGAGCGCGCCGGGCTCGCGATCGACGACGAGATCCTCCTCATCGACGGCAAGGACGTGCGCGCGATGAGCGAAGAGGACATCCGCCGCGCGGTGCGCGGCGACGTCGGGAGCACGATGGTGCTGACGATCTTGCGCGGCACGGAGAAGCGGGAGATCAAGGTCGCCCGCACGCCGCTGCTCGCCGGCGGCAAGTCCAAGTAGTCGGCGATCCAGCCCGCTGATTCAAGTCATTTCGATGGGTTGAGGTCCATGGGACCGTCCCTTGACGCAGTGCGTTCAGACCTCATACTGGGGTTGCATAGCGCGCTGCGTTACGGAGGTGTCCCATGAATGAGCAAGAGAAGAAGGCTCCGCAGGAGGAGCCGTCGAGCCCCGCCGATGCGTCGAAGCGATCGATCGTCGACGCGGTCTTCGACGCGCTCACGCTGCGCACCGCGAAGGGCCTCGTCCTCGTGAAGGACGTGTTCGAGAGCACCGCGCGTTGGTTCGACGCCCGCGCGAAGCGCGCCGGCGAGCTCGCGGCGAAGCTCTCGTCCCCGTCGTCGTCCTCCTCCGAGAGCGGGACGCGCGAGGCGTCGGCCTGATCGCGTCACTCCACGCGCTGCGGCTCGCCCTCGGGCAGGAGCGCGATGAAGGCGTCGCGCGCCGCGTCGACGCGCCGTGGATCGCGGCCGTCGAACGTGAGCTTCGTCTTGTACGTCGGATCCTGCCACTTCGGGTAGGAGCCCACGCCGACGTCCGGGAAACGCTCGACGATCTGATCGAGCAGCGACTTGAGATCGCCCTCATCCATCTTCGTGAACACCGCGCGTGACACGAAGCCGACGCCGCCGGCCAGGCGATCGACGACGACGGCGAGCTTCATCCGGAAGATCTCGGGGACGCCGGGCAGGAGCCACGTGTTGCCGAGGCGGATCGTCGGCCAGCGGACGCTCTCGTGCGACTCGAGGCTCGCGCCCTCGGGGACGAGCGCCATCTGGAGGTGCCCGTCGGTGCAGCGCTCCTTGTAGTGCTCGCGCAGCATCGCCGCGAGCGTCGGATCCTCGACGACCTTCGCCCCGAAGGCGCGCGCGACCGCGTGGACCGTCACGTCGTCGTGCGTCGGCCCGACGCCGCCGGAGGTGAACACCCAGTCGTGCGCCGCGGAGAGCTCCTTCACCTCGCGCGCGATCACGTCGACGTCGTCGAGCACCATCACGACGCGCCGGAGCTCGATCCCGAGCGCGCGGAGGGCGCGGGCGAGGACGTGGACGTTCGCGTCCTCGATCTTGCCGCTCAAGAGCTCGTTGCCGATCACCAACGCGGCGGCGGTCTTGGGAGGAGGCAGCGAGCCGGACACGTCATGAGTCTACACGCCGAGGCGATCACCGTCGCCTGCTGGCGCGATCTCCTCCGTCGCGAGCCCGAAGCGCCCCGTCGGACGAGCCGGCGGGGCCTCGAGCCTGCTCGAGCCTACGAGGCGAGCCTACGAGGAAAGAGCCTTCGTCTCCGCGCCTCTGTTACACTGGGCGCCGTGGTGCGTCGTATCCTCGTCGTCGAAGACTCCGCGTCGACGCGCTCGCTGGTCCGGGCGATCCTGGAGGACCCGACGTTCGCGCAGGCGGTCGGCCCCGTCGAGGTGACGGAGGCGCAGAGCGGCTTCGACGCCATGCGCCTCCTGCCGCGCGCTCGCTACGACCTCATCGTCACCGACATCAACATGCCGGACGTGAACGGGCTCGAGCTGATCCACTTCATCCGGCGCTCGGAGCAGTATCGGTCGACGCCGCTCGTCATCATCTCGACGCAGGCGACCGAGCGCGACGTCGAGCGCGGCCGGAAGCTCGGCGCGAACGCGTACGTCCCGAAGCCGTTCACCCCCGAGTCGCTGCGCGCCGCCTGCGAGGCGCTGCTCTCGAGCGGCTCGGACGGCGGACGCGCGAAGGCCGAGCCCTCGAGCGCGTCGCCCGCCGCCTCGGTGAAGGTCCGGTCCGCCCCGCCGAGCGGCTCCGGGAGGTAGCGATGGCCGAGCACTCGGGCGGTGGTCGAGGCGACAGCGCGGGCGACAAGGCGCGCGAGGAGTTCTTCTCGGAGGCGCAGGAGATCGTCGACGGCCTGAGCCGCGATCTCCTCGTGCTCGACGAGGTCTGCCGTCGCGGCGGGAGCGACGCCGAGCTCGTCAACGACGTCTTCCGCGCGGTCCACACGTTGAAGGGCCTCTCCGGGCTCTTCGGCGCGGCCATGATGTCGGGGCTCTCGCACGAGCTCGAGAACCTCCTCGACGATCTCCGGCTCGGGCGCATCGAGCTCACGCCGCAGGTGCTCGATCTCCTCTTCCAGTCGGTGGAGCTCTACGGGCGGATCCTCGGCGCGGCCAAGGGCGACGGGCCCGAGCCGGCCGCCGAGGTGAAGGCGCTCCTCGCGGCGCTGGGGCAGGTGGCCCAGCAGAAGGGCGGGGGCGGCGGGAGCGTCGTCGCGCAGTACGAGCTCGATCCGGGGCTGCTCGGCGTGCTCACCGAGTACGAGGAGCACCGGCTCCGGACGAACCTGCAGGCCGGCCTGTCGCTCTACCGGATGCGCGTGCAGTTCCAGCTCGCGACGATCGACTCCGCGCTCGACGACCTCAAGGCGAGGACGCGCCCGCACGGCGAGATCATCACGTTCCTCCCGACGGGCGAGGGCGGCGACGCCGAGAGCGTCGAGCTCGAGATCCTGGTCGCGAGCCGCGAGGGGCTCTCGGTCCTGGGCGAGGCCGTCGCCGGACCGAACCTCACGATCGAAGAGGTCCGCCGGCGGGACGCCGCGCCCCCCGCCGCGAAGGAGAGCATCCGGCCGCCGCGTCCTGCGCTGTCGGACATGGCGCCCGCGCCGCTGCCGTCGTTCGCGCCGCCGCCGGGGTTCGACGTCCCGCAGACGATCGAGACGGACGACTACACCGAGGGCGCGCGCACGTCGCGGCCGCCGCCGCCGATGAGCCCCACCGGGCTGCCGAGCGTGCAGTCGTTCCCCCCTCCGCCGCCGCCGTCGGCGCCGCCGAACAACGCCGGCGGGCCGCAGGCCCAGCGCGAGCGAGAGCTGACGCTCCGCAGCGTCACGCAGACCGTCCGCGTCGACATCCGCAAGCTGGATCACCTGATGAACATCGTCGGGGAGCTCGCGATCGTGCGCTCCGCGGTGTCGCGGCTCACCGAGCGGGTGCGCCTCCACGAGACCCTCGTGAGCGGGCGCGCCGAGGCCGCCGAAGGCGGCTGGTCGCGCGCGGGCGATGCTGGCCCGTGGCGCGGCTCGGCCGGGCCGCGCGACGGCGAGCTCCGCGAGCTCGTGACGAGCCTGACGCGACTTCACCGCTCGTTCGATCGCCACCTCACGCAGATGCAGAACGGCATCCTCGAGGTGCGCATGGTCCCGCTGGGCCAGGTGTTCGACAAGCTCGCCCGCATCGTGCGGCAGATCTCTCGCGAGCACGACAAGCAGGTGAACCTCGTCGTCACGGGCGCGGAGACCGAGATCGACAAGCTCATCGTCGAGGAGCTGAGCGACCCGCTCATGCACATGATCCGCAACGCGATCGATCACGGCATCGAGGACCGCGACGAGCGCATGCGCGTGCAGAAGCCGGCCGTGGGGACGATCGCCCTCAACGCGTTCCAGAAGGGCAACCACGTCGTCATCGAGGTCGAGGACGACGGCAAGGGCATGGACCCGCCGGTCATCCTCGCCGCGGCGATGAGGCGCGGGCTCGTGACCGAGGCCGAGGCGCGAGAGATGAGCGCGAAGGACGTGCTCGCGCTCGTCTTCCAGCCGGGCTTCACGACGCGCGAAGAGGCGACGAGCCTCTCGGGGCGCGGCGTCGGGATGGACATCGTGAAGACGAACATCGCCAAGCTGGGCGGCGTCGTCGACATCACGAGCGAGGTCGGCATCGGCACCAAGATGACGATCACGCTGCCGATCACGCTCGCGATCATCAGCGTGCTGATCGTCGAGGTGGCGGGGCGGACCTTCTGCATGCCGCTCGCGAGCGTCGAGGAGGCGATCGTCTTCGACGACTCGATGGTGAGGACGTTCGAAGGTCGCGAGGTGATGACGCAGCGCGGGGCGACGCTGCCGATCGCCCGGCTGGCGAAGGTGTTCCAGCTCGAGGGGCACCGCGCCGGCGTGTGGTTCAACGAGGACGCCAAGACGCCGACCCCGCCGGCGGTGAGCGCGCGCCCGCTCGGCCGGCCGAAGAGCTACGTCGTCATCGCCACGGTCGCCGGCCGGCGCGTCGGGTTCGTGGTCGACCGGCTCGTCGGCCAGCAGGACATCGTCATCAAGGCGCTCGGCCGCTCGCTCAAGAAGGTCCGCGGCTTCGCCGGAGCGACCGAGCTCGGCGATCAGCGCGTGGGGCTCGTGCTCGACGCCGCCGCGCTCATCGCCGAGGTGCTCGCGAACGCCCCGGGCGACTCCGCGCGCCCGGCGCCGGTCGGTGCGAGCGGCGAGATCGCGGTCGTGCGACGGAGCGACGACGCCGTCGGCGGCGGAGCCGCGGGGACGCCGGCGCGAGGAGGCTTCGCGTGAAGGGGCTCGCCCGGAGGATCGAGGGCCGATCCGCGCTGCAGCGCGCCGACGAGATCGGCAACCGCGCCGAGTACCTCGCGTTCATGCTCGGCAACGAGGCGTACGCGATCGAGATCGGCAACATCGTCGAGATCCTGAAGCCGCTGCCGATCACGGAGATCCCGCGCGCCGATCCCGACGTCGTCGGGGTGATGAGCGTGCGCGGCCGTCTCGTCGCGGTCCTCGATCTGAAGCGTCGCTTTCGCCTCGCGCGCACGTTCACGATGGACCGCAAGAGCCGCATCCTCCTCGTCAACGCGGTCGAGGAGGAGATCGGCCTGCTCGTCGACGAGGTCCTCCAGGTCTATCGCCTGTCGGAGGCGGAGATCGAGCCGCCCACGGTGCTCGGCACCGAGCAGCCGCTCCACGTCGTCGGCATAGGGCGCCCTCAGGCCGGCGCCGTGCTGATGCTCCTCGACCTCGCGCCGCTCTTCGAGGAGTAACGATGGCACGTCACCGGCACGATCCCTCGAAAGACCTCGTCGGCTTCCTCGTCGGCGAGGTCATGTACGCGGTGCGGATCGAGGTCGTGCGCGAGATCGTGAACCCGCTCGCCGTCGTCGACGTGCCGCGCGCGCCCGTGACGGTGAAGGGCGTCGCCGACTACCGCGGCGAGGTCGTCCCGGTCATCGATCTGCGCGAGCGGTTCGGGCTCCCGGCGATCCCGCGCTCGCGCAAGACGAAATGGATCGTGCTCGACGTGGGGCCCGCGGGCAGCGGGCGGCGCTCGACGGGCGCGGGGGCGGTCGCCGGAGCGCGCTACGCCGCGCTCGTCGTCGACGCCGTCACGGAGGTCTTCGGCCTCGCCGGCGGCGAGCTGCGCCCCGCGCCGCCGCTCGGCGCGGGCGACGACACGCGCGGGATCGAGGGCGTGACCACACTGGGCTCGCGCCTCGTCTTCGTCCTGTCCGCGCCTGCGTTCGGTCCGGTGACGCAGGCGGCGCTCGCGGGCAGCGCCGCGAGCGTGGCCCCGGCGGAGGCGACGTGACCGAGCGGACGGCGGCGCGCGTCCGCGCGGGCCTCGAGGACCCGGAGCCCGAGGTCCGCCGGCGCGCCGCGCAGGAGATCCCCGCGCTGCCCGCGCCCGAGTCGTGCGAGCTGCTCCTCTCCGCGCTCGGCGACGACGACTGGCGCGTCCGCAAGGAGGCGGCGGCCGTCGCGACGCGCGTCGAGCCGCGCACGGCCGTGGTCTTCGCGGTGGCGCGCGCGCTCGCCGAGCACGAGAACGTCGGCCTCCGCAACGCGGCGGTCGAGGCGCTGATCCTCATCGGCCCGGACGCCGTGCCCGGGGCGATCGACGCGCTCGGGCGGCTCGACGCGGACGGCCGCAAGCTCGCGGTCGAGGTCCTCGCGGGAGCGCCGACGCTCGCGGGCATCAAGACGCTCGTCCGCGCGACGAAGGACGCCGACGTGAACGTCGTGATCGCCGCGCTCGAGGGCCTCGGCAAGGCGGATCTCGCCGGCGAGGAGGCGCGCGAGCTCGCCATCGCGACGCTCACCGCGCTCCTCGGCGGCGAGCAGGAAACGACCGCGCCGGCCGCGCCGGCCGCAGCGGCCGCGCCGCACGCCGCCCAGGTGCGCGGCGCGACGCTCGACGCGCTCCGGGCGCTCGACGCGCCCGTCCCCTGGGCGAGCCTCGAGCCGCTTTTCGGGGACGCGCTCCTCCGGCGAAACGCGATCGCCGCCGCGGCCGGGAGCGGCGCGCCGCGCGCGCTCCTGATGCTGGCGCAGGCCGTCGCCGATCCGAGCCCGACGCTCGCGCGCGAGGCGACGACGTCGCTCGGGCGATCGCTCGAGGAGGTGTGGGGCGACGAGGAGCTCGCCGAGATCGCGGCGCGGACGCTGCGCGCTTCGCCCGCGGCGCACGCGCGGCTCCGCGCGCTCGCGAGGCAGGCGCGGGACCCCGCGCGGGGCGCGGCGCTCCTCGCGCTCGGCCTGGTGCGCGATCCCGACGACGTCTCGCTCATCGCCGAGGCGCTGCAGTCGGACGACGTCGCCGAGCGCGCGGAGGCCGCGCTCCACCTCTTCGGCGACCAAGCCGTCGAGCCGCTGCTCGCCGCGGGCCGCAGCGCGGCGCCGTCGCTTCGCGGGGCGACGATCTCGATGCTCCCGGATCTCGCGTCGTCGGAGGCCGAGCCCCTCGCCGCCGTGCGCGACGCGCTGGGCGACACCTCGCCCGAGGTCGTCGCGCCGGCGTTGAAGAGCCTCGCGATCGTCGGCGTCGGCGCCGACCTCGCCAGCGTCGCGCGCCACGCCCGGAGCGCCGACGCCAAGGTCGCGTCGGCCGCCCACGGCGCGCTGCTCGCGATCGCCGGACGCCACGTCGGCCCCGCGCGCGAGATGCTCCAGGGGATCGATCCGCGCGGCGACGACGCGCTCTGGGCGGTGATCGTCGTCGGGGCGCTCGCGCGCGCCGGCGCCGAGGCGCCGTCCGACGCGGCGTTCCTCGCGAGCGCGCTCACGCATCGCGAGGCCGCCGTCCGCCGCGCGACGATCGACGCGCTCGCCGTGGTCGGCGGAGAAGAGGCCGCGCAGGCGGTCACCGTCTCGCTCGCCGACGAGGAGGCCGTCGTCGCCCTCGCCGCGATCCGGGCGCTCGGGCACCTCGGCCACGCGGAGGAGCTCGCCTCGCTCGCGGCGACGACGCGCGACCCGATGCGGCTCGGCGCGGTGCTCCGCGCGCTCCGGGAAGCGGATCCCGAGCGCGCCTTCGCGGCCGCGCGCCCGCTCGTCCGCTCGCGCGATCCGTCGATCGCGGCGGCGGCGATCGACGTCGTCGGCGACGTCGCCCTCGACGGCCACGTCGAGGCGCTGCTGAGCGCGACGGACCACCCGGATCACGAGGTCGTGAAGCTCGCGCTCGGTGAGCTCGCGAAGCTCGGCGACGAGCGCGCGCTCGCCGCGCTCGCCTCCGCCGTCGAGCACGCCGCCGAGTCCGTGCGGCGGTGCGCGGCGGAGCTGCTCGGGCAGTTCGGCGCCGACGGCGAGAGCGTCCTCCGCGCGCGGCTGGACCGCGAGCGGAGCGCCGACGTTCGGCGATCCATCATGCAGGCCCTCGCGGTGCGCTCTACCGGCGCGGGGTGAAGGTGAAGAAGCCGCTCTTCGGAGGACGTCGTGGGCCCGGGGAGCCCCAGCTCCGCGCCGAGGAGTACCGCCTCCTCCGCGACCTCGTCAGCGAGCGGCTCGGGATCTGGTTCGGGCCCGAGGCGCGCTCGTCGCTCGAGCGGCGGCTGCGCGAGCGCCTCGACGTGCGCGGCCTCACGTCGTTCGCCGACTACTACCAGCTCCTCAAGTACAGCCCGGCCGCGGGCGAGGAGTGGGACGAGGCGGGCGACCTCTTGACGACGCACGAGACCTATTTCTTCCGCGAGGACTACCAGCTCCGCGCGTTCCAGCAGGAGCTCCTGCCGATGCTCGCCGCCAAGCCGCGCCGGCGCATCCAGGTGTGGAGCGCCGGCTGCTCGACCGGCGAGGAGGCGTACACGATCGCCATGCTCATCCTCGAGTCGGGCCTCTTCGAGCCGACGGACGGGTGGGAGCTCCGCGTCTACGGGTCCGACCTCTCGAAGAAGTGCATCGCGGCGGCGCGCCGCGGCGTCTACGGTCCAGCTTCCTTCCGCGCGACCACCGACGAGGCGCGCGCGAGGTGGTTCGTCCCGCACGGCCGCGAGGCGCCCGGCCCCGCGGGCGATCCGGCGCCCCCGAGGTTCTACGGCGTCGCGCCGGCCGCGCGCTCGCTCTGCCACTTCACGCAGATGAACCTCCTCGACGAGGAGCGCACGCAGCTCGTCGGCCGATGCGACGTCATTTTTTGCAGGAACGTCGTCCTCTATTTCGACGCCGCCGCGCGGCGGCGCGTGATCGAGACGTTCTACGAACGACTCGTCCCCGGCGGCGTACTCTTGCTCGGCCACGCCGAGTCGCTGTTGAATGTCTCGACGGCGTTCGAGCTGCTACATTTGAAAGAAGACCTGGTGTACCGAAAACCGTTGATCGCGAGCGCCGTGAAATGAGTCGAGGCCCGATCCGGCTCCTCATCGTGGACGACTCTGCGTACAACCGGCGGAACATCGCCGAGGTCTTCGCGGGCTACCCCGAGGTCGAGGTCGTCGGAAAGGCGGCCGACGGCGAGGAGGCGCTGCGGTTGGCGACGCTCCTGAAGCCCGACGTCATCACGCTGGACCTCGAGATGCCGCGGATGGACGGCTTCACGTTCCTGCGCATCCTGATGTCACGGCAGCCGACGCCGGTCATCGTCGTCTCCAGCTACTCGCAGAAGGAGAACGTCTTCAAGGCGCTCGAGCTCGGCGTGCTCGACTTCGTGGCGAAGCCGACGGCGCAGATCGCGCCGGACGCCACCGACCTCCGCGATCAGATCCGCGAGAAGGTGCTCCTGGTGCGCCAGCTCCGGGCGAGCTTCCCGGGCGCGCCCGTCTCGCGGCGTCCGCAGAGCTCCGCCGGCTACGATCGCGGCAGCTTCGCCGAGTCGGCGGGGATGCGCGCCGCGACGGCGTACGTCCCGCCGAAGCTCGTCGTCGCGATCGCGAGCTCGACCGGCGGCCCGAGCGCCCTGCTCGAGATCTTCGGCAAGATCCCCGCGACGACCACCGCGGGCTTCGTCGTCGCGCAGCACATGCCCGACAAGTTCACCCGCACGTTCGCCGAGCGGCTCGACCGTAAGGGCGCCGTCCGCACGAGCGAGGGGCAGGACGGCGATCGGCTCGGCAAGTGCACGGGCTTCGTCTGCCCCGGGCGCCACTGCATGGAGGTCGTCCAGAACGGCGTCGAGCTCAAGATCACCGTCGGGGCGCCGAGGCCCGAGGACCGCTACGTGCCGAGCGCCGATCGGCTCTTGAAGAGCGTCGCGCAGGCCGCGGGGCCTCGCGCGATCGGCGTTATCCTCACCGGTATGGGGGACGACGGCGTCGAGGGCGCGCGCGCCATCCGCGACGCCGGCGGCATCGTCGTCGCGGAGGCGCAGGAGACCGCGGTGGTCTACGGGATGCCCGGCGCCGCGGTGCGCGAGGGGATCCCGCAGAAGGTGCTGCCGCTCCCGCAGATCGCCGAGTACCTCGCGTCGCTCGGCGGCTGAGCGGCGCGCCCGCTCGAGCCCGAGCGCCGCGCGGGTGGCTGCCGCTCACCTCGTCGTCGCGGCGGCGGGCGCGGCCGAGGTCGACCGCGGCGCGCGCGCGATCGGCCACGCTTCGTCCGGAGCGCGCGACGCCGGCGGGGCGCGGAGGTGTGCTACCGTGGAGCAATGACTTCTCGCGTTGACTCCGAGCTCGCCGAGCTGCTCGAGCTGGGAGATCGCATCATCGGGATGGCGACCAAGGGCGGCGCCACCGTCGCGGAGTGCCTCTTGCGGTCCGGCGCGGAGCTGTCGGCGCGGGTTCGCCTCGGCAAGCCGGAGCTCGTCGAGGAGGCGGCGCATCGATCGGCCGGCCTGCGCGTCATGAAGGGCAAGCAGGTCGCGACCACGTCCACGAGCGATCTCACCGACGGCGGCATCCAGCGCTTCGTCGCCGACGCCCTGGAGCTCGTCGAGCTCGCCCAGGAGGATCCGTTCGCCGGGCCCGCGGACGAGCCGCTCACCGATCCGTCCGGCGCGCCCGATCTCGATCTGTTCGATCCGAAGGGCGGGGGAGTCGACGCCGCGCAGGCGATCGCCACGGCGAAGATCGGCGAGCAGGCGGCGCGCGATTTCGACGCGCGGATCTCCAACAGCGAGGGCGCCACCTTCAGCCGCACCGCGGGCGGCGCGGCGATCGTGCTCTCGAGCGGGTTCCGCGCGGCGTACAAGGGCTCGTACCAGTCGCTCAGCGTCGTACCGGTCGCCGAGGACGAGGGCGGCAAGAAGCGGCGCGGCTACCACTGGACGGCGAAGCGATTCCTCGACGAGCTCGACGACCCGAAGTCGGTCGGCGAGGAGGCCGCGCGCCGGACGCTCCGCAAGCTGGGCGCGCGCTCCGTGGCGACCGGCGAGTTCCCGGTCGTCTTCGACCCCGACGCGGCGCGCTCGATCCTCGGCATGCTCGCGGGCTGCGTCATGGGCAGCGCGATCTGGCGGAAGTCGAGCTACCTCGTCGGCCGCGAGGGGACGGAGGTGGCGAGCTCGCTCGTCACGATCGTCGACGATCCGCTGATCAAGCGCGCGCCGGGCTCGCGCCCCTACGACGGCGAAGGTCTGGCGAGCCGCCGCAACGTCGTCGTCGAGAAGGGCGTGCTCCGCACGTACCTCTGCGACAGCTACTCCGCGCGCAAGCTCGGGCGGAAGAGCACCGGCAACGCCGCGCGCGGCGGATCCGCCGGGGTCTCGTGCAGCACGACGAACTTCATCCTCGAGCCGGGCGCGGACTCGAACGCCGCGATCATCGCGGGCACGAAGTCCGGCCTGTACGTCACGGAGATGATGGGCTTCGGCTTCAACGCCGTCACCGGCGACTTCTCGCGCGGCGCCGCCGGCTTCTGGATCGAGAACGGCGAGCTCGCCTACCCGGTGAGCGAGGTCACGATCTCGCTCAACGTCGACGAGCTCTACAAGCGGATCGACGCGGTCGGCTCCGACCTCGACCTGCGGACCGCGACCGCCGCGCCGACCATCCGCGTGAGCCGGATGACCGTCGCCGGATCGGGCTGAGCGCGGGGCCGTCGTCCCGGCGATCCGGTCGGGCGGACGCCGGCGCTCGTCCGCCAGGGGCCGCCGCACGAGCGAGAGCGCCGTTCAACGCACGAGCGCGCAGGTCGTCCGATCGCCGGACGTGGTCGTGTCGGCGCACCAGAGCACCTCGAACGTCGACTCGGTCGCTCCGGTGAGCACGAACGCGGTGTGGAGCGAGCCGCCGTGCAGCCCGAGGTCCGCGCTCTGGCTCTGCCACGTCTCGAAGCCGGAGTCGGCGCCGTCGCTCGACGCGGGGCCGATCGCGATCGACGCGGGCGGAGGGATGGGCGCGGCGGTGACGTAGCCGAGGCCGTCGACCATGACCGCCTGGGACGCGGTCGCGGCGCGGCGCGGCGCGACGCGATCCGCGAGCACCGTCGTCTTCGACGCGACGGCGCGGACCGCGAGCGGGCCTACGCCCGGGACGTCGGCGGCGCCGAGCGCGGCGTGGATGACGCGGGCCCGGAGCTTGTTCGGCTCGGTGCTGCGATCGTCGGTGAACGCGCCGACCTCGAGCGAGACGCCGCCGTCGGCGTGGCGCCCGAAGAGCGCCACCGTGAAGAGCTTGCCGGGATCGAGCGTCACGTCCGCCGTCACCAGCGCGTTCGCGCACGACGTCGCGCCGGCGGGGAGGAACGCGAGCGTGATCGGCCCGGCGGCTTGCAGGACGAGGTACTTGGAGACGGTGCGATAGGACGCGGCGCGCGGCGCGTCGGGCTCGCCTCCGCCTCCGTCGTCGTCGCCGTCGTCGTCGCTCGGGGACGCGTCGACGATCGTGTCGGCGCCGGCCTCCGTGCGGTCGTCTTCTTCGGTGTCCCCGGCGTCGCTCGAGCCCGGGCCGCCGCCGTCCGCCGCGCCGCCGCCGCCCAGGACCGGGCCGATGAAGGTGCCCTTCCTCACGCCCTGGTAGCAGAAGTCGATCGGGCCGACGCCGGGCGCGAGGTGCGCGACGCGCATCGTGGACATCGTGGACGCGGCCTGCGCGTCTCCCGCCTGGGCGTCCTGCGGGATCGGAGCGCCCCGGCCCGCGGTCGGATCGAGGTCGCGCGAGGCGCCGTCGTCGCTGCACGCGGTCTGCACGGCGAACGCGAGGGCGAGCACGAAGGCGAGACGGAACGTGGACCGCAAGGAAGTCCCTCCATGGTAGCGCATCGAGCCGCCTCGGGTACCCGGGCAGGAGGGCGCCGTGGTCGCCGCGCCGGAGCCCGTACTCTCTTCTCTTGAGCTGTACTAAGGTCCGGCGCCGTGAGCCCCGACGAGATCAAGGCGCTGCGAAAAGAGCTCGCTTGCACGGCGAAGGAGCTCGCCCAGGCGATCGGCATCGAACAGAACACGGTGCTCCAGTGGGAGAAGGGCGAGCTTTTCCCGACGAAGCAATACATCGACAAGATGAATCAGCTCCGCGCGCGAGGCCCGGCGGCCATCCCGAAGAAGGCGCGCGGCGACGCGCCGATGAAGGTCCTCGCCGACCCTGCGCTCTGGGAGCTCGTGCGCAAGCTCGTCGCGCACAAGAAGCTGCGCGACGAGGTGACGAAGCTCGCGAGCGCGTACGCCGATCCGAAGGACGAAGGCTGACGGCGCGCGACCGAGTCGCGCCCCGGCGATCGCGTGTTCGCCCTGTCCCTCCGACGTCGCGTCTGGTTAGATGGATGCTGGGGGAAATCCGACACACCGGAAGGGACACGCGCATGCGCCGATGGCTTCGTGGGAGTGCAGTCCTGGTCTCTGGCGCGCTCATCGTGTTCGCCGGCTGCGGCGACGCCGGCGAGAGCGTCTTCACGGGCGAGGCCGAGGACGGCGGGGGAGCGTCGTCCTCCGGCAGCTTCCCGGTCGCGGACGGGAGCGTCGCTCCGCTCGACGGCTCCGAGCCGGCGGTCTGCGGCGACGGAGAGCTCCAGCCGGGCGAAGGCTGCGACGACGGCAACGTCACCCCGTCGGACGGCTGCAGCGCGACGTGCCAGCGTGAGCCGGGCTTCGCGTGCCCCATCCCCGGCTCGCCTTGCGCGCCCGCCGCGACGTGCGGCGACGGCTTCATCCAGGGCGCCGAGCAATGTGACGACTCGAACACGGACTCGAACGACGGCTGCAGCGCGACCTGCACCGTCGAGGGCGGGTGGATCTGTCCGTTCCCCGGCGCCGCGTGCTTCGCCGCGAAGTGCGGCGACGGCATCGTCGCGGGCGACGAGGAGTGCGACGACGGCGTGGCGGGCACCACCGACGGCGGCGTCGACGGCTGCTCGGCGCAGTGTCGGCTCGAGGAGGGCTTCAAGTGCCCGACGCCGAACATGTCGTGCGTACCCACGACGTGCGGTGACGGAGTCGTCGAGGGGACGGAGCAGTGCGACGACGGCGAGCTCAAGCCGGGAGGGCTCGGCTACCTCCGGCCGTACGACGGCTGCTCGACGACGTGCAAGCGCGAGCCGTCCTGCACCTCGGCGACCGACGGCGGGATCGTCGTCGGCGCGTGTCAGGGCGTGTGCGGCGACGGGCTCGTGTTCCCCGGCGAGGCGTGCGACGACGGCAACAAGCGGGACGGGGACGGCTGCAGCAGCACCTGCACGAAGGAGCCGGGCTTCGATTGCACCGACGTCGCGACGGATCCGCCCGACGTGCTCGAGCTCCCGCTGATCATCCGCGATTTCCGCGGGTACGACGACGCCGGCGGCAACCGGCATCCGGACTTCGAGAAGAGCACGATGAGCCCGACGTGCCCGTCGCCGGCGGGGTTCGAGGCGGGCCTCGCCACCGGGATGCTCGGCCCGCTCTTCACGACGAGGCTCGACGCGGACGGCAAGCCCGTCTACGTGGGCAACGGGGTGAACGGGGACGACTGCATCCGCGGGGGCGCGGCGGGCTTCGCGCAGTGGTACCGCGACACGCCGAACGTCAACGCGACGGTCGTGAAGTCGTTGCGCCTCCTGCGTCAGCCGGACGACAGCTACGTCTTCGACAGCGACACGCACGCTCCGTACGTCGCGCTGGGAGGCTTCTTCCCGATCGACGGCGAGCTCTTCGGCAACCAGAACGCCAGCCCGAACCACAACTTCCACTTCACGAGCGAGGTGAAGTACTGGTTTTCGTACCAGAGCGCGGCGGCGCCGCCGGTCCTCGCGTTCACGGGGGACGACGACGTCTTCGTGTTCATCAACGGCCGGCTGGCGGTCGACATCGGCGGCATCCACGGCAGGATCGATCGCAGCGTGACGATCGACGCGGGCGTCGCCGGCAGCCTCGGGCTGGAGGACGGCAAGCTCTACGAGATCGTCGTGTTCCAGGCCGAGCGCAACCGCACGCAGTCGAACTACAAGCTCACGCTCCGCGGCTTCGAGCAGAAGAAGAGCACGTGCGTCCCGCGGTGCGGCGACGGCATCAAGACCAAGTTCGAGGTCTGCGACGACGGTCCGAACAACGACACCAACGGTCCGGCCGCGGGGGACGGCGGCGCGAGCCGGCCGCCCGCGTACGGCAAGTGCTCGTTCGACTGCCGATCGCGGGGAGGCTACTGCGGGGACGGCGTCGTGCAGACCGAGGCGGGAGAGGTCTGCGATCTCGGCCCGGACAACGGCGGCTACGGCCCGAACAGCTGCCTCCCGGGCTGCAAGGCCCCCGGCCCGCGCTGCGGCGACGGCAAGGTCGACGTCTTCTTCGGCGAGGAGTGCGACGACGGCAACACGGCGAGCAACGACGGCTGCTCGTCGACGTGCAAGCGTGAGGGCAGCGTGAAGTGAACGGGACCTGACGAGGCGCGGGCGGCGGGACGTGTCTTCGACGCCCGCCTCGCGCGTCCGTCGGGGCGGGCCGTGGACGCGGTCGAGCCTTCCGGCGTCGAGCGCGCAACGGACTCGAGCCCGCGCGCGCGTCGCTCCGCCCGCGCGTGTCGCTCCGCCCGCGCGCGTCGCTCCGCCCGCGCGCGTCGCTCCGCCCGCGCGCGTCGCTCCGCCGCGCGTGCCGTTCCGCCCGCGCGCGTGCATGGGTGCTTCGCGAGAGCCGTCGTCGCGATCGATCGTGATGCCGGTCAGTCGTCGTCGTCGTCGTCGTCGTCCGCGTCGTCGTCGTCGTCCGCGTCGTCGTCGTCGTCGTCGTCGTCGTCCGCGTCGTCGTCGTCGTCGTCCGCGTCGTCGTCGTCGTCCGCGTCGTCGTCGTCGTCCGCGTCGTCGTCGTCGTCGTCCGCGTCGTCGTCGTCCGCGTCCGCGTCGTCGTCGTCCGCGTCGTCGTCGTCCGTGTCGTCGTCGTCTGTGTCGTCGCCGTCGTTCGCGTCGTCGTGAGCGTGGGCGGGGACGGCCATGCTCTCGCGGACGTCACGTCCGTCGTCTTCCGAGGCCGCGCCCTCGAGCTCGTCCGGGTCGAGCGTCGTCGCTCGCGGGGGCTCCTCCTCGTCGAGCGGGGGGGCGTGGTTCGGCGGCTCGCCCATCTCTTCTTCGTAAGCTTCGCGCGACTCGTCGGTGAGCTCGGTGAACTCACGGAGCGTCGGGAGATCTTTCAGCGACTTGAGGCCGAAGAACTCGAGGAAGGCGTTGGTCGTGCCGTAGATGAGCGGGCGCCCGGGCTCGTCGCGCTTGCCGAGGATGCGGACGAGGTCGCGCTCGAGCAGGAGCTTCAGTACCGGGCCGCTGTCGACGCCGCGTACGTCGTCGATCTCGGGGCGCGTGACGGGTTGCCGGTAGGCGATGATCGCGAGCGTCTCGACCTGGGAGCGGGTGAGGCGGACGGGGCGCTGCTTCGTGAGATCGCGGACGAACGGCGCGTACTCGGGGCTCGTACGGAAGACCCAGCCTCCGGCGACCTCCTCGAGGTGGATGCCGCGCGTCGAGAAGTCCCGCGTCAGCTCGCCCAGGACCTCGACGACCTGCTTCACCGGCGCGGAGGCCAGCCGAGCCAGATCCTTCGGCTTGATCGGCGCGTCGCTCGCGAAGATGAGCGCCTCGAGGAGCCCGCGGAGGTGCTTGCGCTGCGCGAGGAGGTCGTCGACGTCGGCGAGCGCCTCCGTCCCGAGCGCGACCGTCGGGGCGTCGAGATCGTCACGTCCGGGGAACGGGAGCATGTCGCCGCTGACGTTCACCGTGGTCTCGACGTCTTCGACCTCCGTGACGGAGATGGCCGTGAGGAGCGCGCGCTCGCTCTCCCTCGCCGTGCCCATCGCGTGCGCGAGGATGTCCGACGGCAGCGCAGCCTTCGACGTCGCGCCGTCCTCTTCGAGCGCGAAGACCTCGCTCGCGTCGATCGGCGGCGTCGCTTCGGACGGCGCGGCGGCTTCCGTGGTTGCTGTACCGTCCCCCGTCGTCTCGGCCGGGCGGGCGGCGGGCTTCTTCCGCTTGCTCACGTGTTCTCGTCCTCGGCGTCTTCGCTGACGCCCCCTGCGTCTTCCTCCGCGTGCGCGTGCCGCGGAGCCGGCCCTGCCACGTCGCTCGTGCCGTCGTCGCCGCGGGCGTGGAGCGTGTCGGTCTCCTCGACGTCGCTCGTGTCGTCGTCGCCGGGCACGTCGCTCGTGTCGTCGTCGCCGCGGGCGTGGAGCGTGTCGCCCTCCTGGCCGTCGCTCCTCACCACGTCGCTCGTGCCGTCGTCGCCGCGGGCGTGGAGCGAGTCGGTCCCTTGGCCGTCGCTCGTGTCGTCGCCGGGCACGTCGCTCGTGTCGTCGTCGTCGCCGCGGGCGTGAAGCGAGTCGGTCCCTTGGCCGTCGCTCGTGTCGTCGTCGCCGGGCACGTCGCTCGTGTCGTCGTCGTCGCGGGCGTGAAGCGAGTCGGTCCCTTGGCCGTCGCTCGTGTGGTCGTCGCCGGGCACGTCGCTCGTGTCGTCGTCGCCGCGGGCGTGAAGCGAGTCGGTCTCTTGGCCGTCGCTCGTATCGTCGTCCACGCGGGCGTGGCGCGAGTCGGTCTCCTCGCCGTCGCCGAGTGCGTCGTCGCTGCTCGCGTCGCTCTTCGCGTCGACGGCGGGCGCGTGGCCGTTCGCGTCGAGCGCCTCGACCTCCGCGCCGGCGTCGAGCGTCGCGCCGCCGTCGGGGGCCGCCGCGCCGCCGTCCTCGGCGTCGGCCGTCACCTGCGCGGTGAACTCGATGTAGATGTGCGAGTCGAAGTCGGCCTGGAACAGGCGCGTCATGCGGAGGCGCGTCATCTCCAGGAGCGCGAGGAACGTGATGACGAGATCGAATCGCGTCTCGAGGTCGGCGAAGAGCTCCTCGAAGGTGACGCGGCGTCGCGCGCGGAGGATGTCGACGAGCTCGTTGATGCGATCGGCGAGGGTGACGCGCTCGTGCACGATGTCGTGCGAAAGCTTCACGTTGCTCTTCGCGAGGACGCTCTGGAACGCCTCGACGAGCGAGAAGAGCGGCACCTGCGCGAGCGGCGGGAGGCCCGTGTGCACGGCCTCCTCGATCGGCATCCCGCGCAGGAACACGTCGCGGCCCGCCACGCCGCGGGCCGCGAGCTCGGCGCCCGCCTGCTTGTACTTCTGGTACTCGAGCAGGCGGCGGATGAGCGCCTCGCGCGGGTCCTGTTCCTCGGCCGCGATCTCGTCCTCCTGGCCCGGCGGCGGGGCGGGGAGCAGCATCTTCGACTTGATGTGCGCGAGCGTCGCCGCCATCACGAGGTACTCGCTCGCGATGTCGAGGTTCAGCAGTTGCAGCACGGAGAGGTACTCGAGGTACTTCTCCGTCACGAAGGCGATCGGGATGTCGAGGATGTCGAGCTCGTGCTTCTGGCAGAGGTGCAAGAGCAGATCGAGCGGCCCCTCGAACGTGGGCAACGTCACGGAGTAGCCGCCCGCCGGCGGCGCCTCGTTCAGCTCGACTTCCGACACGATTCGCGAGACTTAGAGGAGAGTCGCTCCGGCCGCAAGACGCAGGGGCGCGCGCGCGACGCTTCTCCGACACGCACGCGAGCCCTGAAAAACAGCCTCGAGCGCACTTATCCACAGTACCTCCACACGTCTCTCCCGACGCAGGAGCGTGCGCGCGCCGACGTTCGTGTCGCGCGGCTCTGCTCCCGACGGCCGCAGCGCGAGGACGGCCGCGGCGCGCGGACGGCGAGCTCACTCGTTGGGGGCACCGCGAACGCAAGCGCGACGCTCGCGCTCGGGAGCTCCGGCTCGGACTGGGGAGCTTCGGCTCGGACTCGGGAGCTCCCCGGCTCGGACTGGGGAGCTTCGGCTCGGACTCGGGAGCTCTGGGTTCGGACTCGGGAGCTCTGGGCTCGGACTCGAGAGCTTCGGCTCGGACTCGGGGAGCTCCCGCTCGGAACCGAGCGCCGGGCTCGGCGGGCTGCGCGAGCGGAGGGGAGCCCGAACGGGCGGACGCACCCGCCGAGCTGCCGAGCTGGAGAGATCGGGCGGCGATCGGGCGGCGGCGACGTCGCGAGGACGTCACGAGGCCGCGTCCTCGCCCGGAGCGGAGCTGGAGCGGCGCCGCGATGTCGCGTCACGCGGCGCTCTCCCGCGCGGGCGCGTGCAGCGGAATCCCGTCGCCCGCTCGGCTGTCACCTGGGGAAGGCCGCGACGCGGAGAAGCGCGAGCTTCGAGGGACGGGCCTCTCCGGCCGGCGCCCGCCGTCGACGCGTCGCGCGTCGTCGATCGTGGGCCCGCCGCCCGCGGCGCCCCGGCCGGGGAGGGAGCCTTCGGACGGAAGAAAAGGTAGGATGTGAGCGTGGCGATGGACGTGTCGGCGGTGCCGTCGAAGGTGTGCGCAGCGTGTGGCGGGCGCTACCCCGGCGACGCGCTGTTCTGCCCGACGGACGGGACCCCGCTCCAGAGCGCCGCCGCCGCCGAGCGCGAGGCCACCGATCCGTACCTCGGCCAGGAGATCTCCGGGCACATCGAGATCCGCCAGCTCGTCGGGGTCGGCGCGATGGGCCGCGTCTACCGCGCGTTCCAGCGCGGCATCGATCGCGACGTCGCCGTGAAGATCCTCCACCGCGAGCTCTCCGCGAACGCGCAGCTCGTCTCGCGCTTCACGCGCGAGGCGAAGGTCGCCTCGCGCCTCCAGCACCCGAACGTCGTCCAGGTGTTGCTCGCCGGGCAGCTCCCCGACCGCGCGCTCTACATGGTGATGGAGTACCTCGACGGCCTCTCGCTCCAGAGCGCGCTCGCGGCCGCCGGCGGGGCGCTGCCGTTGAACCGCGCGCTGCACATCGCGCTCCAGCTCTGCGAGGCCGCCGGCGAGGCCCACGCTCAGGGCATCGTGCACCGCGATCTCAAGCCGGAGAACGTGATGCTCGTCCGCCGCGGCGCGGATCCGGACTACGTCAAGGTGCTCGACTTCGGGATCGCGCGCATCAACTGGGGCGAGCAGTCCGTGGCGACCGCGGCCGGGCTCATCTTCGGGACGGCGCGCTACATCTCGCCGGAGGGCGCTCAGGGCAACGCGGTCGGCCCCGCGAGCGACGTCTACGCGATCGGCACGCTGCTCTTCCAGATGCTGTCGGGCCGCACGCCCTTCGACGGCGATCAGGCCGTCGGTCTCCTCGTCCAGCAGATCCACGATCCGGCGCCGCAGCTCCGGTCCATCCCTCGCGCCGCGTACGTGCCGGAGCCGATCGCCGACGTCGTGATGGCGACCCTCGTGAAGGATCCGGCCAGGCGCGAGCCCGACGCGCGCGCGCTCGGGCAGGCGATCTTCGAGGCCGCGAAGCTCTCGGGCCTGTCCCCCGACGAGTTCGCGCGGCCGCTGCACCGGCGCCCGCCCTCGGCGATGAAGCTGCCGCCGGTCGAGCGCACGAAGCAGCTCGAGCTCGCGCCGGAGATCGCCGAGCGCATGGCGGCTCCGGCGAACGGGCGCGCCGCCGCGGCGGAGCCGTCGCGTCCGCCCACGGCCGCCACGGTGAAGTGGGAGCCGCCCTCGGAGTTCCAGGCGCGGCTCGCCGAGGCGACCGGGCGCCCGGCGTCGTCGCCGGCCCTCTCCGGGGATCGCCCGTCGGGGGTGATCGACGCCGCGCCGAGGCCGCGCGTGCCGTCGAGCGTCGACGAGACCATCGACGACATGGCGTTCGACGCCAAGCAACACGGCTCCACGCCGGCGTATTTCCCCACGCCGACGACCCCGCCGACGGTCATCCCCGCCGAAGGATCGGCGCCGCAGATCCCGCGCACCGTCCCGGGCGACGTGGAGGGGCCCGTGCGGACGCACTACACGCCGCCGATCGCCGACGCGACGACCAGCCCGCCGGCGGCGGCGCGGCCGCTGCCTTCGAGCCCCGAGCTCGCGCGTCCGTCGAGCCACCCTCCCGCTCCTGCGGCGCACGCCCCCGCTCCCGCGGCGCACGACGAGAGGCGCTCGCGCGCGTGGCTCCTCGTGGTCCTCTGCTTCGTCCTCGGCGCGGCGATCGCGCTCGGCTGGGCCTGGAAGGTCGGCAAGATCGGCGGCGCGGACGCCGAGGAGGAGCGCTTCGTCGCCCGCGCCACGGACGCGATGTTCAAGAACCGCTTCCACGAGCCTCCCGGCGACAACGTGAAGGACATCACCGACGAGGGGCTCCGCCGCTGGCCGAACGATCGTCGGCTGCTCGACATCCGCGTCCGCGCGGCGAGCGAGCTCACGTCGCAGGCGATCGCCCAGCGCTCGGCCGGCGACGTCCTCGAGGCGTTGCGGCTCGCCAAGATCGCCCACGACCTCGATCCGCACGACGCGTCGGCGAAGCGTCTGGTCGAGCAGTACGAGTCCGAGCTCGCCACGTTCAGCCCGTCGGCCGCGCCGACGCTCGCCAAGCCGCCCGAGCGCCCGCCCGCACCCGCGCCCGCGACGGCGCCAAAGCCGCCCGGTCCCGGTCCGGCTCCGACCTCGTCGGTCCAGCCGCGCGTCGACTACAAGGCGCTCGTCGACGTGTCCGTCGCGACGCCGCGCCTCGGGCAGACGGTCGATTTGACGGCGCGCGTCGCGCCGAACAAGGGCGACTTCGAGGCGCCGGGGTTCACCGTCGTCGGCCCCGGCGTCCCCGGCGGCATCCGCGTGCCCGCGCAGGCCGTCCAGCCGGGGGTCTTCAAGGCGAGCTACGCCTTCCTCGAGCCCGGTCGCTTCGAGATCAGCTTCACGACGCAGGAGAGCGGCCGTCCGATCTCCGCCAAGCGCTCCGTCACCGCGGGCGCGCCTGCGCCCGCGCCCACGCCCACGCCGACGGCGCCCCCGACGACCACGACACCGAGCCCGAAGCCGACGGAGAACGTGAAGTGGATGTAGCGCGTGCGGCCTGCATGCGCCTCGCGGTCCTCGTGTCGTACGGCGTCACCTCCGGCGTCGCCGCGGCGGCGCCGAGCGAGAGCGCCGCGTCGACCTCGGGCAGCGCCGCGTCGGCCTCGGGCAGCGCCGCGTCGACCTCGGGCGTCGTCTCGGCGCCCGCGTCCGAGCCGAGCGAGGGCGTCGCGAACGACGCGCTCGCGCGCATCATCGACCGCCCGCACACCGTCGCCGAGCTCGAGGCCGGGATCATCGCGCTCCCGAACGCGCCGATCTCCCCGGGCCAGCGCGGCGGCGACACGCCGCTCGTCGGCAAGATCGGCCGCGGCGACGCCACGATGCAGACGGGGATCCACGTCCTTTATCGCTGGAGCCGCGACTACGCGATCGGCGCCGGCGCCATCTTCGCGCCGAGCCCGACGTCGGACGAGCAGTACGGCGGCCTCACCGCGCTCCGCCGCACGCACGCGCGCTCGTACTTCTTCCTCGGGATGGAGGGCCGGTACGTCCCGCTCCACTACAAGTACTTCGAGGCCTGGGTCGGTCTCTCGGCGGGCGCCGTCATCATCGCCGATCGCTTCACCACCGAGGCGGGCTCCGAGGTCCCCGCCATCCTCGGCACGCGCGACGTGACGATCCGCACCGAGGGCTTCGCGCTCGGCGCGCAGGGCGGCGGCACCTACTACCTCAGCGAGAACTGGCTCGCGGGCGCGAACCTCCGCGGCTACCACTGGATCCTGCCGGACACGCCGCGCTGCTCCGCGATCGGAGACTGCGCGACGCTCGGCGGATCGGTCCTGGTGCTGGAGCTCGGGCTGACGATCGGCTACCGCCTGCCGCTCTGACGGCGCGCCGGCGCTTCGGACGGGCGCTCGACGGGCGCTCAACCCGAGCGTACGGCCAGCGCGAGCACGTCCGCGAGGCGCTCGAGCACGATCGCGACGATCGCCAGCAGCCCGAGGGCGCGCAGCGGCGCCAGGAGCGCGTGCACCTGCGCGGGCGACGCCGCGCGCGCGACGAGCGCGAAGGCGATCTCGAGGACGACCGCCGTCGCGAGCAGCGGCGCGCCGATCGCCACGGCGAGGCCGATCCCCGCGACCAGCGCGTGCGCCGCCGCGAGCAGCGGGTGCTCGCCGAGCGTCGTCGTCGCGAGGGTCTCCGCGACGCGCGCCGGTCCGCCCGTCGCGAGGAAGACGACGCTCGCGAGGAGCGAGAGCAGGATCGCGAGCGGCGTCGCGCGCGCGCCCTCCACCACCGCGAGCCCGGCGCCGTCCTGCGCACCGCGGAGCGAGTCGACGAGCCCGCCCGCCATCGTCGCGGCCCACAGCGGGATCGCCGCGGCGAGCGCGACCGGGATCCCCAGCGCGATCTGCTCGAGCGCGAGCACGAACCACGGCGTCGCGCCGCGCTCGAGCGCGATCGGCGCGAGCGCAGGGTAGATCCCCGCGGCGAGCGCGACGCCGAGCACCCCGCGCGCGGGCGCGGGCAGCGCCCTCAGCCCGAACGCCGGCACGATGGCGAGCGTCGGGGCGAAGCGCGCCCAGGCGAGGCCGAGGCCCTCGAGGTCGGACAGCGGCCCACCCACGGTCCGCAGATTGACACGGCTCGGAGGCCGTGGGAATCCGAGCTCGCCATGGCCCTCGATCTATCCGTCGTCGACAAGCCGCTCGAGCCGCAGATCTTCTCCTACTCGTGGAAGGACACCGTCCTCTACGCGCTCGGCGTCGGCGCGAAGAAGGACGAGCTCGACTGGCTCTACGAGGGCCGCGGCCCGAAGGTGCTCCCGAGCTTCGCCGTCGTCCCGATGTTCAAGCCGATGCTCGATTGCGTCGTGAGGACGGGCGGCGATCTCTCGATGGTCGTGCACGGCAAGCAGAGCGTCCGCCTGCACGCCGATCTCCCGCCCGAGGCGACGGTCTCGACCGTGGCGCGTGTCCGCGGCCTCTACGACATGCGAAAGTTCGCGATCGTCGTCATCGACTGCGAGATCAAGGACGCCGCCGCGAAGCTCCTCGCCGAGACCTCGTCGCAGATCATCATCCGCGGCGCCGGCAACTTCGGGGGCGAGGCGCCGCCGAAGGAAGAGAAGGTCGCCGAGGCGCCGAAGGGGCAGGAGCCCGACTTCCGCTTCGAGGAGAAGACCGCCCCCGAGCAGGCGCTGCTCTACCGGCTCTCCGGCGACTGGAACCCGCTCCACGCCGACCCCGAGTTCGCGGCGCGCGTCGGCTTCGAGCAGGGGCCGATCCTCCACGGCCTCTGCACGTTCGGACACATGGTCCGTCACGTCGGCAAGGTCGCGTGCGGCGGCGATTCCTCGCGGCTGGTGGCGTTCGAGACGAAGTTCTCGAAGCCGGTGTGGCCGGGCGACACCCTGGTCACCGAGGGCTGGAACGTCGCGCCCGGGAAGATCGCGCTCCAGGTGAAGGCGAAGGAGCGCGACGAGGCCGTGTGCACGGCGTCGTGGGCGCTCACGCGCGCCTGACCGCGCCGCCGCTTCAGCGCTTCGCGATCACGCTGTCGATCGCGCGCATGATCGCCTCGCGCCCGAACGGCTTCTTGAGGCAGAGGTTCGGCACGGCCTCGAGGAAGCTCGAGAGCGCGGGCGTGAAGGCGCCGCCGGACATGAAGACGAGGCGCGCGAGGAGATCGGGCCGCCGGCTCGCGATCGCGTCGTGCATGTCCATCCCGGTGCGGTCGGGCATCATCACGTCGCAGAAGATCACGTCGAACGACGTGGACTTGATCGCCTCCTCGGCGGCCTCGACGCTCGCCACCACCGTGAGGTCGTGGCTCGCGAGGACGCGCTGGAACCAGCGCCGGATCCGCGCGTCGTCGTCGATCACGAGGACGGAGCACCTGCGCGGAGAGGAGGCGGGCGGCGCGGGGACGCGCGACGGACGGCGCGTGGCGGGCGTGCTCGGAGGGAGCTCGACCGTGAAGGCGGTCCCGAGTCCCGGTCGGCTCTCCACCGCGATCGAGCCGCCGAGCTTCTCGACGATCCCCTTGCAGATCGTGAGGCCGAGGCCGGTCCCCGCGCCGAGGGGCTTCGTCGTGAAGAACGGATCGAAGACGCGCTCGACGTGCTCGGCGGCGATCCCGCAGCCAGTGTCGCGGATCTCGATCATCGCGCCGCCGAGCAGGCTCGTGGACGTCGTGACCGTGACGGTGTTCTCGCTCGCGCGGCCGTCGGGGATCGCGTACGCGGCGTTCAAGAGCAGGTTCAGGAAGACCTGGGTGAGGCGCACGGCGTTGGCCGACACGGCGGGGACCACCTGGAGGTTTCGTACGATCCGGGCGCGGTGACGGAGCTCGTTGTTCGCCATCTGGAGCGCGGTCTCGAGGACCGAGCGGACGTCCATCGGCTCGCGCGTGTCGTCGTCGGTCCGCGACAGCGCGCGGAGATCGCGGACGATGATCTTGATCCGCTCGACGCCCGTCCGCGCGTCCTCGAGCGCCTCGACCATCTCGTCGGCGCGCATCGCCGCGCCGGAGCCGAGCGCCTCGACGACGACGTCGAGGTTGCCCGCGATGTACGCCAGCGGGTTGTTGATCTCGTGAGCCACGCTCCCGAGGAGCTGCCCCACGGAGGCCATGCGCTCGGCCACGACCGCCCGCCGCGCGGCGAGCGCGCGCGCCTCCGTGACGTCGCGGAAACACCACACACGCGCCCGGACCTCGCCGTCGCTCGCGTGGACGGGCGCCGTATAGCGGCTGATCGTGCGGCCGTCGGCGAGCTCGATCTCGTCCGTCGCGACCGCCTCGTCGTCGGCGTGGAGCTGACGCACGCGCTCGACGAACGCGTCGGGTCTCGCCGCGAGCGTCGCCGTGTGCGCGAGGAGGGCCTCGCCGCCGCCGCCGCTCTCCGCGGCGCGCCGCAGCGCCTCCGGGACGTGCCACATCTCGAAGAAGCCGCGGTTGATGCTGGCGATCGTGCCCGTGTCGTCCACGACCAGGATCGCCTCGGCCACCGCCGCGAGGACGGCTCGCGTCATCGCGAGGCTCTTCGCCAGCTCCCCGTTCTTCTGTTCGATCTCGGCGCGCAGCCGGTCCAGCGCAGCGAGGACGTCGGGGAGCGAACGCGAGGGCGGCATGTCCCCACAACGGCCAATGGATTGGAAGAGTTAAGCGTCGTGTCTCGCCACGCCGAGCGCGCGTCGGGCGTCTCGCCGCGCGGATGCGCGTTGGGGATCGCCGCGCCGGGGCGCTGGGTTGCACGCGATGTGGTCGCGTGGCGCCGACGAAGGCGGCGTGGCCGCCGACGCAGGTCGCGATCACGGCGCGAGATGCACGGCCGCGGGCGGGAAAAATGGTGTCAGTGACGGATCGCGTTGAGGCAGGCGCCGAGGAGCGAGGCGCCGATGAAGATCGCCGCGACGGCGAGGCGTATCCAGAAGAACGTGCTCCATCCGCTCGCCCAGCCGCTCGGAGCCGCGTGGTTGTAGCCCGCGTACGGCTGCCCGCCGCCGAAGCCCGAGACGGGGTGGCCGTACGGGTTCGGCTGTGGCCCGCCGTACGGGTTCGGCGCGCCGTAGCCTTGCGGAGCATCGTAGCCCTGCGGAGCGCCGTAGCCTTGCGGAGCGCCGTAGCCCTGCGGAGCGCCGTAGCCTTGCGGAGCGCCGTAGCCTTGCGGAGCACCGTGACCCTGCGGAGCACCGTAGCCCTGCGGAGCGCCGTAGCCTTGCGGAGCGCCGTAGCCTTGCGGAGCGCCGTAGCTCTGAGGGGCTCCGTAGCCTTGCGGAGCCAGCGCCTGTCCGCAGAAGTGGCACTGGATCGCTTGCGGGTTCGTACGCACGCCGCCGCAGGTCGGACACGTCGGAGCGCCAGCGTTCATCGCCTCAACGATATCGGTTTTCCCCGCGCGAGGACGAGGGGTAGCGTCGCCCGGGGAAAACGCCTAAGTTCGCGGCCGGATCTCACTCACCTCGCTGGAGAATTGCCATGGCCAAGCTGTCGAAGTCGATCGTCGTCGTGGGGGCCAAGCGCACCGCGTTCGGGACCATGCAAGGGACGCTCAAGGGGGTGGGCGCCAACGACCTCGCGGTCCACGCCGCGAAGGCCGCGATCGCGCAGGCCGGGATCGCCGCGGACGCGATCGGTCACGTCATCATCGGGAACGTCATGCAGACGAGCCCGGACGCGATTTACTGCGCCCGTCACGTCGGCCTCAAGGCCGGCCTCCCGATCACCACGCCCGCCCTCACCGTCAACCGCCTCTGCGGCTCGGGCTTCCAGGCGGTCATCAACGGCGCCGAGCAGCTCCTCCTCGGCGAGGCCGAGGCCGTGCTCGTCGGCGGGACCGAGAACATGACGCAGGCGCCGCACATCCTCCGCGGCAGCCGTGACGGCTGGGCCTTCGGGAAGGCGCCTCAGGTCGAGGACTCGCTCTGGAGCGCGCTCACCGACAGCTACGTGAACACGCCGATGGCGGTCACCGCGGAGAACCTCGCGACCAAGTACGGCATCGGCCGCGCGGAGTGCGACGCGTACGCGCTGACGAGCCAGCAGCGCTGGGCCGCCGCGAACGAGAAGGGCGTCTTCAAGGACGAGATCGCGCCGCTCGAGATCCAGCAGCGGAAGGCCACCGTGCAGTTCGCCGTCGACGAGCACCCGCGTCCGCAGACGACGCTCGAGGCCCTCGCGAAGCTCGGGCCGGTCTTCAAGAAGGACGGCGTCGTCACCGCCGGCAACGCGTCCGGCATCAGCGACGGCGCCGCGTGCCTCGTCCTCACGACCGAGGACTTCGCGAAGGCGAAGGGCCTCAAGCCGCTCGCGCGCCTCGTGCAGTGGGGCGTCGCCGGCGTCGATCCGAGCATCATGGGCATCGGCCCGGCGCCCGCGATCCAGTCCGCGCTCGCCCGCGCCGACTTGAAGCAGAGCGACGTCGACGTGTTCGAGGTCAACGAGGCGTTCGCCCCGCAGTACCTCGCCGTCGAGAAGGAGCTCGGGCTCCCGCGCGACCGGACGAACGTGAACGGCGGCGCGATCGCGCTCGGCCACCCGCTCGGCGCGAGCGGCGCGCGCATCACGGCGCACCTCGTCTACGAGCTCGCGCGTCGCGGCGGTCGCTACGCCGTCGGCAGCGCGTGCATCGGCGGTGGCCAGGGCCTCGCGGTCGTCCTCGAGAAGGTCTGAGCTCGGCCCGGCGGCGCAAGGTGTCGGCCCGCGAGGCCGGCACCGCGCGCCCCGCTCAGGGGAGCTGCTCGACGCTCAGGAGAGCTGTTCGACGAGGACGGCGCCGTTCGCGCGCGCGCTGTCGAGGTCGCTCCAGCCGGTGCCGGAGACGACGCACCAACCGATGGCGTTCTTCATCCGCTGCACGGCGTCGAGGGCGGCGCGGAGGCTCGGGAACGTCCACGAGAGGAGCCCCGGCTCGACGTTGTGCCAGCCGTGAACGAAGAGCGTGACCTCGCGGGCGGCGCGTGACGCCGCGGCGGCGGCGGACGGATCGGGCTTGCAGACGAACACGTCGGAGTCGTCGAGGCCGTCGTAGGAGGGAGGGGACGGAGGCACGCCGAGAGCCGGGAGCGAGTCGGTCGAAACGGGCTGCTCCACCACGGGAGCGACGGGCGAGGGGCGGGAGGCGGGAGCGAGCTTCACGGGCGAGACTTGAGACGTAGCTTCGGCGGTCGCCGAAACGGCCTCGCGTCGGATGACCGACGTCTTCGTGTCTCGTGCTCGCCGGAAGAGGCGCATCCTCTTTTCCTTTTGCGATGGGTTTCCCGCGGCGACAAGGGCCAATCGACGAAATCGTATTGCGCGGCGCGTCGTAGGACCGTTGGTGCTCCTACGATCTCCCGCGTGCCGTGAGCGGTGATCGCGCGGGTCGTGGGGCGCGATCACGCGTCGATCACGCGTACCGTGGGCATGATCGCGTAGGTCGTGGTGCGCGCTTCCGTGTCGGGCGCCTCGTCGGGCCCCGCGTGGGGGCTCGCTCGGCGCTCTCCGCGCGGGTCCGCCTCGCGATCGACGCGTTCTGCACCAGGACGCTCGGCGGCGACGAGACGCGCGTCGGCTCGAGCCGACGATCCGGCTCGGCTCGGCTCGGGGATCGAGCGCAGCCAGACGGCTCGCGCACAAGTCCGCGCCTGTCCGGTCCCCGCGCTACATTGGGCGGCGGCCAGGCAGCCGGCGTGTTGCGAACCCGTCCTGGGACGGATCTTTCGATGAAGAACGATGATCCGCGCTCTCCGCGCGGCGGCTACAGCGATCCCGGGGAGCGCGACACGCGTCTCGATCCCCTCGAGGACCTGGCGGAAACGACGCAGCCGGGCTCGGTGCTGTCGCCCCCTGCGGCGGCGGATCTCGTCCCTCCCCATACGCCGCAGCCGGCCTTCTCGCCTGCGTTCGGCGCTCCAGCTCCGGCGGTCCCTCGCCCCGCCGGAGCTCCCCGTCCACCCGCTACGGCCTCGTTCCCGCCCACCGCGCCCCGCCCGCCCGGCGCGAGCGCGTACCCACCCGCCGCGAGCGGACATCCGCCTGCCGCGAGCGCGTATCCACCTGCCGCGGGGCCGTATCCACCTGCCGCGAGCGCGCATCCTCCCACCGCGCCGTATCCTGCCCGGCCGTATCCGCCCGGCACGAGCGCGTATCCGCCTGCCGCGGGGCCGTATCCGCCCGGCGCGAGCGCTCCGCCTCTCGGGCCGTCCCTGCCCCCGCCTCCGCCTCCCGGCGTTCCTCCGCCCGCGCCGTTCGCGCGGTCGCCGTTGCCGTCGGCCTCGCCGCCTGCGCCCGTCGAGACGGACGAGGCGCTCTTCCCCGGAGCCGACCTCGGCCCTGGAGCCGACCTCGGCCCCGGAGCGGACGCCTTCGGCTCGATGCCGCCCGGGCCCGACGGGCTCCGGCCCTCGGACGTCCCGCCCGCCGGTGAGGCGTTTCGCGCGCGCGCGCCGCGCTCGCGGACGGGCTGGCCGTTCCTCCCGCTGGCGCCGCTGCTCGTGGTCGTGGTCGGGCTCGCGGTCGCGCTCGGGATCGGCCTCGTCGGCCTCGATCAGCTCTCGCGCGCCGGCGACGAGCACGCGGGCGCGCGTGCCGAGCTCATCGCCGCGACCGTGGCCGCGCGGCTCGGCGCGCTCCCGGAGCCGCGCCGCTTCGACGACGCGCAGCTCGCCGCGCGCCGGAGCGCCGCCGAGCTGCTCGTGGTGACCGCGCGGGGCGACGTCATCCACGACCAGACGCTCGGCGCTCCGGATCGCGCCGCGCTGAGCACGATGATCTCGACGGGGCGCGGCGTCGCCGAGACGCGCATCGGCCGCGCGCGCTACGCCGTGCGCCCGATCGGCGCCGGCCCGGACGCGCCGCGCCTCGTGGTGCTCGTGCCCGAGCCGCGCGCCGCGGTGGGCGCGAACGCGCTCGCCAGCGCACTCGCGGCGCTCGCCGTGCTCCTCCTCGGCGTCGCCGCCGGCGTCGCCTACGCCGTCTCCCGCGACGTCACGCGCGACGTCGACTTCGTGACCCGCCGCGTCCGCGCGATGGCGCAGGTCCGCACCGAGCCGACCGGCGAGCTCATCCCCGCGCGCACGATGGACGAGGTCGGCCTGCTCACGGCGACGTTCAACAAGCTGGTCGGTCGCTTCGGCCTCGCGTCCAGCGCGTACCGCGGCGACCTCGCGCGGGCGAGCGCGGCGGACCGCGAGCGCGCCGCGTTCCTCGCCGCCGTCAGCCACGAGCTCCGGAGCCCGCTCAACGCCATCCTCGGCTTCGCCGACATCCTCATGGAGGAGGTCGACGGCCCGCTGTCGCCTTCGGCGAAGGAGGAGGTGGAGCAGATCCGCGGCTCGGGCGCTCACCTGCTCTCTCTCATCAACGACATCCTCGAGTTCTCGGCGCTCGAGAGCGGTCAGCTCCGCCTCACGCGCGGGCGCGTCGACGTCTTCGCGCTCGCGAACGAGGTCATCCGCGAGGCGCGCGGCCTGGTCGGCCAGAAGCCGCTCTCGGTGCGCGTGGAGGGCGAGCCGCTCATCGCGCGCGTCGACGGGCGCCGCGTCCGCCAGATCCTCGGCAACCTCGTCAACAACGCGATCAAGTTCACGCAGCGCGGCGAGGTCGTGGTCGGCGTCCGGCGCGAGGGGATGATGGCCGCGTTCCTCGTTCGGGACACCGGCCCCGGCATCTCGCCCCAGGAGCGCGCGGTCATCTTCGAGGAGTACAAGCAAGCGCGGAGCGAGCAGTTCCGCCGCCGCGGCACGGGCCTGGGGCTCGCGATCACCCGGCGCCTCGTCACGCTGCACCACGGCTCGATCTCCGTCGAGAGCGAGCTCGGGCGAGGCTCGACGTTCAAGGTGCTCCTGCCGATCGGCAACATCGACGCGCCGCCCTCGCGCAAGCTGTCGCGCCCGCCGGGCGCGCACCTCCTCCCGGGACCGGAGGCGCCGAGGCCGTCCCGGCCGGTGAGGCCGCGATGAGCCCGTTCGTCCAGGCCGCGGAGCGGCTCGATCGCCCCATCGCCGGGCAGCTCCTCTGGAGGATGCTCGCGATCCAGGCCGCGACGCACGTCGTGGCGTTCCTCCTCGGCGCGGTCTTCGCGCCGCGGGTCCTCCTCCTCGAGCCGCAGTCCGCGGACGCGTCCCTCTCGGTCATCCTGACGATGGGCCTCTTCTCGGCGACGCTCTCGGCGGGGCTCACCGTGATCGTGCTCCAGCGCGTGCGGCCGCTGCTCACGGCGCTCGAGGTCGGCTCGGAGGCCGGCGATCCGGAGCACGTCCTCGCGCTCTACGACGCGCCGTCGCTCCTCTCGCTCGCCAACGTCGCCTTCGCCGGCGTCGTCTCGCTCGCCACGTTGATCCCCGCGCTCCGCCCGCAGGCGATCGACACGTACACCCAGCTCGCGCTCGTCCTCCTCGTCCTCACCCTCGTGAGCACCGCGACGCTCCCCGCCTACGTCTTGATGCGCGCGCAGGTGGCGCGCACCCTCGAGCTCGTCTCGCCGGCCGTCGCGGAGGAGGGCCTCCGAAGGCTCGGCGGCGAGGTCCTCGGGCGCCTGCGCAAGCGCTACGTCGCCGCGGTGGCGCTGCCCGTCGCGCTCGTCGCGCTCGGCGCGTCGCTCCTCGCGGACGCGCACGCCCGCGCGTTCGACAAGGAGGCCCGCGCGAAGGACGCGGTCGACATCGCGCACGCGGCGTTCGAGTCGCTCGGCACCGGCGGCCCCGACGACGTCGCCGGTCGGGCCGAGGCGATCGAGGCCGCCGCGGCGCTCGGCTTCCACGTGCAGGTCGTCCCGACGCACGAGGGGGTCGAGACGCTTCGACAGGGCGACGAGGGAGAGACGCAGATCACCGTCCCGCTCCAGCCGGGGGCCGCGCTCGTCCGCTTCGGCACGACGCGCCTCTCGGCGGCGTTCGCGGCCTACCTCCTCCTCGCGATGGCGGCGGTGGGGCTCGCCGCGATCCTCGGCACGCGAGCGGCGGCGTTCTTCGACGCCGACGTCGCGCTGGCGACGCGCGAGGTCCGCCGCGCGGGCGTCGCCGAGGTCATGCGCGGCACGATCATCCTCCACGAGGCGCGCTTCTCGACCGTGAGCGAGCTGCTCGAGGCGATCGACGCGCTCGGCGGCATCTTCCGCGAGTTCGCGTCGGCGCAGCGCCGCGCGATCGACGCCCGCGAGGCCACGGAGCGGATGCGCGGGCTCTTGCTCGCGTCGATGAGCCACGACCTCAAGGCGCCGCTCAACGCCGTGCTCGGCTTCACGGAGCTCGTCCGGCGCAACCCGCTCACGAAGGAGCAGCACGAGAGCCTCGCCATCATCGAGCAGCGCGGGCGCGAGCTGCTCGTGCTCATCGACACGATCCTCGACAGCGCCCGCGTCGAGGCCGGCGAGCTCGAGGTCTCGCCGGAGGCCACGCACGTCGGCGACGTCGTCATGTCGTCGGTGCTCGAGGCGCGCGACCTCGCCGTCGGCTCGGAGGTCCAGATCATGGGCGAGATCCAGCCCGGCATCCCGACCCTGCTCATCGACGGGACGCGCATCGTCCAGGCGCTCACGGCCGTCGTGATGACCGCCGCGCGCTTCAGCGACAAGGGCATCGTCCCGGTCCGCGCCACGCTGCCGGCCGATCAGGGCGCGCGCCTGCGCATCGAGGTCGAGACCAGCGGCGAGGGGCTCCCCGTCGCGGAGCGCGAGAAGATCTTCGACGCGTTCAAGAGCGCCGAGAGCGCGCGCCGCCAGGGCGGCCTCGGGCTCGGGCTCCAGCTCGCGCGGTCGATCGTCGAGATCCACGGCGGGTCGATCGAGGTCGACAACACCGACCACGGCGGGATGGTCTTCCGCGTCTGGCTCCCGGTGAAGAACGACCGCGCGTCGATCCGCGCCCGCGCCAGCCGGCCGACGCTCGCCTCCTGACGGACCGAGGCGTGGAGGTGGTCGCCGCGACCACGCGCGGGCCCTGTGGAGAACCGCCGGGGAGGCGGTCTCGCGGGTGCGACGTGGGGTGAATTGTTCTAATAATATAGATATGTTACGCTGCGACAGATCCAGGAGGCGCGAGCCGCGTACGAAAGGCTCGCGCCTTCCGGATGGAATGATCATGCTGGGGCGACCGTCCAAGGTCGGCGAGGCGCGCGAGGAAGCACGGACGCCCGCGGGCGTACATCGTTCGAGGGCGCCTCGAACGCAGGCGGCAGAACGGAACGACAGGCGGCAGAACGGGAACGAGAGGCAGGACGATGACCGGCAAGGCAAAGATCGAAGGGCTCACGAACTCCTGGTACGGCTTCGCCGTCTTCTCGGCGATCTACGGCGTCCTCATGAAGGGCATCGGCGTGTTCTCGATCGCGGGCGCGGTCGGCGGGCTGCTCTTCAGTTGGTTCATCACGTTCCTCATCGGCCGGGCCCTCGTCAAAAAGTCGTCGCTGACGCGCCTCGTCCTCGTCTTCACGAGCGGGCTCCTCACCGTCCTCGGCACGCTCAGCGTCGGCAGGATGGCGTGGATGTTCGTGCAGACGTGGCAGTTCGGCGTGCTCGCCAGCATGGCGTACGCCACGGTCGGCGTCTGGATGCAGGCGCGCTCGTTCCGCACGCTGATGGACGGCTCGGTCAAGGCGTACATCGGCTGATCGTCGCCTTCGCTCGGCTCCGCGCGCGAAGACGCGCAGCGTCCCCGCGGGCGCTGCGCGTTTCGCCTTCGTGCGACCCGCCGCGCGGGCTCGCGGCGCCCGCCGCGCGGGCGCGTGAGACGCCGCGCGCGCGGGCGTCAGGGCTCGGCGCCGGACATCGTCACGACGCTGAGCGCGTCCGGGTTGCAGATCTTCCCGCCGCCGGAGCGTGACGGCGTGAGCGTGGCCGTGTTCGGCGGAGCGGTGCTCGGCTGGTAGCGGAGCGCGACCGAGGTGGTCCTGCCGGCGCGCGTCGAGGTGCTCTGCGGGTTGCCGAGCCACGCGGGGCCGCCGGCGGTCCGCCGGAACGTCCACGCGAGCGAGGCGGTCTCGTTGCCGGTGTTCGTGATCGTGAACGACTCGCTCTTCGACGACTCGCCCTTCTTCGCCCGGAACGTCAGGTCGGTCGGCGCGACGGCGATCACGGCGCCGCGCACGTCGACGCGGAGCGTGGCGTGGTAGAGGACCCGGTCGCCTCCGCTCGTCGGCTCGATCGCGATCGTGACGGTCTCGGTGACCCGCGCGGGATCGGCGTCGAGCGGCCGCGCGCGGAACGTGATGTTCGCCGTCCCCGGCGAGCCGTAGCTCGACGAGGGCGCGGTGCCGGCCATCGCCCCCTGGAGCGTGAAGCGGCTCGGCGGCGTCAGGAGCGTCCAGCGGACGCTGCGGTTCGAGTAGTTCCGGACGACGACCGCGCGCGTGTCGGCGGGCTCGGTGCCGCAGTCCTTCTTGCCCCAGTCGGCGCCGCTGACGGTCACGGTCGTGTCGACGCGCCGCCCAGTCACGGTGAGCGCCGGCGCCGGCGCGCAGAGCCCCGCGGCGACGGGCGCGAGCGTCGTCGTCAGCGCGGCCGAGGTCGACGTGTTGCCTTTGGTGAGCTTGACCTCGATCTCCGCGTCCGAGCCGGCCTCGATCGTGAGCTGCCCCGGCGTCGCGACGAAGTCGTTCGTCGCGCCGTCAAAGCCGGTGATCGCGGCCGGGCGGAGGCCGGTGTTGCGGAGGCGCACGCGCGTCGTCCCCTCGGTGTCGAGCGGGGTCTCGCCGATGTCCGCGGAGGTCGACATCCACTCGAGCGTGGCGCCGGCGCCGACGACGCCGACCGGCACCGTCGCGAACGACGCCTCCGACGTCACGACGATGTTCGCCTTCGCGTCGCCCGACCAGGTCGGCCGCGCGACGACCGGGATCACGATGTGGTCGCGCGGCGCGATCATCCCCTCGAGCGGGAAGTCAGTCGCGAACGGCGCGTCCGACGGCATCAGCACCTTGTACGTGCGCGGCTTGTCGGTCTGGTTCGCCACGACGAGGTTCTCGATCCGATCCGCGCCGCACCCCACGGTCCCGAAGTCGAGGACGTCGGTGACCTGGATCCCCTCCGCGTGGCTGTCGGTGTTCTGCTTCTCCTCCTCGCCGACGGCGCCGCCCGCGGGCTCGTCGGCGTCGGCCGATCGAGGCTCGGCGCGGTCCGAGCGGGACGCCAGCTCCGGCATCTCGACGCCGGCGATCTGGGCGCAGCCGAAGAGCGTCGAGGCCAGCGCGAGGACCGCGAACGGCGACCGTGAGAGTCTCCTCTGCCTACCCCTCGTCATGCCGGGCCCCTCTCCCTCGACGACACGCGCTGCAAGGGCCGTGCGCGAGGCGTCGGCGCCCCCGCGCGATCGTCCACGCGGTCACCGGATCGCCGGTGAGGGACGCCTCGGCGACAACGCCACGGATTCATTCGTGCGGAGAAGGTACGCCACCGGAGGACAACGCCCGTGGATCGCCCCGCCTCCGGTGGATCGGCGGCCGTGGTCGGGCGCGCCGGCGGCTCAGATTTTCGGGGTCCCCACCCTCCGCGGTGGCTCCGCTACGCGTCGCCGAATTTCGAATTTTGGACAGCTCTTCAGCGCTTCGGCGCCGCCTCGATCGCGCAGAGCACGCCGCGCGCCTTGTTGCGCGTCTCGTCCGCTTCGCTCTGAGGATCGCTCGCCTCGACGACGCCCGCGCCGGCGGTCACCTCGAACGTGTCGCCCTTGCAGACGAGCGTGCGGATCGCGATGGCGAGGTCGAGGTCGCCGGTCGCGCCGACGTAGCCGATCGCTCCGCCGTAGATGCCGCGCGGGCGCGCCTCGAGCTCGCGGATGATCTGCATCGCGCGCACCTTCGGGGCGCCGCTGAGGGTCCCGGCGGGGAACGCCGCGCGCGCGACCTCGAGGGGCGGCACCTCGGGCGGCACGCGCCCGCGCACCTCGCTGACGATGTGCATCACGTGCGAGTAGCGCTCGATCTCCATCTTGCGGAGGAGCTCCACCGAGCCGATGCGCGCGACGCGTCCGACGTCGTTGCGCCCGAGGTCGATCAACATGACGTGCTCGGCGCGCTCCTTCGGGTCGGCCAGGAGCTCGGCCTCGAGCCGCGCGTCTTCGTCGGGCGTCTTGCCGCGCGGTCGCGTCCCGGCGAGCGGGCGCACCGTCATCACGCCGTCCTCGAGCCGCACCATCGTCTCCGGGCTCGCGCCGGCGATGCGGAGGCGGTCGCCGCCCGCGCCGCCCGCGTCGGGCGGCAGGTCGAGGAAGTACATGTACGGCGACGGGTTGACGAGCCGCATCGCGCGGTAGACGTCGAACGGGTCGCGGCCCTCGCGCGGCACCGAGAAGGTCCGGGCGAGGACGATCTGGAAGGCGTCGCCCGCCGCGATGTACTCCTTCGCTCGGAGCACGCGCGCCTTGTAGGCGTCGTCGTCGAGGTCGGTCGTGACGTTCGCCGGGACGCGCGCGCGATCGGGCAGGCCGACGGCGCCGAGGGCCGGCGCGCGCTGGAGGTCGGCGAGGGCGCGCTCCACGTCGGCCTCGTCCTCGGCGGCGATCGTCACCGTCTGGGCGAGCGCGTCGAAGACGACGACCGTGGCTCCGCCGAGGAAGCGCGCCAGCGGGACGAAGTGCTCGTTCCACGTCGCGTCGCTGCCCGGCGGGACCTTGTCGATGAGGTGGACGATGTCCCACGCGAGGTAGCCGACGTGCGCGGCCGCGAAGCGGGCGGCCATCGACGCGGGCGGCTCGCCGTCCCGGGGGCGGCCGCGCTGGAAGAGCGGACCCGAGGCGGCGATCGGATCGCCGCCGGCGTCGGCGAGCGGCGGCAGGCGCGCGCCCGTCGGATCGCCGCTGCCCGGCCGGAGCTTCCACCCCCGGCGATCGAGGACCGCCTCGTAGCGCGGTCGGTAGCCGAGGATCGACCAGCGGCCCCAGCGCTCGCCGCCGACGACGCTCTCGAGGAGGAACGACGCGCCCTCGGGATCGGCCTCGCGCAGCGCCGCGTAGGCTTCCGACCGGCGTGAGCGCGTCGGCGACGAGCGTACGCGCGTCGCGACCTTCATGCGGGCTCAGCAGGATCTCGCGCGCGCGGGACGGCTCCACGGGGTTTCGTCCGATCGAGCGGGCGTACGCGGCGGCGCGGGCGACGAGCGGCGCGCTGCCCGGCGAGCACGCCCTTCGAGAGGTAGATGTTGTCCGAGGCCGACGCGCGCGTGGCCGCCGGAGGCGCATCGCGAGCTCCGTCATCGGCTGCTGGCGGCGACCGACCGCGGCGGACGCCCAGGTCGTGTCCTCGCGCGCGCGCCGTCGCGTGGGCAGGCCGCTCGGAGATGCTGATCAGGCGAGGTTCGCTCGCTCGCGCCGATGCCGCCGGGCACACCCATCACGAACTGAAATGGAGCGGGCGAGGACACGATGCCCTTGCTCGCGAGGAGGAGCGCCCTCTTCTCGACGTGGGCCGACCTCGGCATCTGAGCCTGGGGATCTTGCTCCCCGACGCGCGGAGGGGCGCGCGGCGAGGTCTTTGATCTGCGGCGCGTGTTGACGAAGACGTCGTCGCCGAAGTTGCGCGTGCCGCCGCTGCAGTTGAAGGGTCGCCATCTCCGCCGGCAATCGGAGCGGTTGAGCGCGCCTGTCGATCGACATCCTGGATCGCGCCGCCGGTCGACACCTGCACGATGCAGTCGGTTCGCGCGGATCTTCTCGGATCGCCCGGCGAAGCGGTCGCATGACCGGGTGGGCGAGCCGTCACGTTGCGACATGGAGGGTGGATGGATTGAGGCGTCGTTTCGTGGTAGTGCGCGGCCTCGTCGGCGATCTCCCGCGCGGTGATGGGGCAGGTAGCGCGTCTGCTCGCGCGGTGATCTCCGCGCCGACGATCGCGGGCGGTGGTGACGAGCCCGCGACGTGCGCCTCCTCTGAACCGAGCGTGCGGCCTCGGCTGGTCGGGGCCGGCCGGCGACGATGGCGCCGGCACGGGCCGCTCGCCCACGGGGAGAGCTGGCGTGGCACGTAGAGCTCGCGCGCTTGCGCTGCAGCTCCTTCTGCGGACGGCGTGCTGAGGGCGCGGCAGACGACGATCGGCCTGAGAGGACGTTCGCGGCGCTCGCGGGGACGCCGACCTTGGCGCAGGCACCACCACTCGCCGCCTCGAAGCGGATTTGCGTTTACTCGACGCTGACGAGCTCCGCGGTGGCCTGATGTAGTCGCCGGCCAGGACCGGCGCGAGGAACTCGACGGACTCGTACGCGCGGAAGAGCCCCCTGTCGCCGTCGAGGCGTGATGAGCAGCTGGTGGCGAGGTCGCTGAAGAGGGGCGAGACCGTGCGCGCACGAGCTCGCCGGCGTCGAGGGCGTCGCGCGCGCGGTCGCGGAGCCGGACGGTGCTCGTGCTGCCGACCATCGGCGGGAGAGGCTAGTACATCGACCCATCGATTTCGATGGGGCGGGGGACGCCCCGGGAGACCGAGCTCGGTGGGCGCCGGGGGGCGACCGCGCGGGAGCATCGGGCGCCGCCGGCGCGACCGTTCGAGCGCCGGGCGCGACCGCTCCGTCCCCTCACGCGGCCGCGGGACGACCCGGCCGTCGACGCCGGGCGCGGCGCGGCGTACTCCGTAGCTTGCAGAGACGTTTCATGGTACCGAACCCCACCGTTTCTCCAGCGCCGCCCATGGTTTACGTCGAAGCTCAGAACCTCCCTTCGCACATCGGGATCATCATGGACGGCAACGGGCGCTGGGCGCAGCTCCGCGGCCGCGAGCGCGTCGAGGGGCACCGTGAGGGCTCCAAGGCGGTCCGCCGCGTCGTCCGCGCCGCGCGCCGCCTCGGGATCCGCGCGCTCACGCTCTACGCGTTCAGCGAGCAGAACTGGGCGCGCCCCGATCTCGAGGTCGATGCGTTGATGCAGCTCCTCCGCGAGTTCCTCCTCTCGGAGCGCGACGACATCCTCGACAACGGGATCCGCCTGAACGCGATCGGCAACCTGGGCCGCCTCCCCGCCGTCGTCCGCACGGTCCTCGATCCGCTCCGGAAGGACAGCGCCGGGCACGACGAGATGACGCTCACCCTCGCGCTCAGCTACGGCGGCCGCGAGGAGATCGCGAACGCCGCGCGCGAGCTCGCCCGCGAGGTCGCGGCCGGCGCGCGGAGCGCCGAGGACGTCGACGAGCAGGCCCTGCACGCGCGGATGCCGAGCCTCGCGGTCGGCGATCCGGACCTCGTCATCCGCACCGGCGGCGAGCGACGCATCTCGAACTTCCTCCTCTACGGGCTCGCCTACGCCGAGCTCCACTTCTCCGACGCGCTCTGGCCGGACTTCGCGGAGCGCGATCTCTACGAGGCGATCGCGAGCTTCCAGGGGCGCGAGCGCCGCTTCGGGCTCGTCGGCAAGGCCGCCGCGCCGGTGCTCACCGAGGGCGAGGCGGCGGCCGACGAGGCGGCGCCGCGATCGGAGGCGAGCGCCACGCTGCTCCGCCTCGTCGGCTGATCGCGCGCGGCGCGCGCGACGACGCGCCGCGAGGTCCTCGACCTCATGCGCTGCGCGGCCTCAGGTCGAGGACGGCTGGCGGCGGGCGTGCTATGGCCGTACGCGCACATGGCCGAGGCGAACGCGAGCTCGGCGGGCAGCGCGCCCGACGAGGCCAAAGAACAGGCGAAGAAGGCCAACAGCAACCTCGCTGTTCGCATCGCCACCGCCGCGGTCGGCGCGCCGCTCATCCTGCTCCTCCTCTACAAGGGAGCGCCCTGGGGCTTCTACCTGCTGGCCCTGCCGGCGACGTTGATCGCCGCCTGGGAGCTCTTCAACATGACCCACCCGGGCGATCGCGCATCGCAGATCGCGGGCGTGGGCCTCTCCGCGGCGGTGTCCGCGGCGACGTACTTCGCGGACGGCGACGCGCGCGTCTTCGTCACGGTGCTCGTCTGCGCCCCGCTCGCCGGGCCGCTGGTGACGCTCGCGCGCCTCGGCGACATGAAGACCGCGGCGCTCCGGGCGTGCGCGATGGGCTTCGGTCCGCTCTTCGTCGGCGTCCCCGTGACGCTCCTCGCGGTGATGCGTCGGGACCTCGGCGACGCGGGCGCGGGCTACGTGGTGCTCGCCATCATGTTCGCCTGGTTCGGCGACACCGGCGGCTACTTCGCGGGCCGCTTCCTCGGCCGGCGCAAGCTCTACGAGGCCGTCTCGCCGAAGAAGACGGTCGAGGGCGCGATCGGCGGTCTCGCGGGGAGCGTGGTCGGCGCGCTGCTCGCCCATTTCTGGTTTCTCCCGTCGCTCTCGCTCGCGCACGGCCTCCCGCTCGCCGTCGTGGCGGGCGCGCTCGGGCAAGCCGGCGATCTCGGCGAGTCGGTCCTGAAGCGATCGTTCGGGGTGAAGGACTCGGGGGCCATCGTCCCGGGCCACGGCGGCATCCTCGATCGCGTCGACGCGCTGATGCTGACGAGCGCCGTCACGTATCTCTATACGCTCTGGTTCGCGACGCCCTGAGGGCGCCCTCGCAGCGCCCGCGCGACGTCCCGGCGGCGAGGCCGTGACGCGTCCCGGAGTGACGGAAATAAGGCCCCTACGGCCGAGCCCGACGACGCGTTGCGGCGAGATCACACGGCAAGAATTTCGCCTTTGCCGCTAGAGCAAATGAGCTAAGAGAAGCCCCGATGACACCACCCGCTGATTCACCGAGCGTCCCGTCGAACGTGGTTCCGCCTGCTCCCGGATCGTCGCGCACGATCATCGTCAAGGAGTACGACTTCTTCAAGGTCGTCCAGGACTACCTCGAGCGCGCTTCGCGCACGCTCGATCTCGCCGACTTCGTCCGCGCGATCCTGAGCCAGCCGAAGAACGAGCTCATCATCAACTTCCCCGTGAAGATGGACAACGGGGAGGTGCGCCTCTTCAAGGGCTATCGCGTCCAGCACAACAACCTGCTCGGCCCCTTCAAGGGCGGCATGCGCTACCACCCGTCGGTCACGCTCGACGACGTCAAGGCGCTCGCGGCGATGATGACCTGGAAGTGCGCGCTCATGCGCGTCCCGTTCGGCGGCGGCAAGGGCGGCATCAAGTTCGATCCGCACTCGGTCACGAAGAACGAGCTGCAGAAGATCACGCGCCGCTTCACGCACGCCCTCGGCGAGAACATCGGGCCCGAGTACGACATCCCCGCGCCCGACGTCGGCACGAACAGCCAGACGATGGCGTGGATGATGGACACGTACTCGAACATGGTCGGCGCCGCGAACAAGCAGAGCGTCAAGGGCGTGGTCACCGGCAAGCCGGTCGCGTCCGGCGGCACGCTCGGCCGCGCGAAGGCCACCGGCCAGGGCGCCGTCTTCTGCGTGATCGAGTGGGCGAAGGAGAAGGGCTTCGAGCTCGAGGGCTCGACGATGACCGTGCAGGGCTTCGGCAACGTCGGCTCGCACCTCGCCGTCATCCTGTCGCGCCTCGGCGTCTCGACGATCGCCGTCGGCGATCACACCGGCTACCTCCTGAACCCGGAGGGCTTCAACGCGCACAAGCTGCAGGACTGGGTGGAGACCCACGGCTCGATCGCGGGCTACCCCGGCGGCAAGGCGATCACGCGCGAGGAGTTCTTCAAGACCAAGGCCGACATCTTCGCGCCGTGCGCGCTGGAGAACCAGATCGGCGAGACCGAGGCGAAGAACCTCGACTGCAAGGTCATCGTCGAGGGCGCGAACGGCCCGACGAACCCCGCCGGCGAGCGCATCCTCCTCGAGCGCGGCATCGACATCATCCCGGACGTCCTCGCCAACTCCGGCGGCGTCACCGTCAGCTACTACGAGTGGGTGCAGAACAAGCGCTCCGAGAGCTGGACCGAAGAAGAGGTCGACGCCAAGCTCGAGAAGGCGATGACGCGCGCCTACCGCGAGGTCGCCGACTTCGCGCGCCAGCACAAGGTCGACCGTCGCATCGGCGCCTACGGGCTGGCGCTCCAGCGCATCGAGGCGGTCTACAAGGAGCGCGAGATCTTCCCGTAAGGGGCACCACGTCGCGCCGGCGAGCGCGCACCGCGAAGCGGGAGTGTGTGCGGAGGCGAGTCGCGCCGCCGCAGACATTCCCGCTTTTTCGCGTGGATCAAGGGGGACAAGGTAAAGTTGTCGGCGGCGCGCATGGCCGACTCCGACGTCATCGGCATCCTGTCGCTGGTGCTCGCCGCCGCGGGGGCGGCCTACCTGGTCTGGACGCGCGTCCTTCGCGCGAGCCCGCGCCCCGGCGTTCCCGACGCGCGCGCGACCGCCGGCGACGATCGCGCGGCCGAGACGATGCCGCCCGCGCTGCGACCGCCGTCGGAGATCTCGCCGACGATGCGGGCCCGGCAAGAGGCACGCGGGACGTCCGCGTCCGCGCGGCCCCCGCCGTCGTCGTCCACGTCGGAGTCGCCTCCGTCCACGTCGGAGCCGTTGCCGTCGACGTCGGAGCCGTTGCCGTCGTCGGAGTCGTCCACGTCGGAGCCGTTGCTGTCGTCGGAGTCGCCGTCGTCCACGCCGTCGCCGTCGCCGTCGTCGGTGCCGTCATCGTCCACGTCGGAGTCGGCGACGCCGTCGAGGGACGTGACCGCGACGAAGGCGCAGGGACCGGCTCCTGCCGAGACGCTCGCCGCCGGGCGCGCGGTCGCGGCGCCAACCGCGGAGGCCGCGGCGGCGCGGGATCCGGACGTGCTCGCCGCGTACCCGCCCGTCGACGCGTCGAAGAGCGCCCGCGCGGCGCCGGCGGTGAAGCCCGCGCGGGTCGCGGACCCGGGCGCGGCTCCCCCGATCGTCGAGGCGAGCGTGCTCGACGAGGGCGCCGACGTCGATCCGCCGGAGGACGCGTCGGCGGCGCTCGCCGTCCACGCCCTCGGGCGGACCGATCCCGGCAAGCGCAGGAAGGACAACGAAGACAGCCTCCTCGTCCTCGAGGGGAAGAACGTCTTCGTGGTCGCCGACGGGATGGGCGAGCACGGCGGACAGCGGGCGAGCGGCCTCGCCGTCGAGACGATCGCCGAGGCCTTCGAGCACGCGTGCTTCGACGCCGCGCCTCACGACGGTGTCCCGCTCGCGGCCTCCGAGCTCGCGCGCGCGATCCAGATGGCCAACGTCGCGATCCTCCGCGAGGCGAACGAGAGGCCCGAGCTGAAGGGCATGGGCTCGACGCTCACCGCGGCGCGCCTCACCGCGGGCGCCCGGCGGCTGTACGTCGGTCATGTCGGCGACGGCCGCTGCTACCGCCTGCGCGACGGCGTGATGAAGCAGCTCACGACCGATCACACGATGTCCGACTACGGCGTCGCCGGGCCCGAGGGCACGCACCTGAGCCGCGTGCTCGGCGCGTGGCCGACGGTCGCCGTCGACGTGATCGTGGCGGAGCCCAGGGCGGGCGACGTGTACCTGCTCTGCACCGACGGGCTCACGAAGATGATCCCCGACGGGACCATCGCGACGCAGCTCCTCCACGAGGAGGATCCGAAGGCGGCGCTCGAGCGGCTCGTCTTCTTCGCCAACGCGCACGGCGGCAAGGACAACATCACCGCGATTCTGCTCCGCGTCGTCGCCGCGGCGCCGCCGGGCTGAGGCCTGGGGCCGTCGCTGGTGCGCGCGCGCAGGCGGCGCGCGTCGTAGAATGAGCGCGATGAGCGACCCCGCGTCGATGCCTCCGACCCGGAAGAGCGGTCGTGGGAGCCGCGACGCGGCGTCGACGGAGACGACGCGCGATCCGCCGCCGGGGCTCCCGCGGATCGGGGAGATCGTCGCGGGGCGCTACCGGATCGAGCGCGTCGTCGGCGCCGGCGGGATGGCGCACGTCCTCGCGGCGCGCCACGTCGAGCTCGGCCACGGCGTCGCGCTCAAGGTGCTCGACCCCTCCTTCGAGGCCGACGCCGGCGCGAAGGCGCGCTTCGCGCGGGAGGCGCGCGCGATGGCGGCGCTCTCGAGCAGGCACACGGTGCGCGTCCACGACGTCGGAGCGCTCGCGACGGGCCTGCCGTTCCTGGTGATGGAGCTGCTCGAAGGGAGCGATCTCGCCGAGGTCCTCGCCGAGCGGGGCCCCTTGCCGTTCGACGAGGCGTGCGCGTACGTCGAGCAAGCCTGCGAGGCCGTCGACGAGGCGCACGAGGTGGGCCTGATCCATCGCGACCTCAAGCCTCAGAACCTGTTCCTCGCGCGCGTCCACGACGGGCCGCCGATCGTGCGCGTGCTCGACTTCGGGATCGCCCGCGCCGTCGGCGGGCCGATGGGCAAGCTCCAGACGCTCACGCGCGTCGGCGACGTCGTCGGGACGCTCTCGTACATGGCGCCCGAGCAGATCAAGAGCTCGCGCTCCGTCGATCGGCGCGCCGACGTGTGGGCGCTCGGGGCGTGTCTCTACCGCCTCGTCTGCGGCAGGCGTCCGTTCGTCGCGAGCTCCGAGCCCGCGCTCGTCGAGGCGATCCTCGTCGCTCCTCCGACGCCGATCACGGCGCATCGACCCGACGTGCCGGCGGTCCTGGTCAGCGTGATCCTCCGGTGTCTGCGCAAGGCCCCCGAGGAGCGCTTCCCCACGGCGCGCTCGCTCAAGAGCGCGCTCGCCGAGGCGCGCGCGATCATGGCCGTCGAGCCGCTCCGCGAGGCGGCCGAGCCCGCGGGCGCGTCGCCGGCGCGAGGAGCGCGAGTCGACCACGGGCTCCCCTCCGAGCGCGCGATCCGCGCGGCGCGCGCGACCGTCGACGCCGCGACCGGGCCCGAGCTCGCGCACACGGCGCGCGCCTCCGGGAGGCACGAGACGGCCGCGTCCACGACACGGCCGGACGGCCCGGTCGCCGCGCG
>JAHBWF010000042.1 GCA_019637105.1 Labilithrix sp.
CAGCGGAAGGGCGAACTCCTCCAGCAGATCGAAGAGGTTCTCGTCGAGCTGGCGAACCCGGAGCTCGAGAAGAAGGTGCGCGACTACCTCGCCGACCCGCGCGTGAGCGTCGTCGAGGTGTGGAACCAGCTGTCCGCGAAGCTCGGCGAGAAGCGCGAGCAGTCCGCGGCCGGCGCAACCGAAGTTCAGAAGCAGGAAGGAACCGAGTCATGAGCACGACGCAGCAGCACGAGCAGCACGACGACGTCGAGAACGACGCCCAAGAGCCCGACCTCCCCGACGGCGGCGGGCAGAGCGCCGACGACATCCCCGCTGGCATGTACGACGCGCAGGGAATCGAGGGTTCGGAACAGATCGGGACCGCCGACACAGGAACCGATCAGGTCATCGTTGACCTCGAACTCGTCGACCTGAAGCGACAGGTCTCGACCATCTTGCCGTTCACCGAGGCGGCGATGCCTTACTCGTTGAAGCGTCTTCGCGCGCTCGGCTGGGAGGGCGGCGACAGCTTCGCTGGCATCGGCAAGAACCTCGTGAAGGTTGTCGTGAAGTACGAGACGTACAACGGCAAGCGCCGGATGAAAGTCGACATTTTCACCGGCCAGGGACGCATCGTGATGAAGAACACCATGAACGACGCCGAGAGGCGCGGCTTCTTCGCGCGACTGAACGAGTTCGCGAAGCGCGAGGGTTCGGGCGAGGTGAACCGCGCGGCCGCGACGGGCGCGAGGGGATACCCGAAGGACTGGGACAAGGGTGGGCCGCCAGCGGCGCGACCGCCGCGCGTGAACCTCGGCTGACCGAACGGCGCTGGCAGGCCGCCTCATGCCTGCTGCCCGGGGCGCCTGGTTGGCGCGCTGTCTCGTGACCTCCCCCCTCACCAGACAGCGCGAGGTCGGTTCGATTCCGACCCGCTCCACTTCTGACTTTCACGGAGAGAGACCCATGACGGACGGACGCAAGTTGACGGGCCCGCGCCATCGCAACGTCGCGATCATCACGCTCGAGGAGGCGAAGCGCGTCGACCGCTTCGTGATGACGGTGGACGGTCGCGCCAAGGCCGCGAAGCGGCTCGGCGTCGGCGAGGGCACGGTGACGAGCGCGGTGTTCACCGGGAGCACGCTGCTTCGCGCCACGCGCGACAGGCTGTTCGAGGCGCTCGCGCGCGAGGAGCGTGCAGCGTGACCCGCTACGACGGCGGCGGAAGCGATCCGCAAGGTCAGCGAGGCTGAGGGGGGCAACATGAGCGTCCGGGTCTACCAATGCAGTCTGCGCCCGCCGACGGGCAACGAGGCTCTCATCCGCGAGCAACTGCGCGCCGCGCACGACTACCGAAACGATCTGGTCGCCATCGAGCGCGGTCGACGGCACGCGCTGCGCGCGATCGACGATGCGTCCGACGACGTCGCGAGGTGCAAGGAGGTCGTGCGCGGCGCGACGCGCAGCACGCGCAAAACCGCCGTGAGAGAGCTGAGCGCCGCCCGCAAGCGAGCCCGAGCCGCAGCGGGCGACGAACTCGCCCTCATCGCCGCGCGGGAGCACGAGATCTTGCTCTCCGCGCGAGCGAACACGGCTGCGTTCTGGGGGTCGTACCTCGACATCGAGGCGGCCCATCGGCAGAGCCGTTCGCAGCCGCTCTACAGCACCGATGCGCTTGCGCCGAACGATCCCGCTTTCGTCGCAGGGCCCCGATGGCGCGACGCGCTTGGCGTCGATGACGTACGCGCGATCTGGTGGCGTCATCATGGTCAGCTCGGTATCCAGATCCAGGGAGGGATGACCGTCGCTGAGCTGCTTGGAGGGGAGGACACGCGAGCTCGGCTCGCGCTCCGAGAGCCGAGTTGCCGCGGGGAGAGGTGGGGTACGCTGCAGATTCGGATCGGCTCCGAAGGACGCTCGCCGATCTGGGGCGAATGGCCGGTGTACATGCATCGCGCGCTGCCCGGCGCGGCACGGGTCAAATGGATCCGTGTGTCGGTGACGCCGCTGGCCCACCACGAGCGATGGTCGTGCGAGATTACCGTAGACGACCCGAATGAGGACGTGAGGTCGGTGTACGCCCCTCCGCGAGGCGTCGTCGCGATCGAGTGGGAGTGGACGCCGCTGGAGAATGGCTCGATCCGGGTGGCGCGGTGGACGGACGGCGGAGAGGTGCAGTCCGTCACGCTTCCGCCCCACATCCTGGGGCGCGCCAAGCACGCGGGGGGCATTCGCGCCCTGAGGGACCTCATGCGCAACCAGCTCGTGACCGACCTGCAGCGCACCAAGGATCGCGGTACTGGTCCTCGGTATCTCGTCGAGGCGATCAACATCTGCCACCTATGGCGCTCTCCGCAACGATTCGAGTCGCTCTTGCGGCGGCTCGAGCTGGACGGCGTCACAGGTAGCGCGGTCGCACTGCTCCGGCGCTGGTACTACGGCGACGATCACGAGTGCCGTCATCGTCGGTGCCGCGCGTGGCACGGAGATCGGCACCTGTACGAGTACGAGACGAGAGAACGTCGACGCGCAATTCACCAGCGCCGGGACATCTACCGGCAACTCGCGGCGACGTGGAGGTCGCGGTACCGGACGGTGATCCTGAGCGATCAGGATCTGAGTTACGCGGCGCGCTTCGGCGACGACTCCGACGTGCGGTTCGTCGCTGGCGTCAGCGAGCTTCGTCAGGCGCTGCGCAACGCGTTCGGCGCGGACGCGATCGACGCGCGCTGGCGCGACGGCGCCGACGAGGAGGACGAGCGCGCATGGTGCGAGCGGTCCCTTGGTCGATGGATCGCTGGAGGCGCTCGCGGTGATGGGATGTTCGCGGCCGATAAGGCCAAAACGGAGAACGCATGGCGAAAGAGAAAGGCGAAAAAGTCTGCAGGCGAGCTTGGTGAACAAACCGCTCGCGAATCGTCTCGGAACGCAGCGGAATAATTACATGTATACAGCACAGGTCATCAAGGCATCGCGAGGCCTTCAACGTCGCGACCGGAGCGTACCTGCTCCAGCCTTCGACCATCGCGACGAGTCATCAAGGCATCGCGAGGCCTTCAACGTCGCGACCAACGCGGCCAACGTCCGCGTATACTTGCAGACGCGTCATCAAGGCATCGCGAGGCCTTCAACGTCGCGACGACGAAGACGATCCCCGTGGTGTCGCTGCCCGACGCGTAGTCATCAAGGCATCGCGAGGCCTTCAACGTCGCGACGCGCTGAACGTCCTGAGCCGCCTTCTGCAGGTCGTCCAAGTCATCAAGGCATCGCGAGGCCTTCAACGTCGCGACTCGGCACGCTCGCGTAGCGAGAGCTCTTCTTGACCGTGTCATCAAGGCATCGCGAGGCCTTCAACGTCGCGACTCGTCCGTCACGGCGTATGTGTGGCGAGAAGCGGGTCATCAAGGCATCGCGAGGCCTTCAACGTCGCGACACGGATGGCGGCGGACGACAAGCTCGAGTGGGAGCTGTCATCAAGGCATCGCGAGGCCTTCAACGTCGCGACGTTTTTCGCGCCGCGCGGCTCCTCTCGTCCGCGCCGTCATCAAGGCATCGCGAGGCCTTCAACGTCGCGACGACATGCTGCCCGAGCGATCGATCATGAAGACGAGGGTCATCAAGGCATCGCGAGGCCTTCAACGTCGCGACACGCCCTCGGACGGCATCGCCGAGGCGTAGTAGAGGTGTCATCAAGGCATCGCGAGGCCTTCAACGTCGCGACCTGAGACTTCCGGATGAAGCCCCCCCCCGAGTGTGACAAGACTGCCCACCAAGGACCACGGCTGATGAAGATGTTGACCATGACCGAGTTCGCCAAGGCGTGCCGCATCGACGGCTTGCACGGGTACGCGGATGCGTTCGAGCGTGCGGCCGAGACGATCGGCCGCCTCGAGGTCGAGCAGGGCATGCTTCGTGACCGTGTCGCGACGCTGGAGGCGACCCTGTCAAAGCTAAGCGTGTGGGCGCGAACGTTCGGCGAAGAACTGAAGCCCAGGGGCGCAGACACATACGGAGAAGGTGTCAGGGACTCCAAGGAGCGCGTTGGCCGCCTCCTCTCGACGACGTCTCCCATGGGCGAACCGGGTAGGAGATGCAAGGCGTGCTCCGTCGAAGCAGAGTTCGGAACGGAAGAGGAGCCGCATCCGGTTCCCGGCTGGATGCACACCTGTCCTGGTGCACCGACCGGCCAGCGTCCAGAGACACCGACGCTCAACGTCGACCGGTTCATCGCTCGACTCGGCGACACGCTCGACGTCTGGGCACCAAACATCAAGGCCGTCGCGCGCGACAACATCATTGACTACGCGCGTCGCTTTCTGGCGTCCCCGCCGCCGACCGGAACCCCGAACCGATGAAGCTCCACTTCATCACCACGGCGGCCGAGGCGCACGACCCGAAGACGGGCGCTCGCATCTACGTGCGGCGCGAGTTCGACGGGACGTGGAGCTGGCGCGTGGTCGTCTCGGCGTCGTTCGGCGCGTATCGCTGCGTCGGCACGGGGCAAGACCGGAGCGACGCGGGTGCTCGCGGCTCCGCGCGGAAGTGCCTCGCGCGTCATCTCGCGTCGCGGAGGGCCGCGTGAACGCGATCGCGAGGCTGCTCGAGCACGCCAAGACGGTTGAGTCATGGCCGGTTGGCACGCATGTCGAGCGCAACCTTCCGGCCGTCGACCAGCTCCGCGGCCGCGTCGCGTTCGTGGACGAGGGCTGGATCTACTGGGCGGCCGAGGATGGCCACGTGCACGCGTCGAGCCTCGACGCGGTGAGAAGGATTCAATGAAGAACGAGACCTGCCCCCGCTGCCAAGGCCCGGCCGTTCGCCTCACGCAGACCGGCGAGCTGTCGTGCGCGCGGCAGTGCAACGAAACGCCCGTCGCGCGTCAGCAGCGGCTCGAACTGCATCGTCTGACGGCCGAGCTCGCGCGTGCTGTCGCCGGCGCGATGCCGAAGGGGGTCGTCTTCGCGCTCGTTGTCGCCGAGGCGCCGCGCGGTTCGATGGCGTACGTCAGTACCGCCGACCGCGGGTCGATGCGTCACCTGCTTCGCGAGCTGCTCGACAAGATGGAGACCGAACAGCCGTCATGAACCGCGTACGCGTCGCCAGCCTACTCCGCGAGCTCGCGGACGCCATCGAGGAGGACGCCGTCCCCGAGGCGGCGGGCTCGCGTCCGCGTGCGAAGCGCCCCGCAAAGCGGCGCCCGCGGCTCCCCGTTGTGTCCGGGAACATTCAGGTGTCGGATGTGGACCGTGCAGCCGTCCGGGCGGAGCTCCGCCGACGAGGCGGCTTCATCGAGGTAAAGCGATGAACGACGACATGGAGAACTTGACCGTCCTGCCGAGCGGCAACGTCCGCGTGCGTGTGAAGTACGCTGGTCAGGTCGCATCGAAGACGTTCGCGGCGGATGCACTCGACGACGCCCGTCGGTGGCGGGACACCGTGAAGCTCGAGATCGCCGAGGGCAACATCGAGGTTGTCGCCGGCGTCAGCATGAAGCAGCTCGGACCACGGTTCCTCGCGTCGCGCGCGGGTCATCGCGACTGGAGGACCGACGAGTCGCGCTGGTACACGCACGTCGCGACGGCAGACTGGGCGCAACGTGCAACCGCGTCCGTGACTCCGGCGGACGGCCTGGACTGGCTCGATGAGCTGAAGGCGAAGGAGACGAGCTACGATCCCAAGAAGCACGGCAAACGCGCGCCGAAGGTCCTCGCATGGGACACGCGACGCAAGTGCCTCAACCTCGCGCGGTGCGCCTTCACGTGGGCGATCACAAAGGGGCTGGTCCCGGTCACGGTCAACCCGTTCGCCGACCTCACCGTCGAACGCGAAGACGGCGACGAGGACGAGGGCTACCAGGAAGGTTGGTACCTCGACCTCGACAACCAGCGCGACCTGTTCGCGCTCTACGACATGTCCACGGCGCTCGACGTCGTCGACCGCATGGAGAAGTGGATCGTCCAGTTCGCGCTCTGGACCGGGATGCGGATGCGTGAAGCGTGGTGCTTGCACATCACGGACGTCCACGTCGACGACCCCAAGCCCCACGTCATCGTCCGCTTCGGGTCGTGGGATGCGGTCAAGGAGCGGTACCGCCCGCCGAAGGGACGCAAGGGCGAGCGCAAGCCGCGCAGGATCGACCTCTGGGGCGGCGGGCTCGAGGCAGCCAAGCGGTGGCTCGAGGTGCGCGCCGAGTACGTGAAGGCGTCGCCGGCGACGATCGCGAAGTACAGCGCGATGAAGCACAACCCTCTCGACCTGATGTTCCCGACCGAGCGCGGGCATCGTCGCGACACGAAGCCGCCGCGCAGCTTCCGGAAGCTCGCGACGATCTTCCCGGTCATCCCTCGCATCGGTCGACCGATCTGGTGGCACCTGCTCCGGCACTCGTGCGCGTCGAGTATGGTCTCGGGCTGGTGGGGCATCCGCTGGCATCTCGAGGACGTGCAGCCCGTCATGGGCCACAACGACGTGCGGACGACGCAGCGGTACGCTCACCTCGCGCCGAGCACCCAGGCGGAGACCGCCGCGCGCGCCCATGTCGCGTACCTTGGTCGGGGTCACGCCGGGGTCACGGCTCAGAGGCCGGCGGCGCGAAGTCCGCAGAATGATGGGCGCGCCCGGCAGGATTCGAACCTGCGACCTACGGCTCCGGAGGCCGTCGCTCTATCCAGCTGAGCTACGGGCGCGTGTTGTTTCGTGAATCTTGAGACCTGGTTGAAGCGAGTGTCGAGAGCTGCGTTCGCGACCGATGTTCGGCTCCGGAGGCCGTCGCTCTGTTCAGCTGAGCTTGGCGGTGCGCGGGGACACTCATAGCCCGGAGGCTCGCGGTCCACAAGAGCAGGGCGTTCTGCCCCGCGTCGGAGAGGCGCATCGACACGCCTTGGTGAGGCCGTACGTTGGGAGGCGATGCGTACGAGCGGCAGCGCGCGGACGGCCGAAGAGGCCCAACAGAAGGCGGCGGCGCCGGCGCGCGACCAAGCCCGTGGGCCGGCCGAAGGCGCGGCGGCGGGCTCGACCACGCGGAGCGCAGCAGAGGCTCGGCCGGGCCACGCAAGCAGCGCGCGTTCGGAGCCGACGCCGACGGCGCGCCCGGAGCCGACGGGGGGCCGGGCGGCTCCGTCGGGGTCGGAGGGCGCGGCGGCGAAGGCCGGGACGGAAGCAGCGGCGAAGGCTGGGACGGAAGCAGCGGCGAAGGCTGGGGCGGAAGCGGCGGCGAAGGCCGGATCAGCTCGGAAGAAGGAGCGCGCCAAGGACCCGCTCCTCGCGGCCATCTGCCATGACCTCCGCGCGCCGCTCGCGGCGGTGACGATGGGCGCGAACTTCGTCCTCCAGACGACGCCGGAGGACGAGGCCAGCGGGAGGTCGCGGCGCGTGCTGCAGGCGATCCTCCGGTCGTGCAAGCAGATGGAGCGGCTCGTGCGTGACTTCGGCGACCTCTCGGAGATCGAGAGCGACGCGCTCGAGCTTCGCATGGGGATCCACGACAGCGGACAGATGCTCGAGATGGCGGCCGAGGCCGCGCGCCAGAACGCCCTCGCGCGCAACATCGAGATCGCCGTGCGCCGCGCGGAGCCGCCGCCGCTGCTCCGGTGCGATCGCGAACGGATGCTCCGCGCGATCGCGCACGTCCTCGACAACGCGGTCCGCTTCTCCCCGGACGGAGGCTCGGTCTCGCTCACGGAGGAGGTGCGCGACGGCGACGTCCGCATCTCCGTGAGCGACCAGGGCCCAGGCCTCTCGGAAGAGACGCTCGCCAACCTCTACGACCGCACGTGGCACGCGAAGCGCGCCGAACGCGTCGGCGCCGGGCTCGGGCTCGCCATCGTGAAGGGGTTCCTCCGCGCGCACGGCGGGCGCATCGAGATCGCGACGACGCCCGGCGCGACCACCTTCACGCTCGTCCTCCCGAGGGACGGCGCCGCGCCGACGAACGACGTCGCACCGGCGTGACCACGTTCTCGCTCGTCCTCCCGAGGGACGGCGCCGCGCCGACGAACGACGTCGCACCGGCGTGACCACGTTCTCGCTCGTCCTCCCGAGGGACGGGTCGACGAACGACGCCCGGAGGGGAGCAGGAGGCCCCGCCGGGTCACGCGTCGAAGGTCGCCGCGGGCTTGACCTTGATGCTCTTCCAGCGCGCCAGCTCGACGAGGCCCGCCGGGGCGCCGCGCGGCTTCGAGACGTCCGACGCCTTGCAGTAGTGGACGTCGACCGTCTTCGCGGCGCGGGCCTTCGAGTACCACGCGGCGAGCGACGCGGCGCGCTCGACCACGGAGCGCGGGACGTCGACCGCGTCGGGGTTCCGGATCACGACGTGGCTGCCCGGCGTGCCCCCGCCGACGTGCAGCCAGAGGTCCTCCGGCTTCGCGACGTCGAACGTGAGGTGGTCGTTGTCGTCTTCGCCGCGACCGACGAGGATCTCGAACCCCTCGAACGCGAACGTACGGTACGGGCGCCCTTTGCTGGCCATCGCCCGCGGTCATAGCGCGCCCGGGCCGCCGGGTCAGCTGCACGCGCGAGCCGACCGCGCGGCGGCTGCACGCGCGAGCCGACCGAGCAAAACCGAGGCGGCGACGCGTTCGGCTGCGCGAGCCCCACGCATCAGGCGCGTGAGCCGCGCGGCGCGAGCCCGTGGCGGCCCATGCGCTGGCGGAGGCTCCTCACCGAGATGCCGAGCAGCTCGGCCGCCGTCTCGTGCTCGCCGCCGGCGAGGTGGAGCGCGTGCGAGATGTGTTTGCGCTCGAATGACTTCGCCGCGACGTGGAGCGGCTCGAGCGCCGCGTCGGTCGTGCTCTCGGGCCCGCGGCCGACGATGTCCTCCGGCAGGTGATCGAGATCGATCTCGCTGCCGTGCGCCAGCACCACCGCGCGCTCGACCGCGTGCGCGAGCTCGCGGACGTTCCCGGGGAACGGGTACTCCATCAGCGCCTCCCACGCGCGCGGCCCGATCCCGGGTGGGACGCGGCCCGGGCAGAAGCGCCGGAGGAAGTGGGCGAGGAGGAGCGGCATGTCGGCCTTCCGCTCGCGGAGCGGCGGGATGTGGAGGTCGAGGACGTTCAGCCGGAAGTAGAGATCGTCGCGGAAGCGCCCCTCCGAGACCAGGCTCTTCAAGTCGCTCTGCGTCGACGAGACGATGCGTACGTTGACCGGCAACGGCTCGCTCCCCCCGACGGGCTGCACCACGCCCTCCTCGAGCACGCGGAGGAGCTTCGCTTGCGTCGGGAGCGGCAACGCGGCGATCTCACCGAGCAAGAGCGTACCGCCGTCGGCGGCGCGAAACCGTCCGTCGCGGCGACGGCGCGCCGACGTCCCGGACGCGCGCTCCTCGCCGAAGAGCTCCGCTTCGATCACCGCCTCGGGGAACGCCGCGCAGTCGAGCGCGACGAAGGGCGCAGCTTTCCGCGGACCGCGGGCGTGCAACGTGTGCGCGACGAGCTCCTTGCCGGTGCCGCTCTCGCCGGAGACGAGCACGGGCGCGTCGCTCTGGGCGACGGTGTTGACGCGTTCGACGAGGCGGATCATCGCCGGGGTGTGGCCGACGATGGGCGAGCCCGCGTCACGGCTCGCGACGACGCGGCGAGCCTCTTCGAGCTCGCGCTTGAGCGCGACGTGCTCCGAGATGTGACCGATGACCCGGAGCGTGAGCTCCTCGGGATCGAACGGCTTGGTGACGTAGTCGTACGCGCCTTCGCGGAGCGAGGCGACGGCGTCGGGCACGGTGGCGAAGGCCGTCATCAGGATCACCGCCGTCGTCGGCGCGCGGAGGCGGAGGCGCCGGAAGATCGTGAGTCCGTCCACCTTGGGCAGGCGGACGTCGAGGAGCGCGACGTCGAACGTTCGCTCGGACGCGAGCGCGATCGCCTCCTCGCCGTCGCCCGCCTCGGTCACGTGGTGGCCCGCGTCGCTCAACGCGTACGAGAGGCTGAGCCGCGTCGCTTGATCGTCGTCGACGACGAGGATGTCGAGCGGAACGGTGTGGCGCGGGGACTCGCGAGGACGCCCCTTCGCCAGTCGCTCGATCATCATCGCGGCTGCGCTCGTCATCGGCTCTCTCTTCTGTGGCGGAATGCACGGCTCCGGATGAGACGCCGGCCGCGGGATCGCCGTGTACTACCCGGACGAAGCGGCATGCCGCACTCGGCGTCACGATAAGCACATCTCGATCCCTGCTCCCGCGAGCGCCACCTTGGCTGCCCCCGCGCGCGGCATGCGCTCACGATCGCGCGGGATCTGCGCCTCCCGCGTGGATGCGCTGTAGGACACGCGACGCACGAGGGCGTGGCGTCCAAGCACGGGTGGGCGACGCTAGCGTGGCAACTCGACCCGCGGCCGACGTGTGTCTCGGTCGAGATACGCGGAACTCGCGGGGGGCCGGAACCACGCCGCGGCGGGACCCGTGGCACGCGCCTTTCATCGTGAGAAGGCCGATGAAACCCGCAACGCTCCGGATGTCCGCCGAGGAGCCCCATCCACACGCCGGAGCGCGGGCGCGCCATCGCTTCGCCATCGCAGGGGTGGCCCTCGCACTCGCCGCCGGTCTCGGCACACCGGCGCTCGCTCGCGCACTCTCCCACTCCTGGAGCCTGCCGATCGAGGCGGCGCTCATCGGAGTGGGGTTCGTGGTCGCGATCGGGTTCCTCGTCGCGGGCTGGGCGGTCGGGCGGCGCCTCGACCGGCTCTCGGACGAAGCACGACGCGATCCGGTGACGAAGGTCGGCAATCGCCGGCACCTGGAGGAGTGCCTCGCGCACGAGGTCGAGCGCGCCGCCAAGGCGAAGATGCCGCTCTCGTTGCTCATGATCGACGTCGACAACCTCAAGCAGCTGAACGACTCCGGCGGGCACGCCGCCGGCGACCTCACGCTCGCGATCGTCGGCGACGTGCTCAACGACACGTGCCGCTCGCGCGACGTCGCCGCGCGCTTCGGCGGCGACGAGTTCGCGATCCTCCTCCCGCGCACGCGCGCGGCCGAGGCTCGGATCGTCGCGGAGCGCATCCGCTCCGCGCTCGCCGAGCGCAGGCGCGTGTGCGCCGCCCCGCTCGACAAGCTCCTCACGGTCTCGATCGGGATCTGCGATCTTGCTTCGGTCGAAGCGCCCCGCGCGCAGCTCCTCCTCGAAGGCGCCGACCGCGCGCTCTACGCCGCCAAGCAGGCGGGGCGCGATCGCATCGTGGTCTTCGACAGGCCTCCGACGTCGACCGTCATCCTGCTCGACGAGCGCCGGCGCGCGCGCAAGAAGCGCTCGCGGTTCTCGGGTTGAGGACGGCGCGGGCCCGGCGCCCGCCGATCGCACGAAACACGAAGGCGGAAGAGCGGGGGACGAACCTCACCGCGCTTCCGCCTTCCTGCTGCGGGTCGCCGGAGCGACCTTCCTCCGGCGTCACCTGGGCCCGCCGGCGTCGTGGTCACGCGCCGGCGGGGTCAGGGTGCCCCGTCAGGAGCTCGTCTCTTCGAACTCCGCGTCGATGACGTCCTTCTTCTTCTCGCCCGCCTCCGGCGCTTCGCCGCCGCCGCCGCCGTCACCGCCCGGCGGGGCTCCCGGCGCGCCCGCGCCGCCCTGGTACATCACGCTCGCGAGGCGGTGCGCCTCCTTCTCGAGCTTCTCGAGGACGTCCTTCACCTGGGCGTCGTCCTGCTTCTCGACCGCGGAGCGTCCGTCCTTGATGAGCCCCTCGAGCGTCGAGATGTCCGACGCCTGGAGCTTGTCCTTGTTCTCCGTGATCGTCTTTTCGAGCGTGTAGCAGAGGTTGTCGAGCTTGTTGCGACGCTCGATCTGCTCGCGACGCTCCTTGTCCTCGGCCTCGTGCGCGGCCGCCTCGGCGACCATCTTCTCGATGTCCTTCTCGTTGAGGCCCGAGTTCGCCGTGATGGTGATCTTCTGGTCCTTGCCCGTCGCGGTGTCCTTCGCGTGGACGGAGAGGATGCCGTTGGCGTCGATGTCGAACGTGACCTCGACCTTCGGCACGCCGCGCGGCGCGGGCATGATGCCCTCGAGGTGGAACTTGCCGAGCGTGCGGTTGTAGCGCGCCTCGGTGCGCTCGCCCTGGAGGACGTGGACCTCGACCGACGGCTGGTTGTCCGTCGCCGTCGAGAAGATCTCCTTCTTCTGCGTCGGGATGGTCGTGTTGCGCGCGATCATCACCGTCATCACGCCGCCGAGCGTCTCGACGCCGAGCGAGAGCGGGGTGACGTCGAGGAGGACCATGTCCTTGACGTCGCCGGAGAGCACGCCGGCCTGCACGGCCGCGCCGATCGCGACGACCTCGTCCGGGTTCACGCCCTGGTGGGGATCCTTGCCGAAGAACTTCTTGACCGTCTCCTTGACGAGCGGGATGCGCGTCGAGCCGCCGACGAGGATGACCTCGGCGATGTCCTTCGGCTGCTTCTTCGCGTCCTGCAGGGCCTTCTTCACCGGCTCCATCGAGCGCTCGACGAGCGGACCCATCATCTGCTCGAGCTTCGAGCGCGACAGACGCATGTCGAGGTGCACCGGGCCGCCGGGGCCGACGGTGATGAACGGCAGGTTGATGCTCGTCTCCTGGACGCTCGACAGCTCGATCTTCGCCTTCTCCGCGGCCTCCTTGAGGCGCTGGAGGGCCATCTTGTCCTTGCCGAGATCGATGCCCTGGGCCTTCTTGAACTCGGCGACCATCCAATCGATGATCAGGTTGTCGACGTCGTCGCCGCCGAGGTGCGTGTCGCCGTTGGTCGAGATGACCTGGACGACGTTGTCGCCGACCTCGAGGATCGAGATGTCGAACGTGCCGCCGCCGAAGTCGTAGACGGCGATGATCTCGTCCTTCTTCTTGTCGAGGCCGTAGGCGAGGGCCGCGGCCGTCGGCTCGTTGACGATGCGCTTCACGTCGAGGCCGGCGATCTTGCCGGCGTCCTTCGTCGCCTGGCGCTGGGCGTCGTTGAAATACGCGGGGACCGTGATGACCGCCTCGGTGATCTTCTCGCCGACGTAGTCCTCGGCGGCCTTCTTGAGCTTCTGGAGGACCTTGGCGCTGACCTCTTGCGGCGTGGTCTTCTTGCCGCGGATCTCGAACGCCGCGTCACCGTTGTCACCGCGGACGATCTTGTAGGGGACGCGCTTGACCTCTTCGGAGACCTCTTCGAAGCGACGGCCGATGAACCGCTTCGCGCTGAAGAGCGTGTTCTCCGGGTTCGTCACCGCCTGACGCTTCGCGATCTGACCGACGAGGATCTCGCCCTTCTCGTCCCAGGCGACGACGCTCGGCGTGATGCGTGAGCCTTCCTCGTTGACGATCACCTTGGGCTCGCGGCCCTCCATGATGGCTACGACGCTGTTCGTCGTGCCGAGGTCGATTCCGATGATCTTGCCCATGGTCCTCTGGCCTCCAGTAGCCCCTAGCTCGAGGCGCCGACCATAGTCGGGTCCGGGCGCCGAGCGGGCTAAGAATGACGTCACCCGTTTCTGCGTAACGGATGGTCAGCTTTGGTTTTCTTCAGTCTCGCAGTCGCGGCCAAGCTAATCACACGGGTAGCGGCGTCAACGCCCGGCGGCACGGAACTCGCTTCGGGTTGCGGACAACCGCGCCGCACGCCTTATTTTCCAGTGCGGTTCGGCCTTATCCGCGATCGCGGCGGCGGGCCTTCTGGAGCTCGAGCTCGCGCTCGACCAGCTTCCGGAGGCTCGGATGCGTGCGCGTCGGGAGATCGAACGGATCGTCGCCTTCGAGGTCGTGCGGGCGCGGAGCCGCGGGGTCGGCGGCGCGCCCGCCGTGCGCGAAGGTGTCGTCCGGGTCGAGCGCGCCGCCTCGCGACGGCACCGTGACCGGCGCCGGATCTTCGGGCGGCGCGAGGTTCGGCGCGCGGAAATCGCGCATCGTGCGCTCGGAGGAGAGCGGGCGCGAGCTCACGACCGCCGAGCGGGGCGGGCGCCGGATCGTGTGCTCTTCGAGGTCGGCCGCGGGCGCGAGCGGCAGCGTCGGCGGAGGCGCCGTCCCGCGCATCGGCGGCGGCGCCGTCCCGCGCATCGGCGGCGGCGCCGTCCCGCGCGTCGGCGCCCGCGCGTCCGGGCGCCTCCCGGCGTATGACTCGTCGACCCGACCGATCCCGTGCAGGATGTCCGTCGCGTCGTGCTCGTCGAAGCTCGCCATCACGTTCCACCAGTGCTCGAGCATCTCGCGCCCGCTCTGGAACCGGCCGCTCGCCTCGCGCGCCATCGCCTTGCCGACGAACCAGTCGAGGAGCGGGCTCTTCACCATGCCCGGCATCGAGGAGATCGGCGGGACCGCCTGCTCGCTCTTCATCCGGATCACGGCGTCGAGCGAACGGCTGACGAACGGGAGGCGTCCGGTGAGCGCGCGGAAGATCACGACGCCGACCGCGTAGAGGTCGGCCGGGAACCCGACGCTCTTGGCGTTGTGGAACTGCTCCGGCGCCATGTACCCCATGCTGCCGATGACGTGGCTGGTGGACGTCAGTCCGCCGGCGTCGCCGGTGATCTCGCGGAGGCGCGCGACGCCGAAATCGATGAGCTTCACCGTCTCGTCCAGGCCCTCGCGGTGCAGGTAGATGTTCGAGGGCTTGATGTCCCGGTGGATGACCTTGGCGTCGTGGCAGTCACGCACGCCGACGATGAGCTGCTCGATCCAGCGAAGGGCGATGGGGATCGGCACCGGGCCGTCCCGACGCAGCTTGGCGTCCAGGGTCTCGCCCTGGAGCCGCTCGAGGACCAGGAACGGCTGGCCCTTGTCGAAGCCGAATCCGAGGATTTTGCTGACGTGACGGCTCTCGACCTCGGCGAGCAAGAGGGCCTCACGCGCGAATCGCTCGCGCATTTCGTGGCTCTGGCCCGCGTCGGACATTACCTTGATGGCGACCGGGCGGCCGGTAGCGACGTGGGTGGCCTCGTAGACCCTCGCCGTCGCCCCGCTCCCCAGCGCCCCCGCAACCGTGAAGTCCGAGAGCTTTGCGGGCTCGAGCGCCATCCAGCCCTTCAGCATACCACCTGGCGGTCATTGCCTGGGATCGGGGGGGCTGGTAGAGTCGCCTGGCTGACCAGCGGTTTTATCTTCTGACTTTTTAGTGAGCATTTTCGGCTCGTTATGCGCCGTCCGTCGAAGCCCGATCTCCCGCCTCCTCCCGAGCTCCCCTCTTTCCGGGTCGAGCCGGACCCTGTCGACGACAGCGCGCGGGGCGCCCCGAGCTCGCTCGAGGGCTCGATCCTCGATCGCCACGAGGGGACGAAGCTCTCGCGCCACGACGCGCCGCTCGACGAGGACGCGATCGACTCCGACGCCGCCAAGGTGGTGCGCCGCCTCGAGCGGAGCGGCTACCAGGCCTACCTCGTCGGCGGCTGCGTGCGCGACCTGTTGCTCAACGGCCGACCGAAGGACTTCGACGTCGCGACCAGCGCGCGGCCGGACGACGTGCGCGCGCTCTTCCGCAACTGCCGGATCATCGGGCGCCGCTTCCGCCTCGCGCACGTCCTCTTCGGCGGAGGCAAGGTGGTCGAGGTCGCCACGTTCCGGCGCAACCCGGGCGAGACGGACCTCGAGGACGACCTGCTCATCCGGAGCGACAACGTCTTCGGCGAAGCGCACGAGGACGCCCTCCGGCGCGACTTCACGATCAACGCGCTCTTTTACGATCTCGATCGCCGTCAGGTCCTCGACTGGTGCGGGGGCATGCCCGACATCCAGCGGCGCGCCATCCGGACGATCGGCGAGCCGATCGTCCGCTTCCGCGAGGATCCGGTGCGCATCCTCCGCGCGATCAAATTCGCCGCCCGGCTCGATCTCGGCATCGATCCGAACGTGTACGACGCGATGGTCGCGAGCCGCCTCGAGCTCGCGCGCGCCGCGCGGCCGCGGCTCTTCGAGGAGATCCTCCGCCTGATGCGCGCCGGCGGGGCGCACCGCTCGATGTGGCTGATGTGGGAGGTCGGCGCGATGGCCGTGCTCATGCCGGAGCTCGCCGCCTTCCTCGACGACGACGAGGCCACCGAGGACGGCAGCCTCCGGTTCTTCCGCAAGATGGACGCGATCGATCGCAAGACGCTCGACGAGGGCGTGCTCGACGACGTCGTCCTGATGACCGCGCTCTTCTACGAGCCGCTCGAGGAGGCCGTCGCCGGCGTCCGCGACGTCATGGGCGCGGTGAACGATTTCCTCGAGCCGGTGATCGAGCGCATCGCGATGCCGCGGAGGATCGCCGACGGCGTCCGCCGGATCATGACGATGGTCCCGCGCATCCTCCAGGGCCGCATCGGCCGCTTCGCGCGGACGGACCTGTTCTTGCCGGCGCTCGACGTCGCCGAGATCGTCCTCCACTCGCGGGGGCAGAGCACCGCCTCCGTCCAGGCCCTCCGGCGCGAGGCGATGCCGCCGATCACGCGCGAGCACCGGCGGCCTTCGGCGTTCCCGCGCCAGCGCGGCGCGCGCCGCTGACACGCCGGACGCACGCCGCCGCGCGCGGGAGCGACGGCGCGGCGAGCGACGGCGCGCGCGCCGGAGGGTTCGCGCTACGATGAGCGCGTGGCGGAGCCTCTGCGAGCGGACACGGGCCGGCGGGCGCGCATCTGCGTCTCCTGCCGCACGCTCCTCGACGACGGCGAGAGCTGCCCGGGGAGGACGCACAAAACGGTCTCGCTCCGCTCCGCCGAGGGCCGGCGCGCGCTCGACGACGAGGTGTGGGGGCCCGACTCGCGCGCGCGCAAGCTCCGTCAGGCCGCCAAGGCGGGCGCGGGCGGCGCGGGCGCGGGCTCGATCGTCCAGGGGTGCGATCTGCCGAGCCTCGACGGCTGCGGCGCGAGCGACGAGGTGCTGCTCGTGCTCCTCGCGCTGGCGATCTTCACGGTCGCCGCCATCGCGCTCGTGTGGCTCGTCCGCGCGCTCGTTCGCTGGATCCGCGCGAAGACGGCTCGGCCGAAGCCCCACGGCGCGCTCCTCGCGCCGCCCGCCCCGGCGAGCCGGGCGGTCGCGGCGCGCGGCGTCGTCCGGACGGGGACGCCGCTCGCGACGCCGTGGAGAGCCGGCAGCGCGCTCGCCTACGCGATGGAGCTCTACGAGGCGCGCGTCTTCGGCGGGGGCGCGATGCTGCGCGACGCGGAGAGCGGCGGATTCGAGATCACGCTCGACGACGGCCGCGCGCTCCGGATCCCGCCGGGGCGCGTCCACGTCGTGGGCAGGCTCGAGGCGGTCGACGTGGACAGGGCGCGGATCGCCGAGCGGCTCGAAGGGCTCGATCCTCACGCCGCGCCCGGATCGCGCGCGCTCTTCCCGTTCGATCACGCGCGCGCGCTGGCGATCGGCCCTGGCGATCGCGTCGAGGTCCTCGGGGAGGTGCAGGCGAGCCGCGACGACGGCGGCGGCTACCGCTCGAGCGCCGCCGTCGTCGTCCCGGTCGGCGTGCCGGTGCTGCGCGTCCACGGGGCGGGGGACCCGCCGCGCCTGCGCGTCGCGGGCGGAGGCGGCGGCGGAGAGGCCGCGGACCTCGACGACACGCGCGACGGCCCGGGCGCCGACCTCGACGACGCGCCTCTGCCTCAGCCGCCCGCGAGGAGGGCCGAGAGCGCCTCGGGCGACGTCACGGGCGACGAGCAGGTCCGCCCGCGGCACACGTAGGCCGCCGGCGCCGGCGCGTCCGGCTTGCCTTCGGCGAGCAGCGCGGCGGCGGACCGCGACGACGGATCGCCCGGGTCGACCCAGGCGATCGTCCGGTTCGGGAGCCAGACGGCGAACGCCGCGCGCGCGAGCGCCCTCGTCCGCGCGTCGGCGCGCGCGCCGACGAGGACCACGTCGACGGACCCGCGGACGAGGCGATCGAGCTCGCACAAGGTCTGTCCGTAGCCGAACGGCTGGGCGACGGCGGCCGGCGCGAGGCGGACCAGCTCGGCCTCGGCGACGCGCGCGTACCGTGCGGCGACGAGCGCGCCGAGCCGCGCGAGCGCGCGCACCGCCATCGACGCGCCGCTCGGGACGGCGTTGTCGTACGGGTCCTTCGACCGGGTGATGAGCGCCTCGCCGTCTCGGGGCGTGAAGAAGAAGCCCTCCTCCTCGGACCAGAAGGCGTCGAGCATCCCGTCGGCGAGGCCCTGCGCGAGGCGGACCTTCGACGGGTCCCCGGCGACCTCGTAGAGGTCGAGCGCGGCGTTCGCGAGGTACGCGTGGTCGTCGAGGAAGCCCGGCGCCTTCACGAGCCATCGCTCGCTCGGCTCCCCCTCGACGGTGACCTTCTTCGCGAGGCGCGCGGCGCGCACGAGCTGGCCGGCGCGGTGAGGCTCGCGCGGCGTGAGCAGGTTCGCCTCGACGAAGGCGAACGCGCGCTCCGCGGAGGAGAGCATCTTCGGTTCGTCGAGCGCGGCGCCGGCCTCGGCCATCGCGGAGATCATCAGCGCGCTCCAGCTCGTGAGGATCTTCTCGTCGCGGAACGGCTTGGGGCGGCGCTCGCGCTCGTCGAACATCGCGCGCTTGGCGCGCTCGATCGCCTCGCGGGCCTCGTCCTCGGTGACGTCGAGCTTCGCAGCCACCGCGCGCGCGGGGCGCGACTCGAACAGCACCGACTTCGGGACCACGCCGACCACCCCCGCGCGCGGGTCGGTGAAGTTCCCCGCCGGCGTGACGCCGAAATAGTCGAGCGCCGCCTTGATCGCGAGCGCGTCCCCGCCGAGCGCCTGCTTCACGGCGGACTCGTCCCAGACGAAGAACTTCCCCTCCTCGCCCTCGCTGTCCGCGTCCTCGGACGCGTAGTAGCCGCCCTCGGGGTCGGTCATCTCGCGCTCGACCCACGCCGCGATCTCCCGCGCCGTCGCCGCGAACGGCGCCGCGCCGAACGCGCGGTAGCCGTCGACGTAGGCGCGCAAGAGCAGCGCGTTGTCGTAGAGCATCTTCTCGAAATGCGGGACGAGCCAGCGCTCGTCGGTCGAGTAGCGGTGGAAGCCGCCGCCGAGGTGATCCCAGATGCCGCCAGCGCGCATCGACTCGAGCGTGAGCCGCGCAGCCTCGCGCGCGGCGCCGTCGCCCTCGACGACGCCGCGACGGAGCAGGACCTCGAGCGGCATCGTGTTGGGGAACTTCGGCGCGCGGCCGAAACCGCCGTGCGCCTCGTCGAAGCGACGGAGGAGCGGACGCGACGCGCGCTCGAGCAGGTCGGGCCCCGGCGTGTACGGCGCCCCCTCCTCCACGCCCTTGCCGATCTCGGCGATCGCCCGCGTGAGCTCGTCGGCCTGACCGTCCACCTCGTCACGGCGCTCGCGGTACGCCTCCGAGATCGCGCGGAGGATCTTGGGGAAGCCCGGCATCCCGTGGCGGTCCTCGGGCGGGAAATACGTCCCCGCGAAGAAGGGCTTCTGCGACGGCGTGAGGAAGACCGTGAGCGGCCAGCCGCCGCTACGGCCCATGAGCTGCACGACGACCTGGTAGATCTGGTCGAGGTCCGGGCGCTCCTCGCGATCGACCTTGACGTTCACGAAGAGCTCGTTCATCGACCGGGCGATGTCCTCGTCCTCGAAGCTCTCGCGCTCCATCACGTGGCACCAGTGGCACGCGGAGTAGCCGATCGACAGGAGGATGGGCACGTCGCGACGCTTCGCCTCGGCGAGCGCCGCGGCGGACCACGGCCACCAGTCGACCGGATTATTTGCATGCTGCAACAGATAGGGGGACGCCTCGGCGGCGAGGCGGCTCGGCTTCCGGCCCTCGCGGGCCGCAGGATCGATGGTCGTGCTCACGGTGGCCTCGCGTTCGACGGTCCGTGCTATCTACTGTGGGTCCAGCGAATGGCCAAGGCTGCGGAAAACAAGGCTCGGGCGGGCGAAGCCGCCTCGGATCCCGTGGCGCAGGCGCGGGCCACGGTGCTCGACGGCGTGGGGCGCGAGGTCGCGGCGAGCTTCCCTGGGATCACGCGCCTCGGCGGTCAGATCGTCGCGGCGCTCTACCTCGCCGACGGTCCGCTCTCGATGGACGCGCTCGGCGAGGAGCTCGGCCGCTCGAAGAGCAACGTGTTCGCCAACCTCCGCGCGCTCGAGGCCGCCGGGATCGTCGAGCGGCGGCGCGCGTCCGGCTCGCGGCACGACGCGTTCGCGCTCCGCGGCAAGTACCCCGACGTCGTGGTCGGCGCCTACCTGTCACGGCTGCGGCGGGTCGTCGTCGACAAGGTGAACCTCTGCACGCGCGCGCTCGACATGCTCGGCGACACGCGCGGCGCCGAGGCCGACGCCATGCGCGACAAGCTCACGTCGCTCCAGCGCAAGTACGAGCGCTTCGCGACCGTGTTCGAGCTCGTGCCGATCGCCGACGGTCCGATCGACCTCGAAGAGGTGCTCGACGCGCTGCCGGAGAGCGCGCTCGGCGCCGTCACGGCGATGGCGAAGCGCGCGCTCGGGCTCGGGCCGCGCGCGCTCGACGGCAAGCGGGTCGCGTCGGGCCGCAAGCCCTGAGCGGCGCGCCCGGAGGAGCGCCCCGCGCGCGCCGGAGGCTCAGGCCGCGGTGATCTCGACGCGGAGGAGCTTCCGGCCGATGAAGAGGTAGTCGCCGTGGCCCAGCTCGCGCTCGGCCTTGAGGCGGACGTACGTGCCGTTGCGCGAGTTCAAGTCCGTGAGGGTGAGCGAGCCGCCCACCTCTTCGATCTTGCAGTGCGACCCGCTCATGTAGAGGTCGGTCGGGAAGTTGAGATCCCCGCCCTCGCGCCCGATCTGGAGCGACGACGTGCGGGCGCAGACGGTCATGCCGGGGGCGCCGCCCTGGAGCACCTGCGTGATGCGGAACGGGCTCTGGTGCTTCGGCGACGAGTAGAAGAACGTGCCGTCCGCTCCGGGCTGATCGTTCAAGGCCGGCGGGCCGTCGACGCGGAACACCTGCTCGCCCGCGAGGAAGTGGTCCTCCGGCCCGATGTCGACGCTGCCGCGCACGCGCAGGTAGACGCCGTTGAGCGAGCCCTCGTCGCGGACGCAGAGGGTCCCGTTCCGGTAGAAGAAGTTCGCGTGGCGCGGCGACACGAACGGATCGTCCGGGAAGACGAGCTGCCCGGCCTTGCCGACGACGTGCTGCTCGGCGTTGAGCTGGTAGCTGAGCCCCTCGACGCCCTCGCCTCGGATCAAGATGAGCTTCGCCTTGCCCGGCGCCTGGAGCTGCCCGAAGAACTGCGTGCGCGCGTTCATGATCTCGGGCGGCACCGCGGCGCCGCAGCGGCCGCAGAACTTGTGCCCGACGGGCACCGGCGTGGAGCAGGAACGGCAGACGAAGTTCTTGGCTTGATCCATGAGCTCCTCGAGACTGAGACTCTTCGGCTTCGATGACGACTTCACGGACGCGATGGCGCCCGAGAGGCGGCCGCTACGCGCAGACAAAGGAGGGGACGAACCGTTGGCGCCCGCCGGGTGGCTCCGCCCGAGCTCGGCCGTGATCCGCGGAACGTACGGATCGGGATCGACGAGCGCGCCCTCGCTCGGCGGGCCCTCACGGACGGCCACGCCGGCCTCGGCGACCCTCGCCGGATCGCGCGTCGTCGGCGGCGCCTTGCTGATCGGCGGATCGTCGCCGGCGATCGACGGGAAGCGCGACGCCGAGAGCCCGCGGTGGGAGTCGACCGCGGCGGACGAGCCGAACGCGCCGAGGGCGAGGCGGTTGGAGCACGACGGGCACGTCGTGGTTCGAAGCTCCGCGTAGGCCTCGCAGCGTCCGCAGACGATGCCGATCTCGAGTTCCATCGAGCGGACCCGAGCTTACACCATCTCCAAGACGAGGTGCGGCGATCCCTGCGGAGCGCCCCGCCCGCCTCACCAGAGGATCTGGAAGCGCCGCGAGCCGTCGGAGTAGCGCTCCCCCCAGAGCCGGTAGACCACGTGCTCGCAGGTCGACGCGTCCACCTGGCCGAAGTCCCGTGAGTCCTGGTGCATCAGGCGATTGTCACTGACGAGATAGACCTTCCCGGCCTCGACGATCGCCGTGTGCGTCCCGGCGTTCATCGCCGGGGTCGTCAGGTACTCGAAGCTCCACGCGCCGGTCTCGGCCACCGCGCAGCTCATGGTGACGAGGTTCTCCGTGATCGGATGAGCGACCATGCGCTGCGGGCAGCCGTGGCGCGCCGAGAGCGCCGATCCGTTCGTGAACACGCCGTGATCCGACACCTCGACGCGATCGCCGGGCGTCCCGAAGACGCGGCCGACGACGTAGCTCCCCGGCGTCCGCGGAGACGCGCAGCGGACGAGCTCGCCCCACTTGGGGGCGCGGCCGCGCTGGACGAGCACCTTGTCCTCGGGCAGGAGCGCCGGCAGGATCGAGGCGGCGAACTCCGCGTCTTCGCCGCGCGGGACGACCCAGACGTCGAACACGAACAGGTAGAGCAAGAGGCCGATCGCCCCGAGGATCCCGGTGCCCCAGACCACCGACCGCGTGAGACCCTTCACCCGGGTGAGCGTACCGAGCGCGGACCGGACGCGCCAAATGAGCGGCGGTCCCGCGGGGTCCTCACCCGCACGCGTCGCGCGGGCTCGCGCCGGGAGGCGTCGCCGGGGCCTCGCGCGGGAGCTCGAACGCCACGACGGCGCCCGTCGTCTCGCCGTCCTCCTCGACGTTCTCCGCCCAGACGCGGCCGCCGTGCGCCTCGACGATCCGTCGGACCAGCGAGAGCCCGAGGCCGACGCCGTGAGCGCCCGGGGAGCGCGCCGCGCCCGTCCCGGTCACGAACGGATCGAAGGCGCGCGGGAGGATCTCGGCGGCGAAGCCCGGGCCGCGATCGCGGACGCTGACGCGGAGGACCGCGTCGGTCGCCGACGCCGTCACGACGAGCGGCGCGTCCTTCGGGTGCCCGTGCGCCCACGCGTTGGCGAGCACGTTGTGGAGCGCGCGCCCGAGGAGCGCCGTGTCGAGCGGCGCGCGCAGATCGCCGAGCTCGCCGGCGACCACGTCGATCCTCCCCGCCGTCTCCGCCGCCGCGCGCTGCTCGAGCCAGGCGCGGACGGCGACGGGCTCGCGCCGCACGTCGGCCAGCCCCGCGCGCGCCGAGGCGAGCAGGTCGCCGAGGATCGCGTCCACCTCGACGAGCTGGCGCTCGACGTCGTCGAGCGCGCGGCCGACGAGCGCGGGCTCCGGCGCCCTCGCGGGGAGATCGCCGCCGTCCTCCGCCGGGGCGACGCCGGCGCGCTCGCGCGCGATCTCGACGGCCACGCGCGCGCGGCCGAGCGGCGACCGCAGCTCGTGGCTGATCGCCGCGAGGAGCTCGCGCTGCTCGAGCACCACGCGCGAGATGCGGTCGGCCATGCCGTCGAACGCGCGGCCGAGATCGCGCACCTCCTCGGCGACCCAGCGCCTCGGGAGCGCCTCGACGCCGGTGCGCGCGCCGAGGTCGCCGGAGCCGAACCTCTCCGCGGTCGCCGCGACGTGCTCGAGCGGCCGCGCGAGGCGCATCGACACGCGACGCGCGACGGCGCCGAGGACGAGCAGCGCGACGAGCAACGCGACGACGATTCGCCAGGCCTGCGGCGCCTGCGTCCCCGTCCTCAGCTCGAGGGCGCCGACCGTCTCGCCGCGCTTCGAGACCGGCATGTACGCGACGCCGTCCTCGAAGACGATCCCGCCCGGGCGCACGCGCCGCCCCGGGAAGACGCTCGTGTCGCGGCGGACGCGGATGTCGAGCCCCGTCGTGTCGCGCAGCTCGCGCACGTAGGCCTCGGTCGCCGCCGGATCGTCCCAGAGGCGCGCCACGCGCTGCTGCACGTGCCGCGACATCACGCGCGTCGGGTACTCGCCCCCCTCGCCGCTGGTGAGCATCGTCGTCACGACGCTCGCGCCGACGGCGAGCAGGATCGCGGCCAAGAACCAGAAGAGGAGCCTCGCCTGCAGCCCGCGGACGCCGGCGCGGCGCGGCCCCCAGGCGCGGCGCCGCCAACGCCTCACGAGGGCCTCGCCAGGACGTAGCCGACCCCGCGGACCGTCTTGATGAAGCGGGGCTCCTTCGGATCGTCCTCGAGCTTCTGGCGGAGTCGGCTCACGTGGACGTCGAGCGAGCGGTCGACGCTCGGATCGTACGCGTTCGGCTCGGCGGCCTTCGGGCCGGACGCGACGCGCGGCTTGCTCTGCTCGCGGACGAGCGTCGCGAGGTCTTCGCGCGTGACGGTGTCGCCCGCGCGCTTCGCCAGCTCGACGAGGATGCGAAACTCGTACGCGGTGAGCGCCACCGGCTCGCCGGCGCGGCTCACCGTGCGCGCGCCGACGTCGATCTCGATCGGCCCCACGGCGATGCGACCGGCCTCGAGCCGCGCGACGCTCGCGGGCTTGGCGCGACGGAGGACGGCGCGCACGCGGGCGAGGAGCTCGCGCGGGTTGAACGGCTTCGGCACGTAGTCGTCCGCGCCGAGCTCGAGGCCCACGATCCGGTCGGCGTCGTCGCCGCGCGCGGTGAGCATCACGATCGGGACCTCGTGGCTCGCGCGGATGCGCCGGCAGACCTCGAAGCCGTCCATCCCCGGGAGCATCACGTCGAGCAGGACGACGTCGAACGCCGTGGCGCCGCCGAGCGCGTCGAGCCCCGCCTGACCGTCCTCCACGTGGACGATCGTGACGTCGTGCGGCCCGAGGTACTCGCCGAGCAGTCGGGCGAGGTCGCGATCGTCGTCGACGAGCAACGCCGTGACCACGACGGCCCTCAGAGCTCTCCGCCGGAGAGCGCAGCCTTCAGGTGGTTCTTCGCGCGGAGGGCGTACGGCCCGTCCGGGCTCTGCCCGATGAACGTCGTGAACGCCTCCGCCGAGAGATCGAAGCGGCCCGCGCGGTAGTAGGCGACGCCGAGGGCGTACGCCGTCGGGTAGGTCGGGTCGATCGCGCCGAGCTTCTTGATCTTGTCGACCAGCCAGAGCTCGGCCTGCCTGCGATGTTCGAGCTTGAACGTCGCGCACGCGTCCGGCGTCGTCGCGGACCGCCGCTCTGCCTCGAGCGAGAGCCGGCGCGACTCGGGCGGCCTCGGGTGCGCGATGTAGAAGGCGTAGAGCGCGCGCTGCTCGTCGAGCGTGATCGCCAGCTTCGGGTTCGCGTCGACGCCGGCCAGCACGTTCCACACGGTCTTGAACATCACCCGCCGCTCGTTCTCCGTGAGGATCACCGTGCGATCGGGGCGCACCCAGCCCGCGTCGCCGGCGCGGAGGACGAAGCTTCCGGCGAGATCGACGAAGTCCGGCGAGGTCTCGCCCGTGCGCTCCCATCGCGCGAGCGCGTCGAGGAAGAGGCGCGTCTGGAGCGCGCGGAGGGCGATCAGATCGGGCACGACGTCGTCCTTGCGGAGGCCCAGGTCGCGGAGCGCGCCGTCGAGCTGACGGCGCGCGTCGATCACGCCGAGCTCGTCGACGCCGCGCGCCTCGGCGCCGTTGAGCGCGCGGATCGCCGTCCCGACGGCGAGCACGTCGGAGGGCAGGCGCTCGGCCTCCGCCGAGGCCGCGCGCCGGTCGTCCGCGCGCGCCACGCTCACGAGGACCCGCTCGTCGATGCGCGGCAGCGGCACGGCGTCGGGCGCCGTGGCCCGCGGCATCATCAAGAGCAGGAGGAGCGCGCCGACGCTCACCGGGAAGAGCGCGAGCCAGCGCCCGCCTTTGCGCTCCCGATCGGCCTTGGCGACCGCGCGCGCGCGAGAGAGCGCCCGCTCCACCCGCGGCGGGAGGCCGGACGCCTTGGCGGGCTTCGGCGTCGTCGTCGTTTCCTTGTCGTCCGCGGCCACACGTCGATGCTAGCATCGCCGGAGCGTCCGTTGCGGCGGACGCCAGAGGAGCCACGTCGTGATCGAGAAGCGTCGCTACGCTCGTGCGTCGATCGACCTGCCCGTCCAGTTCGCCGTGAAGGGGGGAGCCGAGGCGGCGCGCGGAATCGGAAAGGACATCTCGATCGGCGGGATGTTCATCGAGACGGACACGCCCGCGCCGTTCGGCGCCGACGTCGTCGTGCGCGTCCGCCTGCGGACGCCGTCGAGCGACGGCCAGGACTTCGACCTGCCCGGCGTGGTCCGGTGGGTGCGCGCGGGCGGCATGGGCGTGCAGTTCGGCCTGCTCGGCGCGCTCGAGACGCACGCGATCACCGAGCTCGGCAAGGACGCCTGACGCCTGACGTCGGCGCCGCGCCCGGCCGGCGTCAGTAGGAGAACTCGATCGGGATCGAGACCAGCCCGGTCTCGTCGAGCTTCGTCTTGTAGATCGCCTCGGCCGCGCAGGTCTGGACGTCGGGGAGCAGCGGCGGCGAGAACTGCGCCGACTCGACGACGCCCGCGCTCGTCACGCGGAGGCGGAGCGTGCTGGTCACGGTGACGAGGACGTCGCCCGAGCGGCCCTGCGCGGCGGCGCACGCGCGCACCGCCGCCGCGATCGCCTCGCGCGGAGACTTCGGCTCGTGCTTGGACGCCGGGGGCGCGTCGCGGCCGCCGGCGGCTCGCGTTATCCCTTCGCCACGAAGCGCCGGCGAAGGCAACGGCACCGGCGCGAGGCGCGAGCGGCAACGCGGCGACCGCGTCCACGCGGCCGGGGCCCGCGGACTCGTGACCGCGGGCAGACAGGCGCGCGCACGGCGGCACGGCGCGTGCTCACGCGGAGCGTCGACCGTCGGTCGCGTCGAGCTCGACATGCGCGGGTGCGGTGACCGTCGTGCCGTAGGTGACGCCGGCGCGCGGAGAGCACGTCCGATCAGAGACGACACCCTCAGTGAGATCGACGGTGACGCGGTCGCCCGCGCGCGCGACGCGCAGGTGCGTGCCGTGAACGCGGCGACGCGGACGAGCGTGCGCTCGATCGCGATGTCGACCGCGAAGGCCCTCACCCGCCGGCGCAGGACGACGTCGGCCTCGATGACGCCGTGCTCGAGCCCCAGCACGAGCGGCTCGCCCCGCGGACTTCACGCGCGCGCGCGCGATCGCGGCAGGCCCGCTCGACGCCATCCGCGCCGCGTCGTCCTGCTCGAGCAGCCATCCGGTCACCTTGCGCGCGCGCTCGAACTACGGCGCGGGCGCCGTCGACCTCGATCGCGCTGCCGGCGCGGACGACGTGGCCCGGCGTCGCGACGATCCCGCCATTTCCCAACGCGGACCTCGCCGGCTCCTCCGTCGCGCGCAGCGCTCGCCGACGCGCCTTCGCTTTGGAGGACGAAGGCACGTCGGTGAGCCTGGCGTCTTGATCCCACCGCGGTGAAGACGACGACCGCGGCGGCCGCGACCGAGGACGATACGCGCCCGGCGCGGAGCGCGCCCTCGCGAGCGCCATCCGGCGCGATCGCTCGACGTCACTTGAAGGGCGTGGACCTCAAACCACTCACCGCCGACATCGCGCGCGACTCGAGCGCGACCAGTCCCGTCCGCCAGCGCGTCCGGGCGCGCCGGCTCGCCCGGACCGCGGACGTCGAGGTGCTTTTTGGCCTCGCCGACCAACGCGTCGAGCGCGCGGCGCTCGGCCGAACCCGAGGGGGGACCGTCGCTCACGGCTCCTCCCCTCGCTTGCTGAACGACGCGCGGAGGTTCGCCAGCGCCGGCTCGTCGCCCAGCATCGCCTCGAGCTCGCGGCGCGCGTAGAACAGCCGCGTGCGGACCGTGAGGACCGGCGCCCCGACGATCTCGGCGATCTCCGTCGGCGCGAGCCCCTCGAGCTCGTGGAGGACGAAGACGACCCGCTTCTTCTCCGCGAGGCGCGCGAGGAGGCGCTGGAACGCGCGCATCCGTTCGCAGCGCTCCGCGTCCTCGTCGGGCAGCGCCTGACGCTCGTCGGCGACGACGTCGCTCGGAGCTTCCTCCGTCAGCACCGGGCGGCTGCGCGCCGATCGCCGGTGCATCAAGACGACGTTCACCGTGACGCGGTGGAGCCAGGTCGAGAACTTCGACTGGCCGCGGAAGTCCTTGAGGCTCCGGAAGACCTGGACGAAGACCTCCTGAACGACGTCCTCGAGATCGGACGGACCGCTCAGCATCCGGTAGACGAGCCGCGCGACGTCGGCGCGGTGCCGGACGAAGACCTCCTTGAACGCCGCCGCGTCGCCGGCTCCCGCGCGGCGGAGCAGCGCGTCGTCCTCGACCGGGTGCGACCGGGTAGGAGAGACGCGGAGCGCCGGCAACAAGCGCATGGACGCGACGGCAGCCACCTGGTCTCCGTTGCCCGTGACGGCCGCGGGATTCACGCTCACGCGTTCGGCAACGGAAACTTGGCCCGAGGCCGCTCCCAGGCCGACGCTGGCGCCATGGCCATCGTCGCTGTCGCCGTCCTCCTCGGGGTAGTGTTCTTCGACGCCCACGACTTCGTCAACCGTCGCACGCGCCGCACCTGAGCGCCAGGAGACGGCAGGCGCGCGGCGCGACCGCCTTCGGCGCCGGGCGCCCCGGCGCGATCGGCCGGCGGCGCGGGTCCGCGGGACGCTCAGAAGAGCGTCTTCAGCTCGACCTTGTCCTTCTTCTTCTGCTCGAGGAGGTAGTTGACCGCGCGAAGGATGCGCTGCTTCGTCGGGCCGCTGATCGCGCCGCCGGCGAGCGCCGCGTCGAGCGCGCGCGTGGTGACCGCGCGGCCGGAGCGGGGCTTCGCGACTTCCTTCTTCTCCGCGCCTTCCGCCTTCTTGTTGCGGTGTCGCTCGAGCTTGAGGGTGCGGTCCTCCTTGCGGAGCGTCTCCAACGAGTGGGAGACCGCGAGCAGGCGCTTGGCGTTGAGCTTGTTCTGGGTGAGGAACGTCTGAAGCTTTGATTCGTCGGCCATGGTCGGGTCGCGTGTCTTAGTCGGCATCGGGCTCGGCGTCATGCTGAACATCTGCGCCGGCATCGACGACGGCGCAGGGGAACGACCGGAGCGACCACCGGAGCGGGACGTCCGGGCCTCCGTCGACGCACGAGGCCACGGTCGTGTTGGCGGAGGCGTCGGCGGCCGAGCAGTCGACGCTGCCGTACGTGCACTCGAGGCCGGTGGGCCAGCAGGACGGACACGCCGACTCGGAGACCGGGAAGTCCCGCGGACACGCCGGCTGCGGGTTGCCGCTGTAGCGCCAGGCCCCGAGGCTGCACTGCGCGATGGATGCGCTGCACGCTCCGAACGCGCACGTCGTGCCCTCGGGGAGAACGCAGCCCTCGCCGGCCTCGGGCGCAGCGTCGGGGCACACGCTGTCCCCGAGGGCCCCGGGAGCTCCGCCCGAGTCGGCGTCCGCGAGATCGAGGCCGGGGTCGTCTCCGCACGCCGCTGCGATCGTCGAGACGACGACGAGCGCAGCGCCGATCGCCGCGATCGGTCCACTCCGTCGGCGCGCCCGCGCCCTCTGCCTCTCGGGGAGCATCGAAGGAAGATTAGAGCTATAACGGCACCGTCGTCTCCTCCCGCGTCGCCCGCTTCGTCGGATGAGACAGGCATTTTCAAGGAGATACAGATGCCCTTGCCCCCCGTCTTCATCGTCTCGGCCACCCGCACTCCGATCGGCGCGTACCTCGGCTCGCTCTCTTCGCTGAAGGCCTCCGAGCTCGGCGCGATCGCCATCAAGGCCGCGCTCGAGCGCGGCAAGGTCGCCGCGGATCAGGTGGGCGAGGTCTTCATGGGCAACGTCCTCTCCGCCGGCATGGGTCAAGCGCCGGCGCGGCAAGCGATGCGCTTCGCCGGCCTGCCGGACGAGGTCCCCGCGACGACCATCAGCAAGGTCTGCGGCTCGGGCATGGCGGCGATCATCGCCGGCGTGAGGACGATCGCGCTCGGCGACGCCGACGTCGTCGTCGCCGGCGGCATGGAGTCGATGTCGAGCGTGCCCTACTACCTCGACAAGGGACGCCAGGGTTACCGCATGGGCAACGGAACGCTCATCGACGGCATGATCCACGACGGCCTCTGGGATCCGTACGCCAACGTCCACATGGGCACGTGCGGGGACAAGTGCGCGGCGGAGTACAAGGTCTCGCGCGAGGCGCAGGACGAGTGGGCGAAGGAGAGCTTCCGCCGCGCGCTCGCGGCGCAGAAGGAAGGCCAGTTCGACGCCGAGATCGTCCCCGTCCCCGTCCCGCAGCGCAAGGGCGACCCCGTCCTGGTGAAGCTCGACGAGGGCCCGGCGAAGGGGGATCCGGCGAAGCTCGGCGCGCTCCGGCCGGCGTTCTCGAAGGACGGGACGATCACCGCCGCCAACGCGTCGTCGATCAACGACGGCGCGAGCGCGCTCGTCCTCGCGAGCGAGGCCGTCGTCAAGAAGCACGGCCTCACGCCGCTCGCGAAGATCGTCGGCTACGGCGGCGCCGCGCAGGCTCCGGAGTGGTTCACCACCGCGCCGGCGAAGGCGATGGACTCGACGCTCGCGAAGCTCGGGCTCAAGACCGACGACATCGACCTCGTCGAGATCAACGAGGCCTTCGCGGTCGTCGCCATGGTCTCCGCGCAGCTCTCGAAGATCGATCCGGCGAAGGTCAACGTGCGCGGCGGCGCGGTCGCCCTCGGTCACCCGATCGGCGCGAGCGGCGCGCGCATCGTCACGACGCTCCTCCACGCGCTCGCCGACCAGAAGAAGAAGCGCGGGCTCGCGTCGATCTGCATCGGCGGCGGCGAGGCCCTCGCGATGGTGGTCGAGCGCGCCTGACGCTCGACGAGCACGAGGATGTTCCGCCCGCGAGAGCTCTCCGCGTCACTCGGTCTCTTCGCGGCGCGGACGCCGACGCTGCTCCCCGCCACGCACACGAACAGCTACGCCCTCGGGGGTCGCGACGTGCTCCTCGTCGAGCCGGCGACCCCGTACGAGGACGAGCAGCGCGCGTGGATCGCCTGGGCCCGCGAGCTCGGCTCGACCGGACGGAGGATCGTCGCGATCGTCGCGACGCACCACCACCCCGATCACGTGGGCGGCGCGGCGCTCCTGTCGAAGGAGCTCGCGCTGCCGGTCTGGGCGCACGAGCTCACCGCCTCGCGCGTCGACGTGCCCGTCGCCCGCCGCCTCGCGGACGGCGACGAGATCGTCCTCGCCGGGCCGCGCGACGAGACGTGGCGGGTGCTCCACACGCCCGGCCACGCGCCCGGGCACGTCTGTCTGTTCGAGCCGCGCGCGCGCACCGTCGTCGTCGGCGACATGGTCGCCAGCGTCGGGACGATCCTCGTCGCGCCGGGCGACGGCGACATGACGCTCTACCTCGAGCAGCTCGAGCGGCTGGCCGCGCTCGACGCTTCGCTCGCCCTCCCGGCGCACGGCGATCCGATCGACGCGCCGACGGCGCTCTTCCACCGCTACGTCACCCACCGCAAGATGCGCGAGGCGAAGATCCTCGCCGCGCTGGAGGCGGCGTGCGCGACGGCGCCCGGCGCGGGCGTCACCGCGAGCGAGCTCGTGCCGGCGGCCTACGACGACGCCTCGCCGGCGGTCTGGCCGATCGCGAAGCTGAGCGTCGACGCGCACCTCGAGAAGCTCGAGCGCGAGGGCCGGGTCGCGCGGACCGGCGAGGCCGACGCGTTCCGCGTGGTAGGCTGAGAACGATGTGGAAGCGAAGCTTCGTCGCGACGACGGTCGCGCTCGGCGGGGGGGTGGACGACGCGCTCGCGGCGCTCGCAGGCTCGGGCGGCCGCGCGCCGGACCTCGACGCCGGCGCGCTCGAGCTCGTCGAGCGCCTCCGGGCGCCTCGACGAGCGACGCGCGCGGCGGGCCTCGCGACCGCCGTTCGCGACGTCGTCGTCGCGCTCGACGAGGGCACGCTCCGATGACGCTCCAGCGCGCGCGCGTGATCAAGGGGGCGTTCCCCGAGGCGTCGAGCGATCCGTCCGCGCCGCGGCCGGGTCGGGTCGGGGCGGCCGCCGCCGCGAGGGCGCGGCGCGAGAGCCGACCGTAGTAGTAGAAGAGCTCGGACCTGGCCTCGCCGACCTCGACGCGCGCGTTTGTCCGGCGGCGGCAGACCGAACAGGTTGAAGATGGACATCCACTTCACGATGGGGCTCTTTTCAGCGTCTCACTCGAGGACACGTGTCTTCTCCCGTTGCGGCGTCGCGGGCGATCACGCCGGCGAGTTCGCTCCTGGTCGCGCAGCGCGCCGAGAGCTGCTCCAGCCAGCTCGATCCTTTTGTAGTGACCGCTGTTGCACAGTGATCATACGAGCTTGCCCTTCTCGACGACGAGCTCTCGGGACGGCGACAAGGCTCGCCTCCGCCAGCGAGGAGTGATGGAGGTAGCCCGCCTCCTGGAACGTGGACGCATAGAGCTCGCCGTGGGCATTCATGACGAAGATGGCGCGCTCTCCTTGTTCCACGTCGTCGCGCCTCGCGTGTCGAACGGCTTGCCGTGTGCGTCGAAGATCAGGCGCTCCGTGTGCCCGTCCTTGCCTCCGACCTGCCTCGCGGACCTCGAGCTTGGTGAGGATCGCTCGACGTGACCGTCGTGGTACGTCACCTCCCGCAGCGCCGTGGTTCCGTCCTTCGCTCGTGAGGCCGCTTCGTGTTCCCGGCAGGTTCTCCGTGACGTACTCCTGCTTCATCGGCGTCGTCTTGAACCGCGCACGAAGCCCGCTGCGGTTGAAGTCGTCGACGTTCGGCTTCACGGTTCCCGGCGCCTCTCGCTCGGTGGACACGCGGTTCAGATGGTTCACCCCGCGCCGCCCGCCATGCCTTCGATCGCGCTTCCTGCGTTGCCCGGGCCCGCATGCGCTCGACATCACCGCCGCCAGATACGTCGCGAATGCTTCCGAGCGTCGTGCCGGATCGCGGCATCGAGCGCCTGCTCTCGCTCGTAGAGATCGAGCTTCTCGGCGGTGCCGACGTAGCGTCGAGGCCGATGAACCTGACGTCGCGCTTCTTCCTGTTCCCTGCGGAGCGGGGAGACCGAGCGGGCGAGGGGCGATGTCGCGGCGGAGGATCCACCTTGTCCTCGACGCTCGCGTCTGCGGGAGCCTGCGCGCCGGCGCGGCAGCAGCGTCAGGAGCGATTTCTGCTCCCGCCGGTGCGCCGGCGTGCGAATCGAGCATCGCGTCGAAGCCTTCGTTCGCAGCGATCACCGCGTCGCGAGACGCTCTCCGCCGCCCGGAACGTGCGGCCGCCGTCGTGCGCGATCTCGGAGCGCGGAACGACGCCCGCCGGCCTCCGACCACATGAACGCGCTCGCGACCACGCTTCGGGCTTCGCGCCGAGCAGGTCGATCGGGCCTGCATGCTCGCGAAGCCCGGCGGCTTTCACGCCATGCCCACCCACTCGGACTGCCGCATCGTCTGCCGCGTGAGCGCCGCGCGCGCGCGCCGGGATCGTGCTGGGCTCGCGCTCTCCTTCTTGAGCCGGAAGACCTCGACCGTGAGCTCGCCGGATCCGAAAGCGTCGATTCGCTCCGACGAGCTCCGCCCGCGCGGCGTCGACCGGGCCGGCCTGCGTCGTGAGCTTGCCTGCGCTCGCGCCGCGCCCGCGTCGCCCGGCGTGAAGGTGATCTCGCCGTTCGAGCCGGTGACGACGGGCCGATCCGAGGAGCGCGCGAGCCCAGGCGATGTTAATCCCCACGTTCGAGGCTTCGGGGCAGCCCCGGTCAGAGAAGGTCCGTCGGCTTCGCCGAGGGGCTCCTCGTGAGAATCCCCACTCGCTCGGCGAGGCAAATCCCTTCGGTTGATGCCTTCGACCATTTCGATGGCCCATCCGTCGGCCCGGCGAGCCGGACGTTGCTCGGAATCGCCCCGACGAACCGCATCTCATCCGTTTCGTCGCTGTACGTCGCGAGACGACGTCTCTCCGATCGCGAAGCTGAACGTCGGCCGCCGCGCCGCTCGAGGCGCGCGGGGCGACGCCCTCCGCGTGGTAGGCTCATGACCGATGTGGAAGCGAAGCTTCGTCACGGCGACGGTGGCGCTCGGCGACGGCGTGGACGACCCTCGCGGCGATCGGCGGGCCGAGCTCGCGAGCGCTGATCTCACTGCGTCCGCCGTCGAGCTCGTCGACCAGCTCCGCGCGCCGCAGCGGGCGACGCGCGCCGCGGGGCTCGCCAAGGCTGTGCCGCGACATCGTCGTCGCCCTCGACGAGGCACGCTGAGATGACGCTCCAGCGCGCGCGTGTAGATCAAAGGGGGCGTTCTCCGACAAGGCGGACGATCACGCGCGCCTCTGATCCTACGCGGGTCGGTCGCGTCGAGGCCGTCCCGCCGCCCAGGCTCCGCGCCCGATGGCGGGCCCGGTCGGCGCCGCGGCCGCCGCGAGGGCACGACATCGCGGGCGAGGTCATCGGGCGCGCGCGCGCCGAGGCGGGCCCGCATCGTCGCGGCCGCTCGCGAGGAGCGAACGCCGTCGTCGCGGCCGCGGCGCGTTACGCGGCGAGCGGGCGTGAGGCGGAGGTGGCGCGCCCTGGCGGCCAGTTCCTCGCGCTCCGCGACGCCGAGGCGCGTCGCGCCGAGCGCGACGTCGACCGCGTCGTCGAGCCGCGGTCCTGCTCGCCGAGCGGCTCGTCGGAGAAGCGCTCCGCGTGGAGCCGGCGCGCATCGCCGAGCTCGCCGCGTCCGCGCTCCTGAGGCGCGCGGCGCCAGGCGCGATCCGCATCGCGCCTCGCCCGACGCGACGTCGCCGCGCTCCACGAGGCGCTCGGCGCGCTCGGTCAGAGCGCCGCGTCCAACCCGATCCGACGCTCCGTCGCGGCTCGCTCGTCGTCCACCGATCTCGGCCGGGTCGACGCGCGGGTCGAGCCGCAGCTCGCGCCTCGCCGCCGCGCTCCGCGAGCGCTCGATGAGCACGGACGCCGAGACGGGCGGGAGCAGCGCAGGCGCGCCGGCGAGCCCGAGCGCGCCCCGCGCGGAGCCGCGCGCGTCACGCCCGGCGGCTACCGCGTGGCGCGCGAACCTGGGGCTCTTCCTCGCCACCGCGGCGAGCGTCTTCGTCACCGGCGTCGCGAGCTTCCCGCACGAGGGCGGCCTCTTCGGCGCGGCCGCGTTGATCCAGGGGGCGCAGTTCGCGGGCACGATCCTCACGATCCTCGTCGCCCACGAGCTCGGCCACTACGTCGCCGCCCGGATCCACAAGGTCGACGCGTCGCTGCCGTTCTTCATCCCGATGCCGCTGATCAGCCCGTTCGGGACGATGGGCGCGGTCATCCGCATGCGCGGCGTCATCCCCACGCGCCGCGCGCTCCTCGACATCGGCGCGGCCGGTCCGCTCGCCGGCCTCGCGTTCGCGCTCCCGCTCTACGCGTGGGGCGTCGCCCACTCGCACTTCGTCCCCGGCGGCGCCGACGACCTCGTCGAGCTGGGCGAGTCGGTGCTCATCAAGCTCCTCGACCGCGCCTTCGCCCCCACGGCGCCCGAGGGCACGCTGCTCGTCTACTCACCCGTCGCGTTCGGCGCGTGGGGAGGCTTCTTCATCACGATGATCAACCTCCTGCCGGTCGGGCAGCTCGACGGCGGGCACGTCGCCTACGCGCTCTTCGGGCCGGGCGGGATCACTATAAGCTCGTCCACCGCTCGCTCCTCGCGTTCTTCTGCGTGATCGTCGTCGGTCGCATCGGCCGCGACATCACCGCCGGCCGCGGCCTCAGCGCGACGCACGTCGGCGCTCACATCTCGAACTGCAGATCTTCTGGCTTCGTCTGGTTCCAGGTGCTCGCGGTGCTCGGATCGCTCGCGGCGCGGGGCCGCGCGTCGAGCTCGGACGGCGAGAGCGCCGCCGGCGCCCTCACGATCCGCACGCGCGTGATCGCCACGTTCGGCCTCCTCGGGCTTGCGAGCCTCGCGCGCAGCCACCCCTCGTGGCTCGTCGTCGGCGCCTTCTTCGGCGGCCTCGCCCTCCTCCTCGCGATGGAGGTCAAAGGCGGCGTCCTGCGGCGGCACGACCTGCTCGATCACCCGCCGACGGGCAGCGAGCCGCTCGGGCCCGGCCGCGCGGCGGTCGCGATCGTCACGCTCGCGCTCTTCGCGCTGCTGTTCATGCCCGAGCCGTTCAGCCTCTGACCGGCCGCCGAGCGGCGGAGGCCATCAGGCCGCCGAAAACGGCGGAGGCCCTCAGACGACGATCTCGAAGTCCTCGATCACGGGGTTGGCCAGCATCTCGTCGGCCATCTTGGCGAGGCGCTCCTTGAGCGCCGCCGGATCGGCGACGGGCGCGTCGCCCAGATCGATCTCGATGAGCTTGCCGATGCGGACGCCGCGGACGCCGTCGAAGCCGAGCTTGTCGAGCGCGCGCTTCACGGCGTCTCCCTGCGGGTCGAGGACCTCGGACTTCAAGCGGACGAGGACGGTGGCCTTGCTCATGTCGAGACTCCGAGGTTCTTCGCGATGCGGGGCAGCGGCGGGGCGGTGTCCGGCTCGAACGTCTCGCCGGTGATGCGCTCGTACGCTTCGACGTAGCGCTTGGCGGCGCCGGTCCGGACCTCGTTCGGGAGCTCCGGCGGCTCGCCGTCGCCGCGGTAGCCGAGCGCGGTGTAGTACCGGCGCACGAAGTCCTTGTCGAGCGGCTCCGGGTCGAGGCCGGCCGCGAACCGCTCGGCGTAGGTCGCCTCGATCCAGAAGCGCGACGAGTCGGGCGTGTGGATCTCGTCGATGACGATGACCTTGCCGTCCTTCGTCTTGCCGAGCTCGTACTTCGTGTCGACGAGGATGAGCCCGCGCGAGGCGCAGAGCGCTTGGCCGGCGGCGAAGAGCGCGAGCGCGATCTCGGCGGCGCGATCGAAGTCGGCGGCGGAGATGTCGCCCCTGGCGAGGATCTCCTCGCGCGAGGCCGACACGTCGTGCTCGCCCTTCGGGGCCTTGGTGGCGGGCGTCAGCAGCGGCCGCTCGAGGCGCTGGTTCTTCTCGAGGCCCTCCGGGAGCTCGTGGCCGCAGAAGACGCGCTCGCCGGCGGCGTAGTGCGTCCACATGCTCGTCGAGGTCGAGCCGGTGATGTACGCGCGCACGACCATCTCGACGGGCAAGGGCGCGCAGTCCACGCACTCGAGGACGTTCGGATCGGGCACGCGCACGAGGTGGTTGTCGGCGACGTCCTTCGTCTTCTCGAACCACCACGCCGCGAGCCGGTTCAGCACCTGCCCCTTGAACGGGACCGTCCCGAGGATGCGGTCGAACGCGCTGATGCGGTCGGTGACGACGATGAAGCGCCGACCGTCCTTGCTGTAGTTGTCGCGGACCTTGCCCTCGTAACGCTCGCCGAGCCCCTCGAAGCGCGTGGACTCGAGGGTGTGCGCGAGTTGCTCCTTCAGCAGCGCGTCATCGACCAACGGGGGCATGCTAGACGTCGTCTAGTCGATGCCGGCGCCGCGGTCGACGGTGAAGCGCCGCGACCTCGCCGCACGCGAGCCGGAGGACACGCGTCGACGAGGTCGAACGGAGGCGGAGCGCCGGCTTTGCTGCGGAGCTCGATCCGTCGTCGAGCCGAGCCCCGCGGCGTCGAGCCAAACGAGCTAGTTGCGGAGCTTGATGTCGACGCGGCGGTCGTTCCGCCAGCCCGCCTCGTCGGTGCCCGTCGCGTCGAGCTCGCCGCGCGAGGTGTCGAAGAGCTTGTCGTTCGCGACGCCGAGCCCGGCGAGGAACGTGTGCGCCGCCCGCGCGCGCTTGGCGCCGAGCGTCATGTTGTACTCGGTCTCGCCGCGCGGGTCGGCGCGGCCGACGAGATCGACGGCGCGGCCCTTGAGCGGGCCGGTCGTGAGGCACTTGGCGACCTGCTCGAGGACCGCCTTCTCCTGGTCGGAGAGCTGCTCGGAGTCGAAGTCGAACTTCGGCGCCTCCTCGGGGTTCGAGAATTTCAGGTTGCACGCCTTGAGGATGGCGTCGTCGACGTTGACGGCCATCTGCTCCTTGTTCGCGGGCGCGCTCGTCACGCTCGGCGGGGCCTCCGCGGTCGGCTGGGCCGCGGGCGTCTCCGCGGGCTTCTTGTCACCGCCACACGCGGCGGTGAGAACGAGGAGCGGGGCGACGAGGACGAGAGCAACCTTCTTCATAATTCTCCCTCACGAGCTCGGCAATGTACCGAGGCGGATCGCGCGAGCGCGCTCGACTCTTCGCGAGAACGCGCCACTTCTTTCTAATCGCGTGGATGCGTACGTCAATGAGCGCTTCACGCCGCAGGAAAACGCTCGAACTCGCCGTGGCTTACGCTCCAGCGCGTCGACGGCGCTCCGCACCTCGAGCGACGCCGATCTCGACGCCGCGCCGGCGCACGATAAGATCGCGTCGTCCATGAGCAATCCGGTCCAAACCTCGTCGATCCCGGACGACGTCGTCCTCGTCGTCGACGACGAGGAGGACATTCGCCGGCTCGTCTCGTTCAACCTGGATGAGGCAGGGTTTCGCGTCGAGACAGTGGACACCGGTGCAGGTGCGCTCACCGCCGCCGCGCGGCTGAAGCCGGCGGTCTTCGTGCTCGACCTCATGCTGCCCGACCTCTCGGGCACGGAGGTCTGTCGAAGGCTCCGCGCCGATCCCGAGCTCGCGGACGCGGCCGTCCTCATGCTGACCGCGCGCGGAGACGAGTACGACCGCGTCCTCGGCTTCGAGGTCGGCGCCGACGACTACGTGGTGAAGCCTTTCAGCGTGCGCGAGCTCGTGATGCGGGTGAAGGGCCTCGCCGTCCGCGCGCGCGAGCGCCGCCTCGCGCGCGGCTCCCGCGACGAGGGCAGGCGGCTCCGCTGGCGCGGCCTCGAGATCGACCCTGTCCGGCACCGCGTCACCGTCGGCGGCGCCGAGCTCGGCCTCAGGCCGCTCGAGTACAAGCTGCTCGCGATCTTCATCGAGCACCCGGGGCGCGTCTTCTCCCGCACCGAGCTCTTGCAGGAGGTCTGGGGGATCAGCCCGGACACGAACACGCGCACGGTCGACACGCACATCCGGCGGCTCCGCGAGCGGCTCGACGCGCACAGCGAGGCGATCGAGACCGTCCACGGCTTCGGCTACCGGCTGCGCGATCCGTCGTAGCCGCGCCCGCCGCGATCCGTGCGATCCTTCCGGCGTCGCAAACGCGAGGCAGGTACCGATGACGCTCTCGTTCCGCTCGAAGCTGGTCGCCAGCCACGTCGCGCTCGTGCTCGTCGCCGGCGGCATCGCCCTCTTCTCCCTCGACCGCGCGCTCGCCGCGGACCTCGCGCGGCAGCTCGATCAACGCCTCGAGGATCAGGGCAAGGGCGCGATCGAGTGGGCCGAGGGCGGCAAGCGTCACCCCGATCGCATCACGACGCGCATCGCGAACATCGTCGAGGCCGAGGTGACGCTCTTCGAGAAGGACGGGACCGTGATCGGCGCGTCGAGCCCCGAGGCCCGCGGCGACCTTGGGCCCGAGGTCGCCGCCGCGCGAGCGGGGAGCGTCGGGAGAGCGACGCGCGCGCGCGGCGGTCGCGAGCTCCACTACGTCGCCGTCCCCGGCGCCGAAGGGACGGTGCTCCGCCTCGCCCAGCCGCTCTCCGAGGTCAACGAGACGGTGGCGGCGATGCGGCGGCGCCTGCTCGTCGCGTCGACGCTCGCGATGCTCGTCGCCGTCGTCCTCGCGATCCTGGCCTCGCGCGTCGCCTCGCGGCCGATCCAGGAGATGACGACGACGGCGACGCGCCTGGCGCGCGGCGACTTCGAAGCGCCGATCCCCGAGGGCGACCGCGACGAGTTCGGCGTGCTCTGGCGCGCGCTGAAGTCGCTGGCCTCCCAGCTCAAGGCGCGCATCGGCGAGCTCGTCGAGGAGCGCGACCGCCTCCAGCGCCTGATGACGATACGGCGCGACTTCGTGGCGAACGTCTCGCACGAGCTCCGCACGCCGGTGACGTCGATCCAGGGCTACGCGGAGACCTTGCTCCGCGACGACACGCCGCCGGAGACGCGCGCTCAGTTCATCGAGGTCATCCACCGCCAGGCGCAGCGCATGGGCGCGCTGGTCGAGCAGCTGCTCGCGCTCTCGGAGCTCGAGGCGCGCGGGCGCGACGACCTCGCGCGCGAGTCGGTGAGCGTGCTCTCGATCGCGCGGCACGTCGCCGAGACCGTGGCCGGGCACGCCGAGGCGAGGTCCGTGACCGTGGACGTCGACGGCGTCGACGCGTCCGCCGTCGTCTTCGCCGATCCGGAAGGCGTCGAGCGGGTGCTCTTGAACCTCGTCGACAACGCCGTCAACTACGGCAAGGACGGGGGCAAGGTCACCGTCCGCGCGACCGCGGAGAGCGGGCGAGGCCGCGAAGGCGTCGCGATCGAGGTCGTGGACGACGGCGACGGCATCGCGGCGCAGCACCTCCCGCGCATCTTCGAGCGGTTCTACCGCGTCGACGCGGGCCGCTCGCGCCAGCACGGCGGCGCGGGCCTCGGCCTCGCGATCGTCAAGCACCTCGTCGAGTCGATGGACGGCGCGATCGAGGTCGAGAGCGAGCTCGGCGTGGGCACGCGCTTCGTCGTGACGCTCCCCGCGCCGCGCCGGCCGTCCGAGACCACGCCGCTCTGATGACGGTCACTGGATGATGCGCATGCCGTACTGCTCGAGCGCGCCGTTCGAGATCATCGACCCGTCGGGGAAGCGGCAGAAGCCGTCCTCGCTGCCGACCGAGTTGTGCCCCGAGACGAGCTGCCTGCCGAGCTTCATGCACGCCTTCGTGCCGGCGCTGATGCCGCCGGTGAGCTCCCGGCCGGCCAGCTCGACCGGCATCCCGTTCCGGACCTGGCGGATCGCGTCGCACGCGAGCTGACCGCTCGCCTGCCTGCACTGCGCGCTGATCCGCACGTTCTCGCGCGTGTAATAGATGAAGGGCATCGCCTGGCCCTCCTGCGAGGTCCACACCTCGTTGACGAAGGGCGCCGACTCGAGGGCGGCGAGCGGCCCGGTGCCCGCGTTCGTCGCGTCCGCCGGCGACGCTGCGCCGTTCGACGACGGGTTGTCCTTCGACGGACACCCGAACAGGACGGCGGACGAAAGGACGACGGCGATCGGAGCGACGCGCGAGCTCATGAGTCGGTCATACAGGAGGAGGCCGATCGAGACGAGAACGCAGCGGGCGCCGAGGCCGGCGAGGGAGCCTGCCCAGGCTGCCAACGCCATGTATTTGCTTTATTTAACAAGGATCGTTCAGCGGACCCCGCCGACGTGTCTGGCGACGACGATCAGCGTCCGCTTCGCCGGAGGACGTACACCCCCATCGCTCCGCAGACGACGAGCAGAAAGAGCGTCACGAGGACGATCGCGCGCGTCGCGCTGCGCCGCGCCGGAGCCCGCCCGGACCGCGGCGGGCCCGAGAGCGCGGGAGGCTCGAACGTCGGCCCCGGACCCGACGCGGGCGGCGCCGAGACGTGGGGCGGCGCCGCAGCGTGCAGCGGAGCCGTGGCGTGGAGCGCGCCCGGGGCGCGCGGCGGCCCCGACGGCGCCGGCGAGGGGTGGCTCGGGAACGGTCCGCGCATCCTCGTCGTCCCGGGCGGCGGCGGCGGCGCGACGCTCTCGTGGAGCCGATGCGGCGGCGCGGACACCACCGCCGGCGAGGCCTGCGTCTTCGCGAACGGCGCATCCTCGTCGTTCCCGAAGCCGTCCCGGGGCGCCGGGTCGGGGTAGCTTCGCCGCGGCGCCGGGAGCTGCCGCGTCCTGTCCGACGACTCCGGCTCCTCGACCGAGGCGGGCCCCGCCTCGAGCGACGCCGCGCGCACCGTCAAGCTGTCCGCCGCGAAGCCTTCGCCGCGCGGACCGCGCGCCTCGCGGAGGGCCGCCTGCATGTCGCTCGCGCTCTGCCAGCGATCGTCCATGTCGAGCTCGAGGGCGCGATCGATCACGCGCGCCACGGCGGGGGACACGTGCGGGGCGAGCTGCCGGATCGGAGGCGCCCGATGCGTGGCGCTGGCGATCAGCTGCTCGTGCAGCGACTGCGCGTCGTCGTGGACGTAGCGCCCGGTGATCGCCGTGTAGAGCGTCGCGCCGAGCCCCCAGACGTCGGAGCGCGCGTCGACCGCGTCGCGGCGACCCGCGGCTTGCTCGGGCGGCATGAACTCGGGCGTGCCGATCGTCACCCCCGTCTGCGTCGCCTCCTCGTTCGCGTGCTTCATCCGGGCGAGCCCGAAGTCGAGGAGCTTGATGGTCCCGTCGTTCGTCAAGAAGACGTTCTCGGGCTTCACGTCGCGGTGGACGATGCCCTTGTCGTGGGCGGCGGCGAGCGCGGCGAGCGCGTCGTCGGCGAGGTCGAGCACCTCGTCGATCGGCAGCGCCCCGCCGAACCGCACGCGCCGCGCGTCGATGGTCTCTCCCTCGAGCAGCTCGAGGACGAGGAAGACGGCGCCGTCCTCCGTGACGCCGTCGTCGAGGACGGCGACGACGCCGGGGTGCCCGACCGCGTTCGCGACGTAGCCCTCCCGCAAGAACCGCGCGCGCGTCTGCGGATCGCGGGAGAGCGGCGCGTGGAGGAGCTTCAGCGCGGCCCGGTGCCCGTTCCGGTGGGTCGCGGCGTAGACGGTGGCCATCCCGCCCGCGCCGATGCGCGCGTCGACCTGCCATTTGCCGTTGATCACGGTGCCGACGCGACCCTGTCCCTGCGGTCCCCGGCCCGGGCGGGCTTCGCTCACCCCGATCCTCCAGCGCGAGGGTGGAGGACGAGCGTATCACGGGCGCGGACACGGCAAACTTCGCGGAGAAGCTGAGCCGACGCGCGGCCGTCGCATGAGCCGGGCCTCCTCGGGACCGAGGACGACGCCCGGCTTCGTGTCCGGGAGCCTCGTGTTCCAGGACGCATGCCCGTGCGATGACGGGAGGTTCTTCCGACCCCTCGCTCGTCGTAAGGACGGAACGAACCGGTCGAAATCGTGGCGTCCGGGTCCTAGTTGACGGCTTCGTTCTGGATCGACGCGCGCTCGCGCGGGGCGTCGTCGTCGGTCTCCCCGCGCTCTTTCTCGAGCTCCTGGCGGACGACGCGATCGACCTCCGCTTGCATCTGGCCGGAGAGCGTCTTCCACCACATCACGAAATCCGCCTGGAGCGACCAGAGCGGGTACTTGAACGACGCGGGCTTGTTCTTCTCGACGAAGAAGTGGCCGATCCACGCGGGGCCGTAGCCGCACACCGGCGCGACGAGCAGGAGCCAGCGGCGCTTGGTGAGGAGGCCGGCAGCGAGGCACGAGACGGCCGCGGTCGTGCCGATGAAGTGGAGGAGGCGCGTCGACTTCTTCTTGTGCTCGCCGACGTAAAAGTCCCAGAACTGCTCGAACGTCTCGATCTTGGGGTCGGCCATCACGCACCTCGCGAAGCAGCGGGGACCTCTTTCCCCGACGCGAGGAAGGATGCCCCCGCGCCGGGATCGTGTCCAGTCGGCGCGGCCAAATCCGAGGGTGCGCGCGCCTCGCTCGCGCGCGACGCCGCCGGCGCGGATCCGCGCCGAGGTCCGTCCTCCTCCGGGAGCGCTCGTCGCCTCCGTCGTTGCTGGAGGAGCCGTCTTCGCCGGGACGTCGCCCGTCGTGGCCGAGGATTGTCCTCGAGGAAGCCGCTCGTCGCCTCCGTCGTTGCAAGAGGTTCGTCTCCCCGGGACGCCGTTCGTCGCCCGTCGTTGCAAGACGCGACGCCCCTGGGGACACGCGACGCGACCGCCGGCGACGAGACGGTCCGCGGGTGGATCGGCACGCGACTTTCTGGCAAGGTTCCGCCCCGATTTCCGGACGATCCGGTCCTCTCCTTGCCTTTCATGTCGTCACGCCGCCTGGCATTCATCCGCGAGCGCCGGGACCTCCTCGCGCGGGCCCTGCTCGCCGCGGCGCAGGTCGCGGCGATCGCGTGGTTCTCGCCGGGCCGCGGGCTCCCGCTCGACGACGCGTGGATCCACCAGGTGGTCGCGCGCACGTTCGCGGAGACGGGGACGCTCGGCTACGCGCCGGGGCAGCACGGCGCCGCCGCGACCAGCTACCTCTGGGCGGCGCTGCTCGCGGTCGACTTCAAGCTCGGCCTGCTCGAGCCGAGCCGCTGGGCGCTGGTCCTCAACGGGCTCGCGGCGCTCGCGTCCGGGCAGCTCCTCTACGCGATCGTGCGGCGCGCGCGGCCCGACGGCGTCGCGCCGGCGACGTGGGATCGGACCGCGTTCGCCGCGACGCTCCTCGCTTCGGTCTCGCCGAACGTGCTGTGGTTCGCCTGCTCCGGGATGGAGGCGATGCCCTTCGTCGCGCTGTCGCTCGCGGCGATCTGGGCGGCGACGAGCGGCGACGCGGCGACGCGCGGCGCGGAGGGCGCGCGGCGTCGGAGCCGGCGCGCGATCGTCGCCGGGGTCGCCGCCGGAGCGCTCGCGCTCCTGCGCCCCGAGGCGGCGCCGCTCGGCGGCCTCCTCGCGGCGTACGCGCTCCTGCGCAAGCGCCCCCGCGACGTCGCGGCGATCGCCGGCCCGTGGATCGCGAGCGTCGCCGTCTACGTCGGCTCCAACGTCGCCAAGGCCGGCCACGCGATGCCGAGCACGCTCGCCGGTCGACGCTGGCTCTGGTTCGAGATGTCGAGCGGCCTGTCGCGGAGCGACCGCGCGCTCGACTACCTCGACGCGTGGGGGACGCGCCTCGGCAGCTACACGTTCGACACGAGCCTCGGCGTCGTCTGGGTGCTCGTCGCGCTCGCGGCCTACGGCGCGCTCCGGCTCGCGCGCGGCGCCGGCGAGGAGCTCGCGGAGAGCCCGGCGCGCGACGACGCCCCGAGGCTGCTCTTCGCCTGGGCGATCCTTCACGCGGCGTTCTACGTGCTCCTGCTCCCGACGCCGGGCCACGGCGGCCGCTACCAGCCGCTCACGCCGCTGCTCTTCGCCCTCTGCGTGCCGCTCGGCGTGACGTTCGTGCTCCGCGATCTGGCGCGGATCGCCGGCCTCGCGGAGCGGGCGCCCTTCGGCGGGATCGCGGCGATCGCGATCGCGCCGTGGATCGCGCTGGCCGCGCCGATCGCCGGCTCTCTCCGTCACGCCAACGCCCTCGCGGTGGCGCACATCCAGGCGACCGAGCTCGGCGCCGGCGGGTTCGTCGACACGCTCCCCGAGGGCGAGCTCGCGAGCTTCGACATCGGCGGCATAGGCTACGCGGCCCGTCGCCGCGTCATCGATCTCGGAGGGCTGTCCGATCCGAAGACAGCCGCGCTGCTCGAGTCGGGCCGCATCTCGACGTGGCTCGAGGAGCGGCAGGTCCGCTGGCTCGTGCTCCCGCAGTCGTACGAGCCCACGCTGCCGACCTTCGAGGACTACCGGACGCGGCTCCACCTCGCCGACAACGACGCGCTCCACCTCGAGCCGGTGCGCGTGTTCGAGACGCCCTTCGCCCTCTGGGATCCGGCGATCCGCGCGACCTGGAACGCCGCGCCGAAGCAGGTCGTCTACGAGGTCCGCTACACGAAGCGGCCCGGACCGCGCGACGTCGCGACGGTCGCCCCGGGCGCGCTCCGCGCGATCGCGGATCCGACGCGGCAGGTCCGGGCGCGCGACCGCGTCGTGGCCGAGCACATGCTCGCGACGCTCGCCGCGTGGGACCTGCCGGTGGACGTGCGGCTCAGCCCGTCGCCGCCGGAGGGCGACACGCGGCCGCCGACGGCCGACTCGAAGGCGGCGCCGGAGGCCGACGCCCCGAAGCTCCCGGCCGGCCCGTGCGCGATCCAGCTCGGCTGGTGGGGGATCGCCGTCGACGGCTGCGCGTCGGTCGGCGATCCGCGCGTGCTGCGCGCCGCGGCCTACGAGCACGCCGGCCGCTACCTCGACGTCGGCGATCTCGGCGGCGCGCTCCGGGTGATCCCCCACGTCGTCGCGGCGACGCGCCGGAGGGTCGATCCCGGCTTCCATCCGCCGCTCGCGCCGCTGACGCAGCCGCTGCCCGGCGGCGTCTTCCTCTCGCCGCTCCGCGCCGGAGGCTACGGCCTCGCGCTCTTCGCGGCGGCGCTCGTCACCGCGCTCGCGATCGAGCTCGCCGCGCGGCGGGACCTGCGCCTCGCGCGCCTCGTGGCGGTGGTGCGCGCGCGCGTGCCCGCGACGGCGATCTTGACGACGGGCCTCATGGTCGGCTGCGCCGCGCGCGGGGACGCCGTCACGCGCGCGATCCCGGACGGACGCGGCGCGGTCGAGGTGGCGCTCGCCGACGGCGCGCGCGTCGGCGACGCGGCGCTCCTCGAGGCGGCGAGCGCAGGCGACGCCGAGATCGTCTCGCTGCTCGTCGCGCGGGGCGCGACGCTCGACGCCCGCGCGCCGGACGGCGCGTCGCCGCTCCACCTGGCCGCGCGGCGCGGACACCACGCCGCCGTCACGCTCCTCGCGACGACGATGCGCGCGAGCGACGTCGACGCCACCGCCGGACCGCGCCGTCGCACGGCGCTGCACGACGCCGTGTTGAGCGGCTCGGCCGACACGGTGAGCGCGCTCCTCCGCGCCGGCGCCGACGCGAACAAGGCCGACGCGTTCGGGCAGACGCCGCTCCACCTCCTCGCGACGAAGGATCCGCTCTCCACGGCGGCGCTCGCCTCCGTCCTCCTCTGGTCCGGCGCCGACCCGTCGCGCGCCGACGCCCGCGGCTTCACCGCCCTGCACGCCGCCGCGGCCACCGACGACCTCCCGCTCGTGCGCGCGCTCGTGCTCCGCGCCCCGCTCGTCGAGGCGAAGACGCCGGGCGGCGAGACGGCGCTCGACGTCGCGCTGCGCTACGCGCGGGATCGCGCGGCCGAGGCCCTCTTGAAGGTCGGCGCGACGCCCACGCGCGAGGGCGCCTGGCCTCCGCTCCACGAAGCCGCGCGCACCGACGCGCTCGAGCGCGCCGCGAGCCTCCTCGCGAGCGGGGTCGACGCGCATCGGCGGGCGAACGGCAAGACGGCCCTCGAGATCGCCCAGGAGCACGGGTGCGCGCGCGTCGAAGCGCTGCTTCGTGAGCGCGCCCGATGAAGGACGACGAGCGCCGCGCGGCGCGCTCGTCGGCGGGCGAGCCTCTGGCGGGCGATCCCGCGCTCGCCGGCGCGGCGGCGAGCACGCTGCGAACGGCGGCGGACGCGCTTCGAGCGCGCGCGCCGTGGCTCCTCCCGACGATCGTCGCGGCGATCGCGATCGTCCCGACCGTCCTCGCGCTGCGCGCGCAGACGTTCGGCATCTTCGGGCGCGATCAGGGCATCTTCCAGTACGTCGCGTGGGCGCTCCGCCACGGCGAGCGCGCCTACCGCGACATCCACGAGATCAACGGGCCGCTCCCGCACGCGTGGCACTACGTGATGCAGCTCTTCGGCGGCGAGGACGAGCACGCCTTCCGATCGATCGACGCCGCGATGCTGACCGCCGCTTACGTCACCGCGGGCGTCACGCTGCCTCGATGGATCGGGCTGGACCTCGGGAGCGGCGCGCCGCGGCGGAGGGCGCTCGTCGTCTGGGGCCTCGCCGGGCTCGCGCTGCTCGGCGCGCAATACGTCCGCTACGACTGGTGGCACACCGCGCAGCGCGAGGCGTTCTACTCGTTGCTGGTCCTCACGTCGCTCTCGATCCAATCGATCGCGCACTCGACGCGCGACCGGCGGCGCGCGATCGTCGCGTTCGGGCTCGCGGGCCTGACGACGTCGCTCACGTGGTTCGGCAAGCCGCCGTGCGCGATCTTCTCGGCCCTGCAGCTCGCGGTCCTCGTGCTCGACCGCGGGGGCGTCGCCATCCCCGTGCGGCGGGCGCTCGCGAGCGCGGTCGGCGGGGCGCTCGCGGCGGGCGCGGCCATGCTCGCGTTCGTGCTCGCCTTCGAGGATCTCGGCCGCGGGCTCGAGATCCTGGCGAAGGTGCCGCGCCTGCACCACACGATCTGGAACGAGACCTTGCTCGGCGCGTACCGCGCGTACAACAACGGGCCGCGGCTCGACTGGGCGATGGCGACCTTCGCCGCGTTCGTCGTGACGTTCTTCGCGCTGAAGCTGCCGCGGCGCGCCCTCCTCGCCGCCGTGCTGCCGCTCGGTGGGTTCGTCGTCTTCGCCGGGCAGGGGAAGGCCTTCCCGTATCACCTCCACATGCTGACGCTCGGCACCGCGGTCGCGCAGCTCGTGATCCTCGGCGCCGTCGCGGAGCGCCTCCGGACCGCCCGCGAGCGCGGCGCGCGCCACGACGCCGTGGCGATCGCCGCGGCGGTCGCCGCGCTCGCGCTCGGGCTGAAGTCCGGCGAGGACGCGTGGAAGTCCCCCGGCCTCCGCAACGGGTGGGCCGAGGCCGGGGACACCGCCGAGAAGCGCGCGAGCCGCGCCTACTTCGAGCGCTTCCCGTGGGGTGACTACTTCGCCAACGACCTCCGCGACGCGGCCGCCTACCTCTCGTTCCACACGCGCCCCGACGAGCGCGTGCAGACCTACGGCTTCGATCCGTACCTCCTGTTCCTCGCGCGGCGAAAGAGCGCGTCGCCGGTCATCTACAGCTTCGAGCTCAACGTCGACGCCGCGCTCGAGGGAGGGCCCGGGGCGCGGCCCTCGGCCGAGCTCAAGAGCTGGCTCGTCGCCTACCGCGACGACGCCGAGCGGCTCGTGCTCACGAGCGTCGAGGCGGCCCCTCCGGCGGCCTTCACCCTCCACGATCGGGCGCCGTTCACCTTCCCCAAGGACGCCGCGCAGGACTTCGCTGCTCACTGCCCGAAGCTCTTCGCGTGGATGAAGGAGCGCTACGTGTTCGCGGCCGCGTTCGGCACGGTGCGCGTCTGGCTCCGGCGCGACGTGATGGGCCGAGCTTCGGCGCGGTGACCGGGCGATGGCGCGGCGCACGGACGCGATCGGGAGCGCGTGGCCGTCGCGCCTCGCCGCGATCGCCGTCGTCGGCCTCGCGCTCAAGGTCGCGATCGGCCTCGACGGGACGTTCGACGTCTACTTCGACGACGAGACGATCTACCTCGACGGCGCGCGGCACCTCGGCGAGCGCTTCCTCCCGCTCGCGGAGTCGAGCCCGCTCTACCCGATGTGGTACCGCGCGCTCGGCGTCTTCCAGCCCGACCCGCTGAAGCTCTATTTCCTCGGCTGGTTCGCGCTCACCGCCGCCTCGCCGGTCGCGCTCTACGCGCTCGCCCGCCGCTCGGGCGCGCCGCTCTTCGCGGCCGTCGCCGTCGCGGCCGTCTGGGCGCTCTCCTCCGCGGCGACGACGTGGCCGTTCGTCGGCAAGTTCGCGACGCTCGTCCTCGCGCTCGGCGCGCTCGCGTCGACGTACGCGCGGGACGCGCGCGTGGGGGTCGCGCTCACCTCGGCGGCGCTCTCGGCGGCCGCCTACGCGCGCCCGGAGCTCTTCCTGCCGGCCGCGGGCTTCGCCGCGCTCGTCGTCGCGTGGTGCCTGGTCGGGCTCGCGCGAGATCGCGGGCGACGCCGGAGCGCGGCCCTCGCCGGGGCGCTCGTCGCAGCGCTCCCGCCGCTCCTCCTCCGCGCCGCGTTCGGAAAGGCGAGCGATCCGTTCGCGTACGGCCGCCAGTTCTTCGCCTTCGGACAGCACTACGCGCTGAACGTCGTCGAGGACCGCCGACTCCCGCTCGATCCGTGGACGAGCTGGCGCACGCTCGCGCGCGAGGCGTTCCCGAGCGCCGAGTCGATCGCGGCTGCGGCGCGCGAGAACCCCGAGGCCTTCGCCTGGCACGTGAAGCGGAACGCCTCGCTCCTCCCCGGCGCGGTGCGCGACCTGCTCGCGCCGCTGCCGCACGCGCCGGACCTCCTCCGCGGCGCCGCCCTGGCCTCGCTGATCGTCACGTCGGCGTGGGCGCTGGCCGCGGTGACCGGACGGCGAGCGCCACGGCTATCGGCGCGGCTGAGCCGCTGGCTGCCGCTCCTCCTGGTCGTCGCCGTCACCACGGGTGGCTCGGCGCTGCTCGTCCACCCGAGGCAACACTACGTCCTGCCGCTCACGTTCCTCGTCCTCGCGGCGGCCGCCGCGGCGGCGGGTCGTCCGCGCGGCAGCTCTCCGCTCGCGCGGACGCGCCCGGCGCGCTGGCTGCGGGCCGGTCGCTTCGCAGCGCGCTCCTCGTCGCGGCTGTCCCGACGGCCTGCCGGGCGCGCTCGCTCCGGCCGGCCCGCCGCCGCCGGAGTCGGCGCAGGAGAACCGAGCGACGATCCACGCCCTCCGCAGGCTCGGGCTCGTGTCGCTCCCGTGGGGCCCCGCCGCGCCGCGGGCCGACTGGATGCCGGCGGTCGTGATCCTGGAGCCCGACTATTCGCGCGGCGTCTACGCGTTCGACCGCTTCGTGCGCGTCGAGCAGTGGCAGAAGACGACGCCGTTCTGGCAGTTCGTCCACGAGACCTGGACGAACGTGATCGTCCTGAACGCGCGCCTGAAGAGCGACCCGCGCCTGCGCGACGACCCGGACTTCGTCGCGTTCGTCGACGGCACGGGCGAGCGCGAGGACTTCGAGATGCACCCGGTCGAGGGCACGAGCGTGGTGCTCGCGGTGCGGCGCGCGCTGCTTCAGTTCGCCTCGGTCCAGCCGAACCGGTAGACGTTGAGGACCTTGAGCTCCGGGGGATCGCTCCAGTGGTACCCCACGGCGGTGGTGCGGATCACGAGGTCGACCCACGGACGCCGGAGCGCCCACTCGGGGACGATCCGCTCGATCCAGTAGTGCCCCTCGCCGCCGATGGGCTCGGTCGAGCCGAGGTGCAGGCCGTCGACGTAGATGCTGATCACGGGCTCGGCGCCGATGACCTTGAGGTGCGCCCAGCCGACGATCTGGAGCTTCATCGGCGTCTTGCCGTGCGTCTTCAGCCGGACGTGCGCGTTCTGGCCCATCCAGCGGAACGCGTGGTTCGTGAAGCTCGCGTGCCCGTCCTCCTTGTCGAGCTCGAACGAGAGGATGCCGAAGCCCTCCTCGAAGCGGACCTCGGAGGTCGACGCGACGCCGAGCGCCCGGGACGCGCCGCCGGCGTCGAGCGCGGCGCGCGTGAAGGCCTCGCGGCGGGCGATCTCCTCGGCGTAGGGATCCGCGGCGTCGCCGCGCGAGCACCCGGCGACGAGCGACGTCGCCGCGGCGACGGGGAGGAGCGCCCGCTTCACCTTGCCGGCAGCGGC